>MEQT01000284.1 GCA_001770325.1 Betaproteobacteria bacterium RIFCSPLOWO2_02_64_14
CTTAATGAAGACCACCCAAAAATTAACGATGAGGGAGGACAGCGGCCGGCCCCCGCGCTCACGAATCCCGATCCACCAGGTCTTTTTCCGTTCAGTGTCATCCCATTCCTCAAGTGATCTTCTGTAAGGAATTGGTCGGATTTTGATCCGGCCAATTCCTAGAGAAGCGGGTGCTCGTGCATCGCCTTCATCCGCGCCCACCGCCGGTCGGTCTCGGCCTGAATGCCCGCGACGATTTCGGCGTTCTCCGGCCTGGTCAGGTGGCGGGTCTTGCCCATGAGGCTCAACCAGTCCGCGACCGGACGGCGGCGGCCCGTCGCTTCCGGGTCATAGGTGAGCGTCGTGTGGCCGTGCTCGATCTCGTAGAGCGGGAAGAAGCAGCAGTCGATGGCCGCCTGCAGCACGGGCTGGGTTGCATCATCAGTCGTGCGCCAGTTGAGCGGACAGAATGAGAGGATCTTGCCGTAGACGAGCCCTTCGTTCTTCGCGTACCACTGCCCCTTCGCGACCTTGCGCATGAGGTCCTCGGGATAGCCCTCGCTCGCGGTGAACACATAAGGCACGTGGCACGCGGCGAATATCTGCGCAGTGTCCTTGTGGTGGTAACGCTTGCCCGACAGCGCCGTGCCGACCTCGCTCGTGGATGTGCGGTGGCCGAACGGCGTAGAGTACGAGAGCTGCGCGCCGGTGTTCATGTAGCCCTGGTTGTCGTACTCGAGGATCATCATGCGGTGATTGCGGTTGGCCGCGCCGAGCGCGGGGCCCATGCCGATATCCATGCCGCCGTCCCCGGAGATCATCACGAAGGTGATGTCCTTGGAGCCGGGGAGCTCGCCGCGCCGGATGCGCTCGTGGTACATCTCGACCAGCCCCGACAGGGTCGCCGCACCGTTCTGGAACAGGTTGTGGATGTAGTTGATACGGTGCGCCGTAGTGGGATAGCCGGTGGTCACGACCATGGCGCAGCCGGTCTGGAACAACACCACCACATCGCCTTCCATCGCGTTGTAGACCTGGTGCAGCGTCGGGAAAGCGCCGCAGCCCGGGCATGCGCCGTGTCCCGGCCCGATGCGATTGGGCACCTCGGTCATCTTCCACAGCGGCTGGAGTTCGACCTTGAGCCGGCCGGTCACCGGATCGCGCTGGATCTGCGCCATCCCGCGCGGAATCTCCGCGGCCGTGATCGGCGGCAGGCCGGTGCGCGGCGCCGTGTCGGGCCGGCCGGGCGTCGCGCCATAGTAGGCGAAGGGCTCGTCGACGCGGCCCGACTTCGCGGCGGCAAGCGCCTGCGCAAAGAACTGCCCGGCATCGGCCGCGTAGAAGTCTTTGCCGCCCAAGCCGTAGATGCGCGAGAGCACCCGGGTGTAATTCTCCGGGTCGATCTGGATCGCAGCGCGCACCTCGAGCGACAGGTTACCGCCACCTGCGCCGTAGGAATCCGCACGGTCTCCGATCGTAACGGCCTTCACGTGCTTGAGCGCGCGGCGGAACTCCTCCGCCGGGAACGGCCTCAGCACGTTGGGCGAGAGCACGCCCACCTTCGCGCCCTGCGCGCGCATCTGGTCAGCGGTTTCCTTGGCAGTCTCGGCTGCCGAATTGATCAGCACCGTGGCGACCTCGGCGTCGTCGATCCGGTAGGCGTCGAGCATGGGGTAAGCCCGACCGGTCATCTTTTCCAGCTCGGCGAGCACTTCCGGGATGACGCGCCGTGCGGCCTCCATCGCTTCCGAGAGCTGCACCTTGTTGTTGATGAGGTCCGGATCGTTCATGTACGGTCCGAAGGTCGTCGGGTGCTCGATGTCGAGCGGCGTAGGCATCGGCGGGCGCTCGCCCAGAAAACGGCGGATCGCGTCGAGGTCGTCGAATACCTGGATGCGCCGCTTCTGGTGGCTCGTGAAAAAGCCGTCATAGGCAACGATCACCGGCAGCCGCACGTCGCGATGCTCGCCAATCTTCACGGCAGCGAAGTTCAGGTCGTACACCGCCTGCGGATCGCGCGCGCAGAGCATGATCCACCCGGTGTTGAGCGCGTAGTAGATGTCCGAGTGGTCGCCCCGGATATCAAGCGGCCCGGAGATCGCACGTGCCGCGATGTTGAGCACCATCGGCACGCGCGTGCCGGCCTGCACCGGCAACTGCTCGAGCGCGTAGAGCAGGCCCTGCGAACTGGTAGCGTTCAACACGCGCCCGCCCCCGAGCGCGGCGCCATAGCAGATCCCGGCAGCACCGTGCTCGCCATCACCTGCGACCATCACGATTTCGTGCTGGCCCTCGGCGCGCATCTTCGAGAGGTTCTCGGCGACCTCGGTCGAAGGCGTGATCGGGAAATACCCCATCAAGTGAAAGCCGATATCACGCGCAGCGAGCGCAGCAGCTTCGTTGCCGCTCTTGAACTCGAGCTTTTGCGGCACGACGCCGCGCGCCGGAGCGTCCGTTTCGCGCAGTGCCGTGGCGAAGGCCTGGGTCGTCATGGTTTCCCCTTATGGGATCAGATCCGGAAAGAGCGGCACGCGCAGGCGATCCGCCAAGCCGGGTGTTTCAGTTTCCCGGGTGAGCGCGCCCGTCGGACACGACTCGACGCAGCGCATGCAGCCCTTGCAGTAGCGATAATCCACACCCATCAGCATGCGCTCGTACTTGCCACCCTCGGCTCCCTCACCCCATGCGAGGCAGAAGTCGGGGCAGACGAGGTCGCACACGCCGCAGTGAATGCACTTCTCCACGTCGAGAACCGGCATCACGCCGGTGCGAGACGCGGAGAGATCGTTCCACGCCATATTGCCCGGCTCGGGCAGAATTCCACCAGGAGGCTGGGTCTGGTAACCCCACGCCGGCTCGGAACGCGCCGCCGGCAAGTCGCCCTCGGCGCGGCCGACGCCATCCATCAACTCGAATTCCGTCGCGCCGCGCTGGAACGCGCGCGTATTGGATGCAACCGCCTCGGGGTGCTTCCCCGCGAACTCCTCGGTCAGCGCGTCCAGAATCACATCAGTAGGGAGAAAGGGAAACGCACCGGCCAGCGTGCCCAACAGTACCGCATTGGGTCGCGATTTCTCTTCCATGGCGATCCCGAGCGCATTGACGCGGATGAGGCGCGCGGTGCGCGGCAGCGCCGCGAGTTCTTCTGGAACGGGACCTGGGGGCGCGTTGTAGATAAACGTGCCGTCCTTGAGGAGCCCAGCACGCGTCGCCGGGTTGCGCAGCAAGGCAGCGTGGAAGACCACGACGGCATCGGGTGTCTCGACCGGTGCGCTGGTACGGATCGGCCGCTCCACATGGCCCAGCCGCACGAACGAGCGCACCAGAGACCCCTTCTTCTCAGAGCCATATGACGAAAAGTGCGCGCCGTTCAGTCCCATGTGCAACACGGCGGCGGTTGCCAGCACTTGGCCGGCCGCGTGGGCGCCCAGTCCGCCGATGGACTCGAACCGAATCTCGAAGAACCGATCTGGGTGCGGCAGGCATATGGCCTGACTCACAACGTTGCTGGTGGATTCGATACGTACGCCAGGCAGGAGGTTCACCCCCGTTGCTTCAGGAAACGGTCGATTCACGTGACAGCCTCTAAAGTGGACACAACGTGCGCGCCACGCGCGCCGCAGGGCGTGGAGAACGCGTGGGCGCCGTCCGCCTCAGGCATCGGAGTGCAAGAACTCGTCATGTGCGTTGTCACGTCCATCCCTCACGGCGCGGTTGGCGGCATCTGGCGTGTCGTCGTAAGCAGATGCAAGGAACGCTCAGGGGAATCTCCTCCAGCGACGCGACCACATACTAGTTTCCCCGTCGCGCCTGCTTATTGATTTAGCGCAAATTTCATGGATTTGCTGCGGCTTTGCGGCGCCACGGGGATGGGGCCCGGTCGGCGTTTGCGTGCATGCGCGACCGACGAAACCAAAACAACTGCTTGATTCCGTTACGGTCACTGCTGCCGAAACAAGGGTGCGACGGGCTCCGCGACAGTGTTCGCGTGCTCCGCTGGTCGTGCTTTGGAGGCTACGGAGACCCGCAAGGGCGGCGGATCCAGATGCGAGCCGAAACCGCCCGATATCGCGTTAGTCGAGCGGGGCGACGTTGTCCGACATCAGAACGTCAGTTGTTATGCGATGCCGCCAACGATGGGCAATTCCACCAAGCGTGCGCTTGCGGGCGGGAAAGCGTCGCCCCCGACGCCAACCGCACCGGAATCAACTTTCGGTGTCGAGAAAGCTGCGCAGCCGCTCCGAACGTGACGGGTGGCGCAGCTTCCTCAGCGCTTTGGCCTCGATCTGGCGGATGCGCTCGCGCGTCACGTCGAACTGCTTGCCGACCTCTTCCAGCGTGTGGTCGGTGTTCATCTCGATGCCGAAGCGCATGCGCAGCACCTTCGCCTCGCGCGGCGTCAACGTGTCGAGAACGTCCTTGGTGACGTGGCGCAGGCTGGCGTAGACCGCGGCGTCGTTCGGCGCCATCGTCGACTGGTCTTCGATGAAATCGCCAAGGTGCGAGTCGTCGTCGTCGCCGATCGGCGTTTCCATCGAGATCGGCTCCTTCGAGATCTTGAGAATCTTGCGGATCTTCTCCTCCGGCATCTCCATCTTGTCGGCGAGGAGCTGCGGATCGGGCTCCTGCCCGGTCTCCTGCAGGATCTGGCGGCTGATGCGGTTCATCTTGTTGATGGTCTCGATCATGTGCACCGGGATGCGGATGGTGCGCGCCTGGTCCGCGATCGAACGCGTAATCGCCTGGCGGATCCACCAGGTGGCATAGGTCGAGAATTTGTAGCCGCGGCGGTATTCGAACTTGTCCACCGCTTTCATCAACCCGATGTTGCCCTCCTGGATCAGATCCAGGAACTGCAGGCCCCGGTTGGTGTACTTCTTGGCGATCGAGATCACCAGCCGCAGGTTGGCTTCCGTCATTTCGCGCTTCGCGCGCCGCGCCTTGGCTTCCCCGGTCGACATCTGGCGGTTGATTTCCTTCAGGTCGCGCAACGGGATGCCCACCCGCGCCTGGAGATCGAGCAGTTTTTGCTGGCGCTCGACGATCGCCGGCTCGAAATGCGCCAGCGCCTCGCCCCACGGGCGCCGCGCGGCGATCTCGCTGCCGATCCAGCGCAGGCTGATCTCCTTGCCCGGGAATTCCTTGATGAAGTGCGCGCGCGGCATCCTCGCCTTGTCCACGCACAATTGCATGATCGCGCGCTCGTGGGCCCGAACTCCATCGACCAGCCGGCGCAGGCCGTCGCACAGCGCCTCGACCTGCTTGGCGGAGAAGCGGATTATCATCAGCTCATTGGAGATCGCGTCGCGTGCCTGCAGGTAGGCGCGGCTGCGCGGCCCGTTCTTGGCAAGCGCACGCATCATCTTGTTGTAATAGGTGCGGATCCCGGAGAAGCGCTTGAGGGAATCTGCCTTGAGCTTGAGCTGATCGGCGCTCTGCGCCGCGCCGTCCTCGTCGCCTTCCTCCTCGGCGCCCTCGATCTCTTCCTCGATCTCGGCGTCGACTTCGGCGAGCTCCTTGATCGCTTCCTCCTTGGCATTGGGATCGATCAGGCCGTCAACGACCTCGTCGGCGCGAATCTCGTCCCTTTCAATGCGGTCGGCAAGTGCGAGAATCTCGGCAATCGTCGTCGGGCAGGCCGAGATCGCCTGGATCATGTGCTTCAAGCCGTCCTCGATGCGCTTCGCGATCTCGATCTCGCCTTCGCGGGTGAGCAGTTCCACGGAGCCCATCTCTCGCATGTACATGCGCACCGGGTCGGTGGTGCGGCCGAATTCGGAATCGACCGTCGAAAGCGCAGCCTCGGCTTCCTCGGCTGCATCTTCGTCAGCGGCGGGGGGGGGTGCGTCCGACATGAGCAGGGTCTCGGCGTCCGGGGCCTGGTCGTAGGCCTGGATGCCCATGTCGTTGATCATGCTGATGATGTTCTCGATCTGCTCGGCGTCCAGCATGTCATCCGGCAGATGATCGTTGATCTCGCCGTAGGTGAGGTAACCGCGCTCCTTGCCGAGCACGATCAGGTTCTTCAGCCGCATGCGCCGCGCCTCGGCATCGGCCGGCGACAGTTCGCGCAGTTCGAATTCCTTGACGAGCGCTCTCTCGCGCGCGGTCAACTTCTCACGCCGGCCCGGTTTGCCCTTGGCGTCGGGGCGCATCTTGGCCAGCAGTTGCTGCTTGGCAAGCGCTTTGGTAAGCGCGGCCTTGTCGAGCTTCTGGGCCTTGCCCAGCACCTTCTTGGCGGCGGCCTTGACCCGTGCCAGGCGCTTGTCCTTCTGCGCGGCCCCGTCTCTCACGCGCGGCGCTACCCGCGCCTTGGCCTGCGCCCGGACGTTGGGGGACGGATGTGGGCGGGCGGCGGTCTTCTTCGGGCGCAGGTGCTTTACCTTTGCTTTGGTCGCGCTGGATCCGGCCCGCTTGGCCGCAGCCTTGCTCCGGGCAACGGTTTTCGCCTTGACCTTGGATACTTTCCTGGGCTTTGCCATGAATGGGTTCCCGCCGAGAATTTGCAATGAAAAACTGTTAATTATACCTTAGACTTGGGTCGTCCTGCCGATGAGATATCCTATCCAACTGCTTGTGCCATAGACGATTTTTGCCAGCCCTGGCGTGCCGCAAAGATGGATATGGGGCCCGAGCCGGACATGTCAAGCGCTGGCCGCTAAAGCGGTGGACGAACAATGACACCCGCCGCACCCTTTAGTTCAGCAAGCCGCCGCGAAATCTCCTGAAACCGCAGACGCTCGTGTTCGTCGCCGACTCCCGTGGTGGAAAGCCGGGCGTACTCGCTTTCCACGCGCCTGAGCTCCAGCTGCGCAAACGTGCCATTCAGATCGGCCAACGCAGCGTCATCATTACCCGCCGCGGCCAGTATCTCTCCCCCCACATCCTCGTATACCCTGGCATATACGGAGTCCCGCGTGGCTTCAAACAACGCCGCGAGGGAAGCGGTCTTGCTGGCCCGGAGCAGGTCCACCAGATCTGCGACCGGTGCCAGCTCGGAATCCGAGTCAAGCAGTGTCCGCTGGTCTTCCGAAATCGCCACGGCGAGGCCTGGATTTCCGAGCAGAATGCGCAACAACCGCCGCGACAGTGGCTGCGGCAGCGGGCGCGGCGACCGTCCCTCCGGCGGCTGCGTTTTGCTTGCCAGCGGGATCAGTTCACACAGCCGCTCCACCTCGTCCGGGGCCATGCGTGCCATCTCGGCGACCTCCCGCACGATCTGCATCCGAAGAGCGTTGGCCTTTATTTGGCGGAGGAGAGGTTTCGCCTGGTGCAGGAAGGTCGCCCTGCCCTCCGCCGTCGGAAGATCGGCGCGATGCGCCAGTCCCTGCAGCAGAAATTTCGACAGTGGCAGGGTGCCCGCGAGAAGCGCCGCGAATGCCGCTTTGCCACCGGACCGCACATAGGTGTCGGGGTCTTCCCCCTGCGGCAGAAACAGAAACCTCACCTGCTTGCCGTCCACGAGTTGCGCGAGGCTGTTCTCCAGCGCGCGCCACGCCGCGCGCCGACCCGCGTCATCGCCGTCGAAACAGAACACGATCTCGTCGGCCTGTCGCAGCAGTTTCTGCACGTGCAGCGGCGTAGTCGCCGTCCCCAGTGTCGCGACGGCATACTCGATGCCATGCTGCGCCAGTGCGACCACATCCATGTATCCTTCGACCACCACGACGCGACCGGCCTCGCGTATGGCACGGCGCGCCTGATACAGGCCGTAGAGCTCGCGCCCCTTCTCGAAGATCGGCGTCTCGGGTGAATTGAGGTATTTCGGCGAGTTGCGGGATGCCGAGTCCGCACCCGCGCCCTTCGCAGAGTCGGCGTCCTCTCCGGCCAGCACGCGTCCGCCGAAACCGATCACGTTTCCGCGCACATCCACGATCGGAAACATGATGCGGTCGCGGAACACATCGTAGCGCCGGCCTTCCTCATTCTCCTTGACCAGTCCGGCGGCGACCAGAGCCTTGGACGCGTACTCCGGAAACGCCGCTGCCAGATTCTGCCAGCCGTCAGGCGCATAACCCACGCCGAAGCGCTTGGCGATATCACCCGACATGCCGCGTTTGCGGAGGTAGTCGATGGCGTGCGTGGCGTCCTTCAGCTGCGCCCGGTAGAACTGCGCGGCCTTGAGCAGCACCGCATGGAGGTCCTCCCCGGCCTCGGACTTGCGCTGCAGTTCCTCGGAACGGATCTCGGGCACCTGCATGCCCGCGTTCTGCGCGAGCTGCTTCACGGCATCCACGAAACCCAGGCCGTTGTACTCCATTACAAAGCCGATGGCAGTGCCGTGCGCGCCGCAGCCGAAGCAGTGATAGAACTGCTTGGATGGACTGACGGTAAACGACGGGGTCTTTTCGTTGTGGAAGGGGCAGCACGCAGCGTAGTTCGCGCCTGCGCGCTTCAGTTTGACGTAGCGGTCGACCACGTCGACGATATCGACCCGGTGCAGTAGATCCTGGATGAACGACTGCGGGATCATTGCAAGAAGGCGTAGCTCGTGACCGGCGATGCGTGACGGGTGTCCCGCTTCAACCCACAGTATAGAACCTTCTGGCCGCGCCCCGGGTGCGGCAAAATCGGCCCGTTCGCTAACCGGCCAACCTCGCCTGCACCAGCGCAGATTCCCTGGACATGTTGGAGCGGCACGCCCCGAACTCGGTCATCAGCTCGTTAGCTTGGACTTGACCAATGCCGACACTTTTCCCATATCGGCACGGCCGGCGAGCTTCGCTTTGAGCGCTGCCATTACCCGGCCCATGTCTGCGGGACCCGCAGCACCGGTGTCGCTCATGGCGGCCACAACGGCAGCCGCAATTTCCGCGTCAGACAGCGCCTGTGGCATGTATGCCTGCAGCACCTCGAGCTCGAACTTCTCCGCGTCCGCCAGATCCTGTCGCCCACCCTTCTCAAACTGAGCGATCGAGTCGCGGCGCTGCTTCAGCATCTTCTCGATCACCGCGATGATGTCGCCGTCGGCCAGTTCTTTGCGCTCATCAACCTCGCGCTGCTTGAGCGCGGCCAGCAGCAACCGCAGCGCGTCGCGACGCCGCGCGTCACCCGCGCGCATCGCGTTCTTGATGTCGTCGTTAATGCGGGACTTCAGGGTCACGGTGGGACGGAAGAGCGTGAGATCGTGAGAGGGAAAAGTACACTGCGCGAAGGCCTGCCCTCACGCCCTCACGACCTACGCTCTCACGGAATCAGTAGAGCTTGGGCGGCAGCAACTGTGAGCGCAAGCGCTTGTGGTTACGCTTGATCGCGGCGGCGAGCTTGCGCTTGCGCTCCGAGGTGGGCTTCTCGTAATACTCACGGGCCCGCAGTTCGGTGAGCAGGCCGGTTTTTTCCACGGTGCGCTTGAAGCGGCGCAGCGCGACCTCGAACGGTTCGTTTTCCTTGACGCGGACTGTCGGCATGTAACCCCTGATGGCATGGAGAAAACTTGTATTATATCAAGCTCGAAGCTGTTTTTGTAGGGTTATGGAAGCGCGTTCGATGGGCAGGCCATGTTGATCCTCGGGATAGAGACATCCTGCGACGAGTCGGGCGTCGCGCTCTACGACACGGATCGGGGTTTGCTCGGCAACGCTCTCTACTCCCAAGTCTCGCTGCACGCGGATTATGGTGGTGTGGTTCCGGAGCTTGCATCCCGCGATCATGTACGCCGGGTGCTTCCGCTCACCCGCGATATCCTGGTTCAATCCGGCCGCTCGATCGGGGATCTGGGGGCCGTGGCCTACACCCAAGGCCCCGGCCTCGCCGGCGCGCTGCTGGTGGGAGCCAGCGTTGCGCACGGTCTCGCCTACGCGCTGCGAATTCCCGCGGTGGGGATCCACCATCTCGAAGGCCACTTGCTGTCCCCGCTGTTGTTTACGCCAGCCCTGCGCTTTCCGTTCGTCGCCCTGCTGGTTTCGGGCGGCCACAGCCAGTTGATGCGAGTCCGCGGCATCGGCCAGTACGAGCTGCTGGGCGAAACGCACGACGACGCCGCGGGGGAGGCGTTCGACAAGACCGCCAAGCTCCTCGGCCTCGGCTACCCGGGAGGGCCGGCGCTCGCAAGGCTCGCCGATGGCGGAAGACCCGGCCGCTTCAACCTGCCGCGGCCGATGCTCGAACATATGGAAAGGACGGGCGATCTCAACTTCAGTTTCAGCGGGCTCAAGACGGCAGTAGTGACCCTCTTCAACCGGCAACCGCTCGATGCCATTGAACGCGCCGACCTTGCCGCCGAGTTTCAGTGTGCCATCGTTGAGGTACTGGCGCGCAAGGCCCTTGAAGCACTGCGCCAGACCGGTCTCACGCAGCTGGTAGTCGCAGGCGGCGTTGGCGCGAACCGCCTGCTGCGAGAACGGCTCGCCGCCGGTGGCCGGCGCAGCGGCTACGACGTGCATTATCCGCCGCTCGAATTCTGCACTGACAACGGGGCGATGATTGCATTCGCCGCTGCGCTGCGAATGCAACAGGACCCAGGATTCAGGATTCAGGATTCTGCGAAAGACGGTTTTACCGTCAGGCCGCGCTGGGATCTGGAAGAGTTGAAGGCAGCTTCATCAGCGATCAGCCGATCCTCTTGAATCCTGAATCCTGGCTCCCGGATCCTGCCTGCCGATCCGGCCTTCCGTGCCCGCGAGTAGATTGCGGATGTTGCTGCGATGACGCAGGATCAGCAGCAGCGACACGATGCTCAGTGCATAGGTGTAGGCGTGCGCCCCATACAGCAGGAAACAGAAAAAGGGCACGAATACCGCGGACACCAAAGTGGCGAGCGACGAGATGCGGAAGAAGACTGCGATGATAATCCAGGTTGCCGCCGCTCCTGCCGCAAGATAGAGATTGAGCGCAAGCAGGACGCCCAGCGCCGTTGAACCGCCTTTTCCCCCTTCAAAGCGGAAAAACACCGGATACATGTGGCCGATCACTACGGCCACCGCGCCGAGCGCGCCGGCGATCTCGGCTGCTTCCAGCGGCGCGAGGCGCTGGGCGATGACTACCGCAAGCCAGCCCTTGACGCCGTCGCCCAGCAGCGTGAGCGCAGCCGCTGCTCTGCGCCCGGTACGCAGTACGTTGGTTGCGCCTGGATTATGGGAGCCGTAAGTGCGCGGATCAGGCAGCCCGAAGGCGCGGCTTACGATTACGGCAAACGAGACCGATCCGAGCAGGTACGCGGCAGCCGCGAGCAATAGTGTCGTCAAGCGTTTTCACCTACAATGTGCGCCCATTCTATACGAAGCATGCGCCCCTCCCGATAAATGGACATCATTTTCATCTCCGAGCTGCGCATCGAAACGCTGATCGGCGTGTACGAATGGGAAAAACGCGCACCACAGACGATTCAACTTGACGTTGAGGTTGGGCTCCCCGGCCGGCACGGCCTCCGCAGCAATCAGCTGCGGGACACCATCGATTATGCCGGTATCGTCACGCGCATTGAACAGTTGTTTCGCGACGAGCATTTCCCGCTGCTGGAAAACGCTGCGGATGCCGTAGCCGGTGCGATCCAGGAGGAGTTTGGCGCGCCATGGGTCAAGGTCGCGATCGCCAAGCTCGCGCCGCTGCGCAATGTAAAGCGACTGGGCGTCGTGATCGAACGCGGCAGCAGACAGTAGAGGAGCCGCGGCGTGGCTCGTGCCGCTTGATGCGCACGCGCTGATGCCGGGATCAGCGCTCGCCCCTGCTCGCGGCGCGGTCCCGCTTTCTGCGCGGGCCGCTCTTCCGGTCGCGCGCGATCGCCGTTTTTCTTCGCGTCCCGTGCTTGAGGGGGTGGCGCCGGCGGAG
>MEQT01000285.1 GCA_001770325.1 Betaproteobacteria bacterium RIFCSPLOWO2_02_64_14
CTCCCCAGCCCTCCCCCGCGCTGCACGCGAGGGAGGGAGTCAACAGGTGCAGGGAGACTTATGAATCTTACGGAACGACGGCAACGACTCCGGGCGCTGTTCAGGGAACCGAAATGCCTTTCGCCGGCGAGCGTCTTCGATCCGCTCACCGCGCGGGTCGCACAATCCGTCGGCTACGAGGTCGGGATGCTGGCGGGTTCGGTCGCGTCCAATACCACGCTGGCGGCGCCCGATCTCATCGTGCTGACACTGACGGAGTTTGCCGACCAGGTGCGGCGCATGATGCGCGCCAGCACCTTGAGCCTGATCGTGGACGCCGATCACGGCTACGGCAACGCGCTCAACGTCATGCGCACGGTGCAGGAGCTGGAGCATGCCGGCGTGTCGGCGCTCAGCATCGAGGACACGGTGCTGCCGACGCCGTTCGGACAGAAGGAAGGGCAGGAGCAGCTTATCTCGACCGACGAGATGGTCGGCAAGCTCAAAGGCGCGGTGCGGGCACGACAGGATCCTTCGCTGATCATTGCCGGACGCACTTCAGCGCTGAGATCGGAGGGCACCGAGAAGACGGTGGAACGCGCCAGGGCGTACGCAGCCACCGGCGTCGATGCCATTTTTCTCGTCGGTCTCGCGACCATCGACCAGATCAAGGCGGTTTACGAGGCGGTGCGCCTGCCCATCATCGTGGGTTCGGCACCGGCATCGCTAAAGCGTGAGGACCTGGCTGCGCACGGCGGGCGCATTCTCCTGCAAGGGCACCAGCCGGTGGCCGCCGCGGTGAAGGCTGTGCGCGAGGTCTATGCGCACCTCTTTGGCGGCGGCTCCCCCGAAGACCTCAAGTCGCGGATCGCATCGGCCCAGGAAATGGAGCAACTGGTGTCGGCGGGCGATTATCGCAAGTGGCAGCAGGACTTCCTGCGTTAACACTTTGGCGTTTGTTAGACTCGGGCCATGGAACACACTCTGGACCTTGATACCGTGCGGGCGTTCGCGACCGCCCTGCTCATCGGCGCCCTGATCGGGGTCGAGCGCGAGAAGCGCAAGATGGATGACAACGACATCGATGCCTGGGGGCTGCGGCCGTTCATCCTCGCTTCCCTGGTGGGCGCGATATCCGGCTGGGTCAGCCGCACCTATGATTTTCCGTGGGTGGTCGTGGGTGTACTTGCGGTGCTGGCGGCGCTGGTCGTCACGAGTTACGTCCTGGTGGCGCGGGTACAGCCCAAGGCTCTTTCGCTTTCCACGGAGCTTGGCGCGGTCGCCGTGTTTCTGCTCGGCGCGATCGTGACGATGGGTCACGAGGGCCTTGCCATCGGCCTGGGAGTGGTGATCGCCGCCGTGCTCGCCTACAAGCAACCATTGCACGGCATGGTGAGCAAGATCGGCTGGGATGACGTGTTCGCCGGCCTGAGGCTCATGATCGCGACATTCGTCGTGCTGCCGCTGCTGCCCAACCGCACGATCGACCCCTGGGGCGCGCTCAACCCGTATTCGCTGTGGTTGCTGGTGCTGTTGATCTCGAGTCTGGGACTGGTCGGCTACGTGGCCACCCGCTGGCTCGGTACGGGCAGAGGTGCGGCCCTCACTGCACTCACCGGCGGTCTCGTCTCTTCAACCGCCGTCACGCTCTCGTTCGCGCGGCGCAGCAGTGAACAGGGCAGCGAGCGGCTCGGTGACCTGCTTGCGGGCGGGATCCTGCTCGCGTGGTGCATCATGTTCGGCCGGGTCGTGGTCGAGGTGCTGGTCGTCAATCCCGCGCTGGTGGCGAAGGTGCTCGTGCCATTCGTGGCGATGGCGGTCGCGGGCGGCGTCGTGGCAGGGGTGCTTTTCTGGCGCGCGGCGGTAATGCACAGCAGCGCCGGGCAGCGTTCCGAAGATGTGCCTCTCAAGAACCCTTTCAGTCTCACTGCCGCCGCGAAATTCGGAGCGTTTTTCGCCGTGGTGCTGCTCGTGGTCAAGCTCGTGCAGGCGCATTTTCCGGGCGAGGGCGTGTACCTCGTGGCGGCGCTCGCCGGCCTTACCGACGTGGATGCGATCACGCTGTCGATGGCGGAATACGCCAAGACCGGGGACGCCGAGATCGCGGTGAATGCAATCGTCATTGCGGCTATCACTAATACCTGCGTCAAGTGCGGAATGGTGCTCATGATGGGCGGGCGGATGATGAAAGGCCCGGTTATCGCGGGCACAGTGGTGGTGTTCCTGGCGGGCGCGGCAGCGGTCGTCCTGGTTTGATCGGGGGTGCGAATTGAGCATCGACGAAGGCAAGGTCGATATGCGGCGCGACGGAGCGGTGGCACATATCGTGTTCGACCGGTCGCCCGCCCGCAACGCCATGACGTGGGCAATGTACGAACAGCTCGGGGCGGCGTGCGAACAGATCGCCGCGGACTCGAGCGTGCGGGTGGCCGTTTTCAGGGGCGCCGGTGGGAAGGCATTCGTGGCGGGCACCGATATCGCGCAGTTTCGTGACTTCAAGAGCGCAGAGGATGGGATCAAGTACGAGCGGACGATGGAGGGCTACCTTTCCGCTGTCGAGAAGCTGCAGGTTCCGACCCTGGCGGTGATCGAGGGCTGGGCGATCGGCGGCGGGCTCGCGATCGCGACGGCATGCGACGTGCGGATCGCCACACCCGGCTCGCGTTTCGGGGTTCCCATCGCGCGCACGCTGGGCAACTGCCTGTCGGTCGGCAACATTGCAATGATCGCTGCGGCCTTCGGCCTCGCGCGCGCGAAGCGCATGCTGCTCTTGGCGGAGACGTTGACCGCGGAAGAGGCGCTGACGGCGGGTTTTCTCTCGGAAATCGTTTCGGCCGAAGGGCTCGATGCCCGGGCGGCGGAAATGTGTTCGCGGCTTGCGGCAAATGCCCCCATCACCATGCGGGTGACGAAGGAGGCGATCCGCCGCCTGCTGCACTCCGGGTTGCCGGCGGGAGACGATCTCATCCGCGAGTGCTACGGCAGCCGCGATTTCAGGATCGGGGTGGAGGCGTTCGTCGAGAAGCGCGAGCCGCGCTGGACGGGAAGGTAGGTTGGGCTGAACGTGGTGATGCCCAACACGCAACGAACGTCGGTTGTTGGGGTTCACTTCGTTCACCCCAACCTACGATCTGAATTGCCGTTTTCAAGTACATTCTGAGGAGGGTGCGTATGGTTCCATACAACCGCCAGATGGCGACGATCATCCGCCCGGCGCAGATCGGCACCGATACGACCTACGAGCCGCCGCTGAGAATCGGCTTCGGGATCAACGACGGGATCGTGGAGGGCGCCCACGCAACCATGGGCCGCACGATCCTGGTGCCGGGCGGCAAGCCCAATCCGACGCATTACCACTCCGCGAACGACGTGTGCTGGTACATCCTGTACGGGAAAATTCGGGCGTGGTTCGCGCGCAGCGACGGCGACGACCGCAGGGAGGTGATCCTGGAAGGCGGCGATTTCGTCTACATACCGAGCGGCGCGATACACGTCATCTCCAACGCCTCCGACACCGAGGAAGCCTCGCTCATCTTCTGTTACATCGGGGTGGGCAACACCGATGCGGCCGAGACCGTCTGGATCGACAAGACTTCGCAGGTATCGCGCGCAGTCGCAGGCGAAGCGCTCGACTGATCATCTTCAGGAGTTCAAGGGAAAGGCATTATCCATGACGGAAAAGACAACTCTCGTACTCGGTACCGCGACGCCCGGCGGCGGATTTCCGGCCTATGGCTGGCCATACGCCGAAGTGCTGAATGAAATGGAGCCAACGCTCGCGATCGAGCCCATCAATACCAAAGGCAGCACCGAGAACGCGCCGCTTCTCGAGCAAAACAAGCTCGACCTCGGATTGGTGACGGGGGAGGTGACCTACGAGGCGGTGAGTGGCATCGGCCAGCCGCCGGCGAGCAACCTGCGGATCATCAACGCCACCTACTCGCAGGCCGGCATGTTCATGGTGCGCGCCGACAGCCCGTACCGCAACATCGCGGATCTCAAAGGCAAGCCCGTCGTGTGGGGCGCGGCGACGTCGGGTTTCATCGTGCTGGCGCGTTACGTGATGGATGGTCTCGGACTCGACATGAAAGAGGATTTCCAGGCGATCCTGCTCGACAAGGCGGGCGATGGCCCACCCATGGTGCTCGACGGACGCGCCGCGGCGATGTGGGGCGGCGGAGTGGGATGGCCGCCCTTCATGGCGATCGCCAAGGGTCCTGCGGGCGGACGTTTCGTGCATCCCACCGCCGGGGAGATCAGCCGCATCATGGCGAAACACGCTTTCCTCAAAGGGACGCTCATGCCAGCGGGCAGCTACCCCGGCCAGGTTGCGCCGATTCCGTCGGTAGGCTCGTGGCCCTTCGTGCTGGCGCGCGCAACGCTTCCGGACGATGTTGCATATCGCCTCGCGCGCGCCTTGCACCGCGCCGAGGGCACGTTCGGCAAACGTCTCGAACAGGCGGCGGAATCGACCTTGGCGAATACCCTCGCCGCGGCGCCGAGCCGCGATCTCATCCATCCCGGCGTGCTGCGTTACCTGCGCGAAATCGGGCTCGTTCATTAATTGTGCTTGATGTGTCATTGCGAGCAGAGCGAAGCAATCCCCGTTGCAGGCAACGCTACCGCGGCCAGCCGCGAGATTGCTTCGTCGCGCGTCGCTCCTCGCAATGACAGATCAATAGGCGCCGTGCGCATTCGCAGGGCGCGCAAGAGATCATTCAAACTGCAATGTGATCAAGGACTCTCATGGTAAGAGCAGGAATAATCGGGCTGGGCTGGTGGGGCAAGAACATCGTGAACGCGGTGCAGGGCAAGACCGAGCGCATGCATTTCGTCCGCGGGGTGAGCAAGGAACCCGATGGCGTGCGCGATTTCGCGGCCAGGCACGAGTTCGAGCTCTCGACCGAACTCGATGACGTGCTCACTGATCCGCGCGTGCAGGCGGTGGTGCTGGCGACGCCGCACTCGCTGCATCCGGACCAGATCGTGCAGGTGGCCAGGGCCGGCAAGCCGGTGTTCTGCGAAAAACCGCTCTCGTTGAAAAAGGCCGGAGCGGTGCGCGCGGTGGAAGCTTGCCGCAAGGCCGGCGTGGTGCTGGGCATCGGCACCAACAAGCGCTTCTGGCCGGCGATGCCGGCGCTGAAGAAAGTCGTGGACAGCGGCATGCTGGGCGAGATCCTGCACATCGAGTCGCACTACAGCAACGAGAATTCCGGCGCCCATTTTTCCGCATGGCGCGATCTGCCGACCGAATCTCCCGGCGGCGGCATGACCGGAGCGGGCCTGCATGTCCTCGACTCGCTGGTAAACCTGATGGGGCCGTTGAAGCGCGTGCACGGGCAGCTCATCGTGCGCAAGCCCCAACCCGATCCGTACGATACGGTGTCGGTCATCCTGGAGTTTCGCAACAAGGTGAGCGGATTCCTCGGCACGGTGCGCGCGAGCCCGTTCTATTGGCGGGTGCACGTCTTCGGCAGGAACGGGTCCGCCGAGGCGATCGGCGAAAACGAGCTCGTGGTGCGGCTGCCGGGCGGCAAGATCGAACGTTCGAGTTTCGAGAAGATCGACACGCTGCGCAGCGAATTCGAGGCCTTCGCCGATGCGGTCGAGGGCCGCGCACCATACCCCATCACCCCCGATCAGATGATCAACGTGGTCGCGGCATTCGAAGCGATCATCGAGGCCCTCGAGCGCAACGCCACGGTAGCAGTCGCCTGATCCGGCAAGCCCTGTCACGGCCCGCTGGCGCGCGGCAGAACCGCGCGCTCAC
>MEQT01000286.1:0-9703 GCA_001770325.1 Betaproteobacteria bacterium RIFCSPLOWO2_02_64_14
GAAAAACTATTTCGAAACTGGCAAAGCTCGGCAGAAGGGCGAGACGCGTAGCTTCGAGGAATTCCTGGCCGCGCCGGACACCGAGATCGTTCACTTCATCGGCAAGGACATCATCTACTTTCACACGCTGTTCTGGCCGGCGATGCTCCATTTCTCCGGCCACTACAAGACGCCGGACCAGATCAACGTGCACGGCTTCATCGGTGTATCTGGCGAAAAGATGTCCAAGTCGCGCGGCACTGGCATCGATCCGCTGCGCTACCTCAAGCTCGGCATGAATCCGGAGTGGCTGCGCTATTACATCGCCGCCAAACTCAACGCAAACGTCGAGGACCTGGATTTCAATCCGGACGATTTCATGGCGCGGGTCAACAGCGACCTCATCGGGAAGTACGTCAATATCGCCAGCCGGGCGGCGGGCTTCATCAGCCGGCATTTCAAGGGAGAAATCAACCAATCGCCCGAGGTCCAGCGGCTGGCGCGAGGACTCATGGAAAAGAGCAATGACGGAGATCAGATCCATCACGCCTACGAGGCGCGCGAGTTTGGCAAGGCAGTGCGCGTTGTAATGCAGGCTGCGGACCGGATCAACCAGTACTTCGACACCGTCAAGCCGTGGGAATTGGCGAAGAAAGATAGTTCGGAAAACCGCGAGGCTCTGCACCAAGCCTGCTCAGCCTGCTTGTGCGCATTCCAGTATCTGACAATGTGGCTTAAGCCAATACTTCCCGAGTTGGCTGCCAGAGCGGAAACGTTCCTGGGGTGTGGTTCACTCGCATGGCGTGATGCGTTGCCCGAGCTTCAACGCATCCAGCCCTACCGGCATTTGATGCAAAGAGTTGAAGAAAAGCAGCTCGACGCGCTGTTCGACATCGAAAAGGTGCCAACCATGCCTTCCTCATCCCCACCCCAAGGCCCCTCGCCCGCTTTGCAGACTCTCCCCTCCATCAAGGGGGAGGGGGCGGTCAGCAGTGCTGGCGCACCAACAATCGCGATTGACGACTTTTCGAAGATCGATCTGCGGGTCGCTAGGATCACCACGGCCGAGCACGTGGAAGGAGCAGACAAGCTCCTGAAGCTCACGCTCGACATCGGCGCGCTCGGCACGCGGCAGGTATTTGCCGGAATCAAGTCGGCATACGATCCCGCGGCACTCAAGGACCGCCTCACCGTCGTTGTCGCCAACCTCGCCCCGCGTAAAATGAAGTTCGGCGTCTCCGAAGGCATGGTCCTGGCAGCTTCCGGTGACGGGCCGGGCATCTTCCTGCTTTCCCCCGACTCGGGCGCCCAACCGGGCATGCGGGTCAAGTGACCCGAGAGGCGTAAGGCGAGAGGAGAGAGGCGGGAGATCATGAAAATCCACAGCGTTGAAGCGATCGCGATTGACATTCCGCTGACGCAGAATTTCGGCGGCAGCACTTATTCGGTGCTCAAACGCAGCACCGTCATCACGCGCCTGCGCACGAGGGACGGTCTCGCGAGCGAAGTCTTCAACGGCGACAACCGCGAGCACGGGCTTGAGATCGTGCGCATCATTCGGGACGAGCTGTTGCCGCTGGTGAAGGGGATGAGCATCTTCGAGCACGAGCGCATCTGGGAGAAAATGTTCGCGCTCACCATCGCCAACCGCGACCGCAAGACGCTGCTCGAAGCCATTTCCTGCATGGACTGCGCCGTGTGGGACCTGACCGGAAAGGCATTGGGGAAGAGCGTGCGCGAACTGCTTGGCGGCTATCGCGACCGCCTGCCGATCCTCTCCATCGGCGGCTATTACATGCCCGGCAAAAAACTCGCGGATTTCGGGAAAGAGGTGGAGTCGTACCGCAGGGCCGGCATGGCGGGCTGCAAGTTCAAGGTCGGCGGGCTCACGCCGGAGGAGGACGCAAAGCGCGTGGAGACCGCGCGCCGGGCAGCCGGGAACGATTTCATGCTTTGTGTCGACGCCAACCGCGGCTGGACGGCACAGGACGCGATCCGGTTCGGGCGGCTCATAGAGCACCTGAACATCGCATGGTTCGAGGAGCCGTGCCACTGGTACGACGACGTAGCCATGATGGCGCGCGTGCGCAAGGCGCTCCGCATCCCGATCAACGCCGGCCAGTGCGAGATCACGAGCCAGGGTGTGCGCCGGCTGCTCGACGCGGGAGCGGTCGATTTCGTGAACTACGATGTGTCCGAAGGCGGGGGTGTTACCGACTGGAGGCGTGCGGCTTCCATGTGCGCCGCGTCCGGCGTGCAGATGGCGCACCACGAGGAAAGCCAGATCTCGCAGCATCTGCTCGCCGGCATTCCGCACGGCACCTATGCCGAATGCTTTGCGCACCCGGAACGCGACCCGATATGGCAGACGGTGTGGGTCAACCGGCCCGAGGTCAGGGACGGAATGATCGCGGTGTCCAAACGGCCCGGCTTCGGCATCAAGCTCGACGCAAAGTTGGTGCGGAAGCACCGCGTGAACTGAGGCCGTGCCGATGCGTCGATGGCTTTTGTCTGCTCTCCTCGCCGTGCTCCTTGAACTGACGGCGCCGGCCGCGGCCAGTTACGACGTCGAATGGGTCGAATTTCCCGCGCTCAAGGAGTTCGGCGGTGAAGCGGTGCAACTGAGCGCGCTGCAGTTCCGGCCGCCGGGCAAGGGGCCGTTCCCCGCGATCGTGCTGATGCATGGCTGCAGCGGCATGTACACCCCTTCCGGTTACATCACGGCCTCGTACCGGCGCTGGGCCGAGCTGCTTGCGCTCGATGGCTACGTCGCCGTGCTGGTTGACGGCTTCAACCCGCGTGGCTACCGCACGATCTGCGAGTTGCAGAAACGGCCGATCCTGGAAAGCCGCGAACGCGTCGAGGACGCCTACGCGACGGCGCGCTGGCTCAACGACCAGCCCTACGTCGGACAGGGAAGAATCGGCCTCCTCGGCTGGTCCAATGGCGGCACCGGAACACTTTACGCCATGCGGCCGGCAAGCCGCCTCGAGCCGGCATTCCGCGCGGCAGTCGCTTTCTATCCGGGATGCAGGACGCTGTCACGCGCGAAGACGCCGTACCAGCCGTACGCGCCGCTGTTGATCCTTGCGGGAGGTGCCGACGACTGGACGCCGGCGGCGCCCTGTGCTCACCTCATCGAGATCGCGAAGGGCCAAGGTGCCCCCGCCGACATCGTGATCTACCCGGGCGCTCATCACGCCTTTGACCGCATCAACCTGCCGGTGCGCTACCGGCCGAACGTGCGCAATCTCAACAAGCCCGACCGTCTTGGCGCCACCGTCGGCGAGCATCCCCAGGCGCGCGAGGCCGCGATCCGCCGCACCCGCGAATTCTTCGCGCAGACGCTGAAGCACTGAACGGGGCCGAGCACCCCGGGGTCGAATCGGTTGCCGGTCGGTCACGCCTTGCGGCCTTCAAGGCGCGGCGGCATACTGACGGCCAAGTTCCTGCCCGGTCCGTCAAACAGCGAGGAGAGCCATGAAGAACAAGACGTTCACGCGTGCGATGCGCGCTGTATTATGCGCAGCGGCCGTTGCGGCGCTTCTGCCCGGAACTGCCGCGAGTCAATCCGTCTGGCGCCCGGACAAGCTGGTCGAGCTGATCGTTCCGACTTCGACCGGAGGCAACAACGACAGGATGGTGCGCCTCGTGCAGAAGATCCTTCAGGACCGCAAGCTCGTGACGATGCCCGTTCTCGTGCTGAACAAGGCGGGCGGCAACCAGCACCTCGCCGTGGTCTACCTCGACCAGCACGCCGCCGACCCGCACTACGTCATGATGACGAATCCCACGATTTTCACGAACGAGCTGAACGGCATCTCAAAACAATCCTACACGCATCTCACGCCGCTCGCGCTGATGATCGTGGAGAGCAACGCCTTCACGGTCGGAGCCGATTCACCGCTGAAGAACATGCGCGATGTGATGGCGCGCCTGAAGGCGGACCCGAATTCGCTGTCTTTCTGCATGCCGGCCCGCGGCGGCGTGACGCACATCGCGCTTGCCGCCGCGGTGAAGGCTGCCGGGCTTGATCCGAAAAGGCTGAAGATAGTCGTCTTCAAAACCAGCGGCGAATCGATCACGGCGATCGCCGGCGGGCACGTCGACGTCATGGTCTCATCCCTTGCCTCGGTGATGGGCGTGGCACAGTCCGGCAAGGCCCGCGTGCTGGGAATTGCCGCGAAGGAACGGCGCGGCGGCGGCGGCGCAAGCATTCCGACCTTGCGCGAGCAGGGCATCAACACCGATGCGGTCGCCTCATGGCGGGGGCTCTCGGGTGCCCCCGGCCTCACGCCGCAGCAGGTCGCATTCTGGGACGAAACCCTTGAAAGAGTCTTCGACAGCGAAGACTGGAAGGCCTATCGGGAGAAGAACAATCTTCCTCCGCAGCACCTGCGCAGCCGCGACTTCGCGCAATACCTGCAAGGCGAGTACGAGACGACCAAGGTGATGATGGCCGAAATCGGTCTCGCCAAGTAGCCTCCGGACCGGGTCGTCTGCAGCCGCGTCGCTCAGCCGCGGCGGCTTTAGGTCTTGCTCAAACTGATCGCGGTCAGAATGCCCTGCATGATGGCGACCGGCGTGGGCGGACAGCCGGGAACCGCGACATCCACCGGAATCACGTTCGACACCCGGCCGCAACTTGCGTAGCTCTCCCCGAATATCCCGCCGGTGCAGCCGCAGTCGCCGATCGCAACGACGAGTTTGGGCTCGGGTGTTGCGTCGTAGGTGCGCTTCAGCGCGACTTCCATGTGGCGCGACACGGGGCCCGTCACGAGCAGCAGGTCGGCATGCCGCGGACTCGCGACGAACTTGATGCCGAGCCCCTCCAGGTTGTAGTAAGGATTGTTGAGCGAGTTGATCTCGAGCTCGCAGCCATTGCACGAGCCGGCATCGACGTGGCGGATTGTGAGCGCCCCCGCAAAACTCTCCAGGATTTCCGCCCGCAGGCGCCCGGCAGCCACGCGCAGCGCCTCGTCGGCCTGCGGATAGGGCTCGGTCTTGATGCCCGTTACCAAGATCTGTTTCAGCAGCTGGTACATGGTGTCATAGTAAGCAGTAAGCAGTAAGCAGTAAGCGGTGAAGTCAGATTGCTCCCAGTCAGCGATAGCTCCTGCCGCTGGTTTCTCGTTCACTGCTTACTGCTCGCTGCTCACCTTCATCACAGGTCATGTCCCGAATAACTCAAGTTGAACGATTTGTTGATGAGCGGGAAATCAGGCACGATGTTCCCGAGCACGGCCCGCTCAAGGATCGGCCAGTTCTGCCACGACGGATCGTGCGGGTGGCAGCGGGCGACACGTCCATCATCGCCCGTCTCCAGCGCGACCAGCACTTCACCCCGCCAACCCTCGATCCAGCCGACGCCGAAACGCCCTGCTGGAACACCCGGAACCTTGGTGGCGCATGCACCGAGCGGCAGCCGGTCCAAGATTAATCGGCTGAGGCGAAGCGACTCGAAGACCTCTTCGAACCGTACCGCCACCCGCGCGGCCACGTCACCGTTGCGATGCGAACCCATGCGCACCTCGAGCTCGGTGTAGGGCACGCACGGATACTCGACTCGCATGTCCCACGCCTGGCCGCTCGCGCGCGCGGCCACGCCGGTCAACCCCAGCCGGTCGGCCAATTCGCGCGAAACTCGGCCACAATTGATGAAGCGATCCTGCAGGCCGGCGTGTTCGTCATAGATCGACTTGAGGAGCGAGACGGTTTGCTCCAGCGCGGCCATCTCGCGGCGCAGCCGCTCCATGCCCGCCGGCTCGAGGTCGCGCGCGATGCCGCCGGGAACGATCACATCCATCAGGTAGCGGTGGCCGAAGAGGGCCTGGTGCGTGCGCAGACAATCCTCCTTCAGCCGAAGGAACTGCGCGAGCCCGAAAGCGAGCGCCGCATCGTTGCCCAGAAACCCGAGGTCACCCAGGTGGTTGGCGATGCGCTCGCGCTCGAGCAGCAGGGCCCGCAGCCACAGCGCGCGTGGCGGCGGCGTGATTTCCGCCATCGATTCCACCGCCATCGAGTAGGCCCACGAGTACGCCACGGTGGAATCGCCGCTGACGCGCCCCGCCAGCCGAACCCCTTCCGCGAGCGTCATGCCCTCGAAGCGCTTTTCGATGCCCTTGTGCTTGTAGGCAAGCCGTTCTTCCAGCCGCAGTATGCCCTCGCCCACAATCGAGAAGCGGAAATGGCCCGGCTCGATCGTGCCCGCATGCACGGGACCGACCGGAATTTCATGCACTCCCTCGCCGCCCACGCGTACGAACGGATAGTTGTCGGCTTCGCCGTTTCCGGTGGCGCCTGGTAGGTGATGGGTGACGAAGTCCTTGCGCAGCGGGAAGACATCCGCGGGCCAGGCAGCGTGCCGCAGCCACTTGCGGCGATCGGCCGCATTCTCGGCGTTCACGCCGAACAGGTCGTAGATCGCGCGCTGCATGCGGTTTGCGGCGGGAAAAATATCGGAAATGTCGGGGAAGCTCAAGCCGTCAAGCGACATTGTGGTCACCAGCAACCCCGATTGCACCACCAGCGCTGCATGCACCGCGAATGCCTCGCCCCGATCGTGGTCGTCGGTGCCCCACAGCGCGACCAGTCGCCCGCCTTTGTCCCGCACCTGCTGGCATGCCGTGCGCCACTGCTGCGCGTCGACGCGCCCGTGCCACGCCGCTACCGCCCCCGGCAGTTGCCTCAGTTCAAACTGGAAATCTTCAAGCTTCATCTGATTCCAAGGAGTGAGGATCGAGGATTGAGAAATCAAACCCGAGGCGTACCTTGTCTTTCCCTCGATCCTCAGTCCTCATTCCGCAATCCTAGCCAATGAGCTGCGCGGCCTGACGGTACCATTCCGCCAGATAGGGGGGAATCCAGAGTCCCAGCAACAGCACGATCGCAAGATGCACGAAAACCGGGATCAACGCCGGGGGGTGCGGCAGGCGCACGGCCGTCGCATTCCCGAACACCATCGGCTGCACCTTGCCGAAGATCGCTGCGAACGCCACGCCGAGGGCTACCAGCAGGAACGGCGTTGCCCACGGCTGCTGGTGCATGGCGGCGGTCAAGAGCATGAATTCGCTCGCGAACACACCAAATGGCGGCATGCCGAGGATCGCGAGGCTTCCGATCATCAGCCCCCAGCCGATCGTCGGATTGCTGTCGATCAGCCCTCTGATATCCTCCATGATCTGCGTGCCGGACTTCTGCGCGGCGTGGCCGACGGCGAAGAAGATCGCCGACTTGGTGAGAGAGTGCACTGTCATGTGCAGGAGCCCCGCGAAAGTGGCGAGCGCCCCGCCCATGCCGAAGGCGAAGGTCATCAGTCCCATGTGCTCGACCGACGAATAGGCGAACAGGCGCTTGATGTCCTTCTGGCGCGACAGCAGGAACGCGGCAATGACCACCGACAGCAGGCCGAAGCCCATCATCAGGTTGCCGGCGAAATGCGTGCCGAGCGCCCCTTCCACCAGCACCTTGGCCCGCACCACCGCGTAGAGCGCAACATTGAGCAAAAGCCCCGACAGTACGGCTGAAATCGGCGTCGGGCCTTCGGCGTGCGCGTCGGGCAACCAGTTGTGCAGCGGCGCGAGCCCCACCTTGGTGCCGTAGCCCACCAGAAGAAACACGAACGCGAGTCCCAGCACCGTGGGCTCGAGTGCGCCCTTTACCGCGTTCAGGTGAGTCCAGAGCAGCGCCGTGCCGCCGGCGCCCAGCACCTTCTCCGCCGCGATATACAGCAGAATCGTGCCAAACAGCGCCTGCGCGATACCCACGCCGCACAGGATGAAGTACTTCCATGCCGCTTCCAGGCTCGCCGGTGTGCGGTACAGGCTCACCAGCAGCACGGTGGTCAGCGTGGCGGCCTCCATCGCCACCCACAGGATGCCGACGTTGTTGGTGAGGAGCGCCAGCAGCATGGTGAAACTGAACATCTGGTACATGCTGTGGTAGAGCCGCAGCCGGTTGGGCGACAGCCGGCCGAGGTGCGCTTCGATGCGCATGTACGGCCGGCTGAAGAGCGAGGTGGTGAAGGCGACAAACGCCGTCAGCGCCACGAGGAATACATTGAACGGATCGACGAAGAAATTTTCGTTCCACACCAGGATCGGACCGTCGGTGACGACGCGCGCGGTGAGCGCCGCCGCCGCTAGCAGGGTGAGCAGGCTCATGCCGGAGTTGAGTTCGGGCGCGAACGACCGGTGGCCCCAGACAGCAAGGACGATGCCTCCCGCAAATGGAACGCCCAATACGAGCAATAATTCCATCAACGTTCCTTGAGCTTCTCCAGATGGTGAATGTCGAGGCTTTCGAAAGTCTCGCGTATGTGGAAGAAAAATACGCCGAACACCAGCGTGCCAACCAGCACGTCGAGCGCGATTCCGAGTTCGACCACCATCGGCATCCCGTAGGTCGCCGACGTTGCCGCGAA
Source organism: Betaproteobacteria bacterium RIFCSPLOWO2_02_64_14 (assembly GCA_001770325.1). Taxonomy (GTDB): domain Bacteria; phylum Pseudomonadota; class Gammaproteobacteria; order Burkholderiales; family SG8-41; genus DSOT01. The sequence continues at coordinate 8,402 of MEQT01000286.1, forward strand.
GAACAATCCGTTCTCCATCGCCAGGAAACCGATCACCTGGGAGACCGCCTTGCGCCGCGTGATCATCATCAGAAACGCGAGCAGGATGCTGGCGGTGGCGATGCCGAGCGTACTCTTCGTGATGGTGCCGGCGATCTGAGAAATCGGGGTGGCCAGGTTGAACGCAAAGATCACCAGCACGATGCCGATCAACATCGTCGCCGGGATGTTGATGAGCGTCTCGACGTCCCAGCGCACGTTCAACGCACGAATCAGCCGGTGCAGGACCCAGGGCAGGAACAACACCTTCAGCGCCAACGTGATCAACGCGGACACATACAACTCCGTCTGGCGCGTCGAATAGGCGACCACGAGCGTGGAAAGAACCAGCACGAACCCCTGCAGCGCGAACAGGTTGATGAGCGACAGGATGCGCCGCTGCGTAAGCATGGCGAATGCGAGCAGCAACAGCAATGCCGCGCAAAGATTGATGAGCTGACTCGTGAGCGGCAGGGACGGCATCTCACGTCTCGAGCAGGAAGTGGGTCAGCATGCCAAGCGTCGCAAGCAGGAACGCGGTGCCGAGGAACTCAGGCGCGCGGAAGATGCGCATCTTGGCTGAAACCGTCTCGAGCAGCGCGAGGCCTGCTCCGGCCAATGCGAGCTTCACCACGAGAACACCCAGCGCGATCGGCAATCCGATCCAGTCGCCCGCATGCGCGATGCCCCACGGTAGGAACATCGCAATGCCGATCGTTATATAGGCGGTGAGCTTGAGGCTGGAGGCCCATTCGATCAACGCCAGGTGCCGCGCCGAGTACTCCAGAATCATTGCCTCGTGGATCATGGTGAGCTCGAGGTGCGTGGCAGGGTTGTCGATCGGAATGCGCGCGTTTTCCGCGAGCAGCACCATGAGAAACGCAATCGCTGCGAACGCCATGCTTGGATAAATCACGAACTCGCGCTGTCCCAATGTTTCCACGATCGTCGGAAGCGACGTGGAATGGCTGATGAGCGAGGCCGTGAACAGCGCCATCAGCATTGCCGGCTCAGCGAGAAAGCCGATCATCATTTCGCGGCGCGCGCCGAGCGTGCCGAACGAAGTGCCGACATCCATGCCGGCGAGCGCGATGAACACGCGCGCGAGCGCGAACAGGCCCACCAGCGCGATGACGTCGGCCGCCGGCGCGAACGGAAGATCGGTGGCCAGCACCGGAACGATGCCCACGGCAAGCCACATGCAGCCGAACAGGATGTAGGGCGTCGCGCGGAACAGCGCCGAAGCGTCGTGCGCGAGCACCGCGTCCTTGTGAAACAGCTTGT
>MEQT01000286.1:9715-11446 GCA_001770325.1 Betaproteobacteria bacterium RIFCSPLOWO2_02_64_14
ACGGCTGCCAGATCCCCGCGCCGCTCTTGTTCTGCAGCCAGGCGCGGCACTGATTGACCCAGCCCAGCATGAGCGGCGCAATCAGCACCACGAGCACGGACTGCAGCACCTGGAAGATGATCCCGCTGGCGACGTTCATTGCACGAATACCAGCAATGCGATGAGCGTCACGAAGCTGTAGAGCAGATAAACCGAAATGCGCCCCTGCTGCAGTTTCCCGAAGTGACCGGAGAGAAAGTCGGCGAAGCGCGCGATCGGCAGATACATCCATTGCCAGTGCCGGTCCTCAACCTCCTGCCTGAACACCGGCGCCGGGTCGTCAGGACGGGGAATCTCGCGATGGATCTGGAAGATCGGTGCAAAGATGTGTCGGATCGGCTGGCCGAAACCGTCGGCCGTGTCTTCCATGCGCGGCGTCTGCTCGGGAAAACCGCAGTCCCAGGGATCGGAGCGGCGCAGACGGCCGTGATAAATCTGCCGCACCACCAGATAGGTCAGCCCGAACACCGCCGCGATCACCAGCAGAAACACGACCGGGCTGTAGCTTGCCTGCTGGCTCGAGGTCGGCACCAGCCACAGCCAACCGGAGGCCATCGCCTCGTTGGAAAGACTGGCATGGATCAGCGCCTGGCTCACGCTGTTCAACTGCCCGATCATCAGCACCGGCAGCAACCCGAGCGCCAGACAACCGAGCGCGAGCCATAACATGCCGGCCCGCTCCCATCCGCTCGCATCTCGCGGCCGTTCCGCGAGCTGGTGCCGGTGCTGGCCAAGGAACGCGACGCCGTAGACCTTGACGAAGCACATGCCGGTGAGCGCCCCCGACAGTGCGAGCACCGCGGCGACGATCGGCACGATGCTGCGCACCACGCTGCTTTCCAGCAGCGGCGCCTGCAGCGACGCCTGGAATGTGAGCCACTCGGAGACAAAGCCGTTGAGCGGCGGCAACGCGGAGATCGCCAGCGCCCCGACCAGGAAGTAGAACGCGGTATGCGGCATGTAACGGATCAGTCCGCCCATTTCGTTCAGGTTCCGCAGTCCGGTCGAGTTGAGGATTGCGCCGGCGCCGAGGAAAAGCAGCGCCTTGAATACCGCGTGGTTGAGCGTGTGATAGAGCCCGGCGATCAATCCGAGCACGCCGGCGACCGGGTGGCCGCTCCCGATGAACACCATCGACAGTCCGATTCCGATCAGGATGATGCCGATGTTCTCGACCGAGTGATAAGCGAGAAGGCGCTTCAAGTCGTGCTGCATCAGCGCAAAGAGCACGCCGAAGAGCGAAGTCGCCGCGCCGAAAAGCAGCACCGTGAGCCCCCACTCCCAGTGAATGTCGCCGATGAGGTCATAGATCACGCGAATCATCCCGTAGATGGCCGTCTTCAACATGACGCCCGACATGAGCGCGGACACAGGTGACGGCGCGGCCGGATGCGCTTCCGGAAGCCACGCATGCAATGGCAGCATGCCTGCTTTCGCGCCGAATCCAAAGAACGCCAGCAGGAACGCGATGGTGGCCCAGAACCCGTTCAACTCGGCCTGGCGCAGCGCGTCGAAGGTGTAATCACCGTGGCCGCCATGCAGTACGCCAAAGCTGAGCAGGATGCTGATCGCGCCGAGGTGCGCGATCAGCAAATAGATGAAGCCCGCCTTGCGGTTCTGCTCGCTGTGGTGCTCGGTGGTGACGAGAAAATACGATGACAGCGCCATCGATTCCCACGTCACCATGAACAG
>MEQT01000287.1:0-13548 GCA_001770325.1 Betaproteobacteria bacterium RIFCSPLOWO2_02_64_14
CTCGCCGGGGCGGCGGCCGAGGGGCACGTCGCCTCGACTCCCGGCGCGGCGCTCGAGAAACGTCCCCTTGGCAAGGTCTTCGCCGAGCGCTACCACCAGCGCCACCAGCGGGAGATCGGGCTCTACGCGCCTTATTTCTTCGATGGCGTGATGGTGATCGCGGCGGCAATGGAGAAAGCCGGTGCCGCTGATCCCGCGCAATACCTGCCTGAATTGCAGCGCATCCACCACCCGGGCATCACGGCCGACATCGAGTTCGATGCCAACGGCGATCTCAAGCAGGGCCTGCTTTCCATCTTCCGGGTGCAGGGCGGCAAGTGGGTGTTGCAGTAGCCCCGGGTGCCCGGCGTGGCGCCATTCGGGTCAGGACAAGAGATCGAGCACTGCGGATACATCATCGACCCGCTCGAGCGACGTGAGCAGGTCGAAAGCGCGGCGCGCTCTCTCCGGGGCGAGGCCGGCCTGCGCGGCGCAGTCGGTGAACTTGGTGTGGAGATCGTCCCACGTCAGTTCACGCGACGGATGGCCAGGCGGCTTGTCGATGCGGACCGTGTCGCGGGCTCCATTGCGCAGCTCGACTTCGACTTCGGCGAAGCCGCGGCTCCCCGAACTGCGCTTCTCGAAATCCGGATCGTCGCCTCTGCAGTGCGGCACCTCGTGCGCGACGACGCGCTTCAGCAGATCGCGTATCGCCGGGCGCCGCACGGCCTCGTCGGTAAACGACCACAGCGTGTATTGACCGTCAAGCGCGCCCGCCGCGAGCGAGTATTGCAGACTGAACTTGCCTTCGAGACCCGTCACTGGATCGGCGTAAGTGAGCACCTGCATGCCGCCAGGTGGCATGCGGCATTCGAGTTTGACGATATCGCCGGCGGTGAAGTCGTGTTTGCGCCGGAGCGCCAGCACGCCGTCCATGCCGCGGTGGCAGGCGTAGCAGCAGGGATACTTCTTCAGCGCGATGCCGGGATCGACGATCACCCACGGCTTGCCGAGCCCCTGCGCCGTGACGCCGGGGTCGGACTCGGCGACGCCATAGGCCGCAAAGAAACCCGACTTCGCTTCCATGATGTCGGGAGCCGCACCAAAGCCGCCCGCGGCGAGCTGCACGGCGGCAAGTGCGCTGCGTGCAGCCCATCCGGTGTGCAGCGGTTTGGTCATGGTGCCGAAGTTGCGCCGCAGCCCGCTCGCCATCGAAGCGGCAATGCCGAACGCGCCGCAAGTCGTTGTCACGTCCAGCTCATAGCGCTTGGCGAGCGCGGCGGTCGCGCAGAAGATGCCGAGCGTGCCGGTGCCGTGGAATCCACGGTGATAATGCCCCACCGTGATGCCGAGCCCGATCTTGCCGCCGACTTCGATGCCGATCACCTGTGCCTCGATCAGCGCCCGTCCCGAGAGCGGGCGGCTCCGCGCCTCGGCGCACACCGCCGGCAGGATCACCGCGCTGGGATGCGCCGGCATCATCGAGAGCACGTCGTCGAAATCGAGCGCGTGTCCGAAGGTGCCGTTGATGAGCGTCGCGACTTCGGGCGTCGCGCGGAGGCTCGTGCCCCAGATCGGGCTCGTGCCGCTGTCGCCGCTTGCTTTGAGGTAGCGCAACAGCGGTGGCGCCACTTCGCTGCCGGCGCCGGCGAGAATGGCGGCGAATGTGTCGGCGATGACTTTCTTCGCCTTTTCCACCGCCTCGGGCGGGCAATCCTTCAGACTGGAATCGTGGATGAAGCGGGCAATCGATTCAGTGAGTCCCATCGCGCGCGTCCTTTCTTGCACCAGTCCACGATTCTCGTGTTGCGTATTGATGCTGCGGGCTGGCACTATAGCAGACAATTCTTGGGAATCCGGAATGCCGGCGCGCGAGTACGAGGTGGTGTGGCGTGCGGGAACGCGCGCAGGCCGCGCGGCGGTGAAGGCTGCCGGGCTGCGCATCGAGCGAAGTGCGTCTGGAGGTGGAAACTGCATGCGAATGACATCAATAGTCCTTGCGTGTTGCGCCGGGCTGATCGCGCTTGCGTTGAGCAGCGAGACCAGCGCACAGGGCGGGGCATATCCCGTCAAGCCGGTGCGCCTGATCGTGCCGTACGCGCCGGGCGGCGGCACCGACATCGTGGCGCGCGCCTTCGCGCCGAAGCTCTCGGAGATGTGGAACCAGCAGGTGGTGGTCGACAATCGCGGCGGCGGGAGCACGATCATCGGCACCGAACTCGCGGCGAAAGCGCCGGCGGACGGGTACACCTTGCTGATGGGAACGACGACGCTCGCGATCAATTCGAGCCTGCGCCGGAAACTTCCCTACGATACCCTGAAGGACCTCGAGCCGGTGACGCAGACCGCGTCCCAGGCCTATATCCTCGCGGTGCACCCGTCGGTGCCTGCGCGCGACGTGAAGGGTTTCATCGCCCTCGCCAAAGCCAAGCCCGGAACGCTCAATTACGGGTCGCCCGGCACCGGCAGCGGGAGTCACCTCGCCGGGGAGCTTTTCGCCATGCTGAGCGGCGTGCGCCTGATTCACATTCCGTACAAAGGTTCGGGGCCGGCGCTCACAGATCTTCTCGGCGGCCAGATTCAGTTGATCTTCGGCACCATCCTGTCCACCTTTCCCCATGTCAAGTCCGGGAAGCTGCGGGCGCTCGGTGTCAGCAGTCCGAAGCGCGTCGCGGTGCTGCCGGACATTCCCTCAATTCGCGAGGGCGGGGTGGCGGCCTACGGTGCGACGTCGTGGAACGGCGTGTTGACTCCCGCGGGCGTGCCGAAGCCGCTCCTCGCGAGACTCAACGCCGATATCGTCAAGGCGTTGCAGTCGCCGGAAGTGCGCGCGCGGCTCGCGGGCGACGGTGGCGAGGTGGTTGGCAACAGCGCGCAGGAGTTCCGCGCGCACATCCAGAACGAAATCGTCCAGTGGGCGAAGGTCGTGAAGGCCGCGGGCCTCAAGGCCCAATGACCGCCTCGCATTCCCTCACCCCGAGCCCCGAGCGGAGAGGGGACCGTCGCGCGCTGTACCGGATAGCCATCCGGTCACGCATGGATCGCTAACCCGCGGTCTGCGGCTCGCGCGCCTTCGCTGACTTGCCCGCTGCCGGCACGGTGGCGCGCAGCAGCTCACGGATGTCGGGCAATGTCGCGCACGACTGCGCGAGCGCGAGGAGACGCCGCGCTGCCGGCTCGCCCAGCACCCTGCCGGCGCAATCCATGAATTTTTCGGTGCGGTCCTGTTCCGTCATCGGCCAAGCCGGCGATCCGGGCGTGCGCTCCACGCGCATCTCGAAGCGCCCGCGCGCGGTGTCGATGACGATATCGGTATAGCCGACTATTCCCGAGTAGACCTTGTCGGAGGCGATGCGATAGCGCCGCACCTTCTTGATGAGCTCCCGTATCAACGGGCGCTGCACCATGATGTCGGTAAAGCTTTCCAGGGTGAGCTTGCCATCGAGCACGGTCGCCGCCGCGCAGTACTCGATGCTGAACTTGCCTTCGAGCCCGGTGTGGGGATCGAGGCTCACGAGCGCGGTGTCGCTGCCCGGCAGGAACCCCACTTCGATACTCCGCACCTCGTCCGCGCGTATGCCGTGCTTTGCGATCAGCTCCAGCATGCCGCCGACCGGGCGATGGTTGCAATAGCAGCACGGCCAGCGCTTGACGTAGATGCCCGGCTCCAGCATTTCCCACGGCTTGCCGAGGAGGTCGAGCGCCTCGCCGAGCGGCATGCCATCGTCGCCGCGATAGGTCGCGAGCACGCTGTTCTTGCCGTCGAGAATGCCGCCGTCCGCCGTGAATCCCGCGCGCGCCATCCACACCGACTGTACCGCGCAGCGCGCGGCGTGCCCGGCGTGGAACGGTTTCGTCATGGTGCCGAAGTTGCGTATCAGGCCGCCGATCTGCGACGCGGCGAGGCCCCATGCGCGACATAACTGCTCCGCGTTGAGGCCCCCCACGCGCGCTGCCGCGGCGGTCGAGGAAAAAAGGCCGATGGTGGCGGTCGAATGCCAGCCGCGCAGGTAATGGCCGTGTCCCATGGCCCGTCCCAGCTTGCCGGCCACTTCCAGGCCCAGGGCGTATGCAGCGAGCACATCCGCGCCGCCAGCGCCCACGACTTCGCCCACGGCGAGCGCCGCCGGCACCATGGTGGCGCTGGGATGTCCGCGCAAGGTGGTCAAGCTGTCGTCGAAGTCGAGCGCATGCGCGCATACGCCGTTCGCGAAGGCGGCCTCCGAAGGGGAACTGGCGAGCGCGCTTCCCCACAGCGCGCATTGTGGCCTTGCGCCGATCTCCGTGATCCAGCGCGCCATGATCTCGCCCACCGGCTCGAGACTGCCGGCGAGCGCGACGCCGACCGTGTCGATAAGCGCATCGCGCGCTCCGTTCACGACCGCCGTTGGCATGTCTGCGGTGCGTGTCTCGATGACGAATCGTGCAAGTCGCTCAGTCAGCATCAGTCTTCTCCCATGTCGGCATTTCTCGAATCTATCGGCGTGAATCGGCGTTCATCGTCGGCAGTATAATCGCCGCAACCTTGTTGATGTTGCCCGGCGCCGCGCTCGCCGCGGGTAAGCGATAGCCTGCTGTCCCGCAAGTATCATCCTTGAATGTCGGGGCATCCCGGTGACCGGAACGGCGCAGGAATGCGCCTGTGGTGCGGTGAGCCGAAGCCGCGAGCGAAGCGTGGCGGGAAGCGAAGCAATCTCGTTGCGCGCAACGTATCCACGGCCAGCCGCGAGATCGCCGCGTCAGCGGTGCTTCCTCGCGATGACACCGGCAGCCCCGCCCGCATCGACGTTGTGAGCGGTGCCGTATCCATATAATATATAGCGCTTTTTTGCGCTTTCCGGACACATGACACTGTTTGCCTTCGGCATCAACCACCATACTGCCCCGCTGTCGGTGCGAGAGCAGGTGGTGTTCCATGCCGAACAGCTGACGCAGGCGCTGCGGGACCTCGTGGATCGCCGCCCGGTGCAGGAGGCGGCAATCATCTCGACCTGCAACCGCACCGAGGTGTACTGCGCGACCACCGAGCCCAGGGAGGCGGTCGACTGGCTTGCCGCCTACCATCGCTTCAAGCGCCATCAGCTCGACCCGTACCTCTATCAATTGCCGCAGGAGCAGGCGGTGAAGCACGCGTTCCGCGTCGCGAGCGGGCTCGACTCGATGGTGCTCGGAGAGCCGCAGATTCTGGGTCAGTTCAAGGATGCGGTGCGCACGGCGCAGTCCGCCGGCACGCTGGGCTGGATGCTCAACAAGATGTTCCAGCGCACTTTTTCGGTGGCCAAGGCGGTGCGCAGCGAGACCGAAATCGGCGCGAGCGTCGTATCCATGGCCTCGGCGGCGATCCTGCTCGCGGAGCGCATCTACCCCTCGATCGGCGAGCAGAGCATTCTCTTCGTCGGCGCGGGCGAAATGGTCGAACTCGCGGCGGGACATTTCGCCGCTCATCATCCGCGCCGCATCACCTTTGCCAATCGCACGCCGGAACGCGCGCAGCAGCTCGCGGAGCGGTTTCTGGGAAGGGCGATCGGGCTGAACGATCTCGCATCGCAGCTCGCGGTCTACGACATCGTGGTGTCATGCACGGCGAGCCCGCTGCCGATCATCGGCAAAGGACTCGTGGAAAGCGCGTTGCGCGCGCGCAAGCACCGTCCGATGCTCATGTTCGATCTTGCCGTGCCGCGCGACATCGAGGGCGAGGTCGCAAAGCTCGACGACGTGTTTCTCTATACCATCGACGACCTCGGGAAGATTTCGCGCGACGGCATGAGCGCGCGCGAGAACGCGGTCACCCAGGCCGAAGTGATCGTCGAAAACCAGGTGACCGATTTCATGCACTGGCTCGCGAACCGGGAACTCGTGCCGATGATACGCGGGCTGCGCGATGCGGCGGAACGCTCGCGCCGGCACGAACTGGAACGGGCGCTGCGCCGGCTGCACAAGGGGGATGACCCGAAAGCCGTGATGGAACAACTGTCGCGGGCGCTTACCAACAAATTGCTGCACCCGCCGACCCATGCGCTCAATCACGCCGGCGCGGATGAGCGCGAGACCATCGCCGCGACGCTCGCGCGTCTTTACCAGATTCAGCGACCGCAATGAGCGAACCCGGAAGGGCGTGAGCCGTGATTGGTGAACCGACAAACCCAGACTCGCGAAGGCAGATCTTGTCGGCTCACGGCTCACAGATCACTGTTCACCTGGAAGTATCGGCGGTTAAATGAAGACCAGCATCGCGAGCAAACTCGGGCAGCTCACGCGCCGCCTGGAGGAGATCAATCACCAGCTCGCGTCGGAGGGCGTCACGTCCGACCTGGAAAACTATCGCAGGTTGACGCGCGAACGCGCCGAGATCGCGCCGGTCGTCGAACTGTACCGGGTCTATCGCAGCGGGGAAGCGGACCTCGATGCTGCGCGCGAGATGGCGAACGACCCGGCGATGCGCGAGTTCGCCGAAACCGAGATCCGCGAGACGCGCGAGCGCCTGGAGCGGCTCGAGGCCGAACTGCAGAAGGAATTGCTGCCCCGGGACCCGAACGACGAGCGCAATATTTTCCTCGAAATCCGCGCCGGGACGGGCGGCGCGGAATCGGCGCTGTTCGCCGGCGATCTCTTCCGCATGTACGCGCGGTTCGCGGAACGCAAAAGCTGGCAGGTGGAGTTGATCTCCCAGAGCGTGTCGGATCTCGGCGGCTACAAGGAGATCATCGTCAAGATCGTCGGCCGCGGTGCGTATTCGAAGCTCAAGTTCGAGTCCGGCGGGCACCGCGTTCAGCGCGTGCCGGCGACCGAAACCCAGGGCCGCATCCACACCTCCGCGTGCACGGTGGCGGTGATGCCGGAGGCCGACGAAATCGGCGACGTTGTCCTGAACCCCGCGGAACTGCGGATCGATACCTTCCGCTCCTCGGGCGCGGGCGGGCAGCACGTCAACAAGACCGACTCCGCGATCCGCGTGACGCACCTGCCCACCGGCATGGTGGTCGAGTGCCAGGACGACCGCTCGCAGCACAAGAACAAGGCGCGTGCGCTGGCGGTGCTTGCGGCGCGGCTGAAGGACAAACAGATCCGGGAACAGCAGGCGAAAACCGCCGCCACCCGCAAGTCGCTCATCGGCAGCGGCGACCGCTCCGAGCGCGTCCGCACCTACAACTTTCCGCAGGGCCGCGTGACCGATCACCGCATCAATCTCACGCTCTACAAGATCGCGCAGATCATGGACGGTGATCTCGACGAACTCACCTCCGCGCTCGCCGCCGAACACCAGACCGAGCAGCTCGCCCAGCTCGCGGAGGAGGCTGCGGTATGAGATGGCAATGCGCTGACCCGGCGCAGGGAGGGAGCCCCCGATGAACGTCACGCTGAATGCCGCGCTCGCTGATGCAACGCAGAGGATCGGCGTGCTCGATGCGCGCACGTTGCTCGCTCATGTGCTCCAGCGCGGCGCGGCGTATCTCATCGCGCATGGCGATGATGCGCTTGCTGCCGACCGTCACCGCGTGTTCGATGATCTGGTGGGTCGCCGCACCGCGGGTGAACCTGTCGCGTACCTGACCGGCCATCGCGAGTTCTACGGGCTTGACTTCAGGGTGACGCCGGCGGTGCTGATACCGCGACCCGAGACCGAGCTCTTGGTGGAACTCGTGCTCGAACGCCTGCCTGCCGGATCGCAGGAGAGTGTGCTCGACCTTGGCACCGGCAGCGGCTGCGTCGCCGTCTGCGTCGCCAAACACCGGCCGCGTGCGCGCGTCGTGGCGGTCGACATGTCGCGCGCGGCGCTGGCGCTGGCGCAGGAGAACGCCGCGGCGCACGGCGTGAACAACGTCGAGTTCCGGCTCAGCAACTGGTTCTCGCGGCTCGATGGCGAGAGCTTCGCGGTGATTGCCGCCAATCCGCCGTACATCGCGGTCGGCGATCCCCACCTCACGCACGGTGACCTGCGCCACGAGCCGGCGGAGGCGCTGACGGCGGAGGCGGACGGTCTCGCGTGCCTGTGCGCCATCGCCGACGCCGCGCCGGCGCACCTCGCGCTTGGCGGGTGGCTGCTGTTCGAGCATGGCCACGATCAGGCGGCGCAGTGCCGCGAATTTCTGTCGCGCGCAGGATTCGTGGAAATCTTCTCGCGCCCGGATCTCGCAGGGATAGACCGCGTGACCGGCGGCCGGCTCGCTTGACATGCGGCGGCTTGCGACGCTAGACTAATTCCCGACAACTTCACTCAAGTATTGAGGGTCAAATGAGTATTCAGGACGTTATAAAGGACCAGGTGACCAGAAACCGGGTCGTGCTGTACATGAAGGGCACGCCCGATTTTCCCCAGTGTGGCTTTTCGGCGAATGTGGTGGGCATCCTGCGGGAGTGCGGCGTCAATGAAATCTTCACCGTGAACGTGCTGGAGAATCCCGACATCCGCCAGGGCATCAAGGACTACGCCAACTGGCCGACGATTCCCCAACTCTACGTCAACGGCGAGTTTGTCGGCGGATCCGACATCCTGACCGAGATGTACCAGAGCGGCGAGCTGAAGAAGATGCTGGGCGAAGCCAAGGTGTGACATCCCGGCGCCAGCGGTAGGCAGGAGCCCGCCCCAGGCGGGCTTTTTTTCGATCACGCCACGGTGCTGAGATAGGCGTACTGCGCGAGCAACAGCAGCGCCATGACGAACAGCGCGCGCTTGAGCCACGTGCGATAGGTCGCCGCGTCGATGCGGTTGCGGATCCTGATGCCGAATACCGACATAACGCAGGAGACGACGGCGAGTGGGAGGGTCGCCAGCCATTGCACGACCTCGACTCCGCCAGCGGTGGCGAGCGTGGCAAACTGCGTCGTCTTGCCGGCGAAGAAGCAGATATTGAGCCCCTGCACCAGCGTCGCGGGGGTGACCCCCAGCGCGAGGTAGTAGATCACCAGCGGCGGCGCGGCGATATTCGCGGTGCCCTCGGCCGCGCCCGCCAGCACACCGAACACCATTCCGAAAAAACCGCGATGGGTCCTGAGCAACGGCCAATCGGTCCTGCCGAGCCGCTCCAGGTTGAGATAGAAGAAAATCATGCCGGCGAGCAGGAGCGTGTAGGGAAATTGTGGAAACGCGATGAAAACCCGCGTGCCGACTGCCGCACCCAAGATCATGTAGATGGGCATTGCCCAGAACTCCGCCAGCACCGGACGGAGCGAGCCACTCTTGACGATATTCGTGGCAATGGAGGCGAGGCAGGGCAGCAGCACCACGATGACCGCGGTGCGCATGTCGGTCACCGCCGCAATGAGCGGCGTCGCAACGATGGGAAATCCCAGCCCGAGCGCGCCCTGCACCGCGCCCGCGAGTGCGATGACGCAGATGAGCCAGATGACGACGCCAACCGACAGCGACTCGAATCCCGGCATCGCGGGCCGTCAGTGCGCGGATTGCGTCAGCGTCGGGCTCAGCGCGAGCCGTGCGATATCGGCGACGTGCAGACCCTCGCGCTCGGTGCACTGCGCGATCTGTTCGCGGCAACTGTAGCCGCAGGCGATCACCATCGTGTCGGGCTCGGCGCGGCGCACGGCGGGCAGCAGTCCGAGCTCGCCCACCTTGAGCGAAAGCTCGTAGTGCTTCGGGTTGAAGCCGAAGGAGCCCGCCATGCCGCAGCAGCCGGCGTCGAGCAGCTGCGCTTCCACGCCCAGCCTGCGCAACAGGTTCATGTCGTCCGTCATGCCGAATAGCGCTTTCTGGTGGCAGTGGCCGTGGACGATCGCTCTGCCGCCAATCCGGGGCGGCTGCCAGTCGGCGTGATTCACCAGAAAGTCACCGAAGAGATGCGTCTGGCGACTCAACTGTCGCGCCAGCGCATCGTCGGGGAAAAACTTCAGCAACTCATCGCGGAAGACCGAAAGACAGGCGGGCTCGAGGCCTATGATCGGGACACCCGCGCGGATGTCGCGTTCGAGCGCGCTCAGGATCCGGCGCAATTCGCGGCGCGCGATATCCAGCATGCCGAAGTCGTACAGCGGGCGTCCGCAACACAGGTGCTCGCGCGGGACGTCCACCCGGTAACCCGCGGCCTCCAGCACCTCCACTGCCGCCGCGGCACTCTCCGGGTGAAAGTAGGTGTTGAAGGTGTCGGCCCACAGGATGACGCGCGGCCCGTCGACGTTGCCCGGCGCACGGCGCCGGAACCAGCGTCGAAAGTTGCGCTTCGCGAACCGCGGCACCTCGCGCGCCTGCGCCATCCCGGCGGCGAACTTGGCCAGCGCGGAAATCCCCGGGGTCTGCGTGAGCAGATTCGCGAGCCGCGGTGCGACCGCGGCTACGCGAGCCCAGCGCTGGATGAGACCCATGCTGTAGGCCTGGCGCGGGCGCACGCGGCCGAGGTAGTGGTGCGAGAGAAACTCCGCCTTGTAGCTCGCCATGTCGGTATGCGTCGGGCACTCGCTGCGGCAACCTTTGCACGCGAGGCACAGGTCCAGCGCTTCGCGCGCCGCCTCGCTCTGCCAGCCATCGACTATCGTCTCGCCGCGCAGCATTTCCGACAGCACCCTGGCGCGCCCGCGCGTCGAATGAAGCTCCTCGCCGGTTGCGCGGAAGCTGGGGCACATCACGCCGCCGTGCTGCGAGCGGCACTTGCCCATGCCCACGCAATGCTCGACCGCGCGCGTGAAACCGTTGCCCTCGGGCGTGCGGAAATCGAAGTGCGTCGCAGGATGACGCGGCCGGTAAGCCGGTCCCAGCCTTAGGTTCTCGTCGGCGCGGCAGGCATCGATCACCTTGCCAGGGTTCATCTTCCCGCGCGGGTCCCAGATGCGCTTGAACTCGCGGAACGCTTCCATCAGTTCCGCGCCGTACATCACGGGCAGGAACTCCGCCTTCGCCTGCCCGTCGCCGTGCTCGCCCGAGAGCGACCCGCCGTACTTCACCACGAGCTCGGCCGCCTCGTGCAGAAACCTCTTCCAGGTCGCGATTCCGCTCGCGCTGCGCAGATCAAACGTGATGCGGGCATGAATGCAGCCATCGCCGAAATGGCCAAAGAGCGAGGTCGCGTAACCGTAGCGATCGACCAGCGCCTGGAATTCGCGCAGGTAGTCGCCGAGCCTCATGGGATCGACGGCCGCGTCTTCCCAGCCGACGGCGGGATCGGGCTCACGCGGGTCGAGCGCGAGCGTGGTGGCGGAGGCGCCGGTCTCGCGTATCGACCAGATGCGCGCCTGCGTGCGCTCGTCGGTGATGAGCCATGACGAGGGCGCATCGGTCTTTCCCGCGTAGTGGTCGACCAGCGCCTGAGCCTGGGCGATCGCGCCTTCCGGCATGTCCCCGCCGAATTCGATCATGACCCAGGCGCAGCCCGGCGGCAGCTGCGCGATGTCGTCGAGACGCAGGCCGCGTTCGCGCAGGCCACCAATGATGCGCTCGTCCAGGCCCTCGACCGCGAGCGGCCTGAACGGCATGATGTCGGGCACCGCGTCGGCCGCGGTGTAGATGTCCTTGTATCCCAGCACCAGGATGACGCGGTGCGGCGGCCTCTTCACGAGGCGCGTCACCGCGTGCAGCGTGACGGCGCAAGTGCCCTCGGTGCCGACCAGCGCACGCGCCACGTTGAAGCCGTTCTCGGGCAGCAGTTGATCGAGGTTGTAGCCCGATACGCGGCGTTTGAGCTTGGGAAACCGCGCGCGGATCAAATCCGCGTAGCGGTCGCGAAGCCGCTTGAGTGCCGAGTAGATTTCGCCGCGCCGGCCGCCTTCGGCGATGATCCGTTCGAGCTCCGCGCCGGAGGTAGGCCCGACCCACATGCGCGCGCCGTCGTAGGTGAGTATCTCCAGCGCTTCCACGTTCTCGACGGTCTTGCCGGCCATCACCGAGTGCGCGCCGCAGGAATTGTTGCCGATCATCCCGCCGAGCGTGCAGCGGCTGTGGGTTGCCGGATCGGGACCAAAAGTGAGCCCGTGTGCTTCGGCCGCATCGCGCAGTGCATCGCACACAATGCCGGGCTCGACGCGCGCAGTCATCGCAGCCGTGTCGATGTCGAGCACGCAATTAAGGTGCTTCGAGGTGTCGATCACGACTGCGACGTTGACGCACTGTCCGCACTGGGAGGTGCCGCCGCCGCGCGGCAGGAGTGGCGCGTCGAACGCACGACACGCTGCGACCGTTGCGACGATATCGTCAATCGACCTGGGAAACACGACACCGATCGGTACCTGGCGGTAGTTCGATGCGTCGGCCGAATACGCCGCGCGGACGCCGGTGTCGAAGCGCACGACGCCTTCGATGCGCGAGCGCAGCGCCGATTCCAGGGCGGCAGCGTTGATCGCGGGCACGGACTCGGCCGTGTCGTGTGCCATCGTTGCGTGGGATGAAGATTGCGAAGGTGCAAGATCAAGTTTAGCAGAAGCCGGCAGCGGACTCGCCCGCGTTGAAACGGCGCGACACGCGTGTCACCATACGCGCTCAGGGAGGAACGGATGCAACCCGCCAATTTGCTCTTCATCATGTCCGACGAACACAGCAAGCGCGTGCTCGGCTGCTACGGTAACCCGCCCATCAAGACGCCCCACCTCGACCGGCTGGCGGTGCGCGGCACGCGCTTTGCGGACGCCTACACCAACTGCCCGATCTGCGTGCCGGCGCGCGCGAGTTTCGCGACCGGGCGCTACGTGCATGAGATCCGTTGCTGGGACAACGCCATCGCCTATGACGGATGCGTGCCGAGCTGGGGCCACCGGCTGATGGAGCAGGGGCATCGCGTCACTTCCATCGGCAAGCTGCACTACCTCGATTCCGATCCGCAGCGCAACGGCTTCGACGAGGAAATTCTGCCGCTGCATATCGTCAATGGTGTCGGCGACCTCCTGGGACTGATCCGCGACGAGCTGCCACGGCGTGCCGGTTCGGCGAGGCTCGGGCCGGAAGCCGGGCCTGGCGAATCCGAATACACGCGTTACGACCGCTCGATTGCCGGCGAAACCGTGAAATGGCTCAGCGACGAGGCGCCGAAATATCGCGGCAAACCGTGGGCGCTTTACGTCGGTTTCGTCTCGCCGCATTTCCCGCTGATTGCGCCGCCCGAGTTCTACAGTCTTTATCCCGAGGACAAGGTGCCGTGGCCCGACATGTACGAGCCCGACCAGCGCCCGCGGCATCCTTTCACCGACGCCATGCGCAAGTGCATGTGCTTCGACGAGCCGTTCGACCCGCCGATGGTGCGGCGCGCGATCGCCGCTTACATGGGGCTCGTCTCATTTCTCGACGACAACATCGGCAAGATCCTGCGGGCGCTGGAAGAAACGGGGCTCGCGGCGAGCACGCGGGTGATCTATGCGAGCGATCACGGTGACAACCTTGGCACCCGCGGCATGTGGGGCAAGTCGACCATGTACGAGGAATCCGCCGGCATTCCCATGATCATGGCCGGGCCCGACGTGCCGCGCGGGGGCTGGTGCCCGACGCCGGTGACGCTCGCCGATGGATTTCCGACTTTCATCCACGCGCTCGGGGCGCGGCCGGACGCGCGCGATCAGGGCCTCCCGGGCCATTCGCTGCTCGACATCGCACAGGGTTACGTGCCTCGCCGCACCATCCTCTCCGAGTATCACGCCGCC
>MEQT01000287.1:13679-14121 GCA_001770325.1 Betaproteobacteria bacterium RIFCSPLOWO2_02_64_14
CGACGCGATCCTGAAGCGCGGCACCTTCCGCTACTCGCCGCCGCCCGGGGTCAAGGCGTCGTACTATTGAGTCGTCCAGAATAAGGGGATTCTGTCGTCCCCGCGAAGGCGGGGACCCATACAGCGCATTGACGAAGCCACGGACGCCGCATCGATTCCCGATTTCTCGGGAATGACAATTTTTGATGCTGCCCATCATCAATACCCGCAAGGGTCAATGGTCCAACGAGGTCATCACATGGAAACAACCACCCACGAAATCGCCGACGGCATCTTCCGGTTTTCCACCTTCGTTCCAGACATCACGCCCGAGGGTTTCACCTTCAACCAGTTCCTGATCACAGCGGATGAGCCGCTGCTGTTCCACACCGGGCCGCGCGCGATGTTTCCTCTGGTGTCGGCGGCGGTGGCGAAAGTCGTGCCGGTCGAAAAGCTGCGCTGG
>MEQT01000288.1:0-1794 GCA_001770325.1 Betaproteobacteria bacterium RIFCSPLOWO2_02_64_14
CGTGGCGGTCAATTCCGCCTACTCAGCCTTCGTGGCAGTGGTCGAGCGCTTAAAATACGCAAGAAGAAGCCACATTCCGGCGGTACGTCTGGATGGTTACTTTTGAACCTCCAGGCTTTCCCTAACAGCAGTGCGTGTCAAAACCAGGAGAGGTCTCATGAACCAATCAAAGCGCAAGATGGCAGGGATTTTTTCGACAGTGGCTATGATCGCGGGGTTGACGTTGCTGGGAACGCCTGCAAGCTGGGCGCAGCAAAAGCCGCTCAAGGGGCAACTCGTCGGAGCCTGGACATTGGTCTCCGTCGAGGTCACCCCCAAGGGCGGCACCAAGCGGTCGGGCCTCGGCGGGCCTAATCCAAAGGGTGTTCTGATCCTCGACGCCAGCGGGCGATACGCGAATGTGTTCGGACGCCCCGACCGTCCCAAGTTCAAACCCACCGCCAATCTCCGCGCGGATACGCCGGCAGCGGAATTCGGCGAGGCGGCGCGGGCATTCGCCGCCAATTTTGGTACGTGGTCGGTCAACGAGGCGGACAAGACGCTCATCCGGAAGTACGAGCTCGCGCTGATCCCCAACAACGACAATAACGAGACGAAAGCTTCCATCAGCCTGGCCAAAGGCGAACTGAAGCTCGTCCAGGTCTCAGCCGCCGGCACGACAACCGAGGTGGTTTACCGGCGAGCCAAGTAAGTGGTGATTGCAACGAGGTAAAGACGCGAAAAAGTACCCCGGTTCGGCGGAGTCTTTTTTTGGCGCACACGGCTAAAGTGTCCGCTTCGGGTCGACTGCTGACGGTCAGAGCACAAAGAAAACCTCGCACCAGTGCCCGGTTTCATCCGGTCTGGCGCGCCCGGCAAGATGATTCTGGGCACTCGTGCCAGGCAATCCTGCTTCGGCCGGTCTGCCGCTTCAGGCTGGAGGCAGTTCCTTGAACGGATTGAAGACCTTCAAGCCGGGCCGGCGAAAATCCTTGTCGTTTCCCGTCGCAATCGTCAGCCCATGACGCCGGGCGGTTGCGGCAATGTAGCCGTCCTCCACGGGCATGCGCTGCCCATGCTTCTCCAGCAGGTGCTCCTGATCGGCCCAGACATGAGCGACTGAGACGTTGAAGCCGAGAATTCGGCCACCGAGTGCGTCCACCAGCCTCCTCAGCCAATCCTGTAAATCCCTGCGCTGACGGCCCTCTTTGGAGCGCACCCAGTACGCGAGCTGGGCGATGACGACGGCGCTTGTGAAGCACCGGTCGCGCTCCTGGTGCAGCCAGCCGATTACGCGCGCATCGCCGTGCCGCTTCGCCGGCTGGCAGATCACGTCGGTATCGAGCAACCAGCTCACAGCCGGCGGCGCTTCGCCGTCGCCCTCCGGCGACGCGGCAGATCGTCCATGCTCACCGGGCACTCGCTCAGTACGGCGAGCCAGTCGCCCGCGCCAGCGATACGGCGGAACACGATCTCGTTCTCGTCCGCATCGAACCGCGCTTCAAAGGCGTCCCCGGGCGACGCCGGGGCGAGGGCCGCCGGGACCGTAAGGCGGCGCTTGGCATCAAGGGTCAGGATCATGGTGGGATTGTCCCACTCGGCCGCCTGAAGGTCAACGATCTGCCCGCGCAGAACCGCAGGCAATCTGCATCTATTGAGCTTTACTGATTATGCGCTGCAGGGACTCGAGCGAGAATCTCCTCACTCGTCGTTACTATCCGTGACGACGATTGTATTAACGTCGGGATCGATTTCAATCCCGATCCCGTTACCACCAGCACGACCCGCTCATGGGGCGCGACCCATCCGCGTGCG
>MEQT01000288.1:1873-12810 GCA_001770325.1 Betaproteobacteria bacterium RIFCSPLOWO2_02_64_14
TCGCGGCGAGCGCTTCGTGCGTCGCCACGGCGACCGCGCCGCCACCGTGCTCGCGGATGAGCTTGAGCACCGCGCGCCCACCCGGCGGATTCGGTGATTTGAGTCCGCCGGGCGGGATGTCGATCCGGCCCCAGGGCGCGCACTCGGTGCGTCCTTCCTCGAAGGCCTTGACCGCCGGCGCGCAGCCCTCATACTGGGTGACGTAGAGCCGCGGCATTTTTCCCTGGACCCAGCCCAGGCTCAGCAGTTCTTCGAAAGCCTTCCAGATCGCGATCGCGCCGAGGCCGCCGCCCATCGGGTAGAACACCGCGTCGGGCATCTTCCATCCCCGCTGTTCGGCGATCTCCAGCCCCATGGTTTTCTTGCCTTCGAGGCGGTAGGGTTCCCGCAGCGTGCAGATGTTGAGCCAGCCGTTGCGCTCGCAGGCTTCGGCGATGAGCCGCCCCGCTTCGTGCCAGTTTTCAGTGAGATACGTCGGCTGCCCGGTGGCGCGGCAATGCTGAAGGCTCGCCGCCTGCACGTCGGCCGGCAGCAGGTTGACGCAGGTGATGCCGGCGCGCGAGGCGTAGAGGCTCCATGAGCCGCCCGCGTTGCCGGAACTGTTGTGCGCCACGGTTTTCACGCCGAGTTCAGCGTAGCGCGATACCGCCACGGCCGCGCCACGATCCTTGAAGGTGCCGCTCGGATTGCGGCCCTCGTCCTTCAGCGCCAGCTCAACGAGGCCGAGCTTGCGCGCGAGGCGCCGCGCCGACAGGAGAGGGGTATAGCCTTCGCCTAGCGATACCACGCGCCGCGGATCGGCGACCGGCAGCAGCGGCGCATAGCGCCAGAGCGTGGCGGGACCCTCGGAGATATCGCGCGGCGAGACTTCGAGCCGGACGCGGTCGAGGTCGTAACGCGCGCGCAGTTCTTCTGCCGGGGCGGCGCTGTGCGCAATCCGCGCGTCGAGGCGCTCGCCATCCGCGTTTTCGATGCAGACAAGATAGGTCATGCTGGGGAATCCTGGTGTCGTGTGGTTCCTCACCCCCACCCTAACCCTCCCCCCTCAAGGGGGAGGGAATCAGTTTTTCTCCCCGATCAAGGGGGAGGGGATCAGTTTTTTTTGACACAGCAGGGCTAGTCGGTCGCCATGTTGGGGCGCGGCCGGGGCGTGAGCTGGAAAAGGATGTCGCCGTAATAGGCGTGCACATTTTCCCCCGTGTTGTCGGTGTCGGTCATGATGCCGACGGCGGTGATCTCGCCCGGCGCCTCGCCGAACGCCCGCCTGAAATCCTCCACCACGTTGCGTGTCACTTCCTGCCACGCGCCGAGCTTGTCCCGGCCCGATTCGGCAACGATCATCTTGATGCGCGAGGTGTGCCGGCTGGGGATCACGCTGTCCTTCGAGGCGCGGTTTTCCCAGATGTACATGAGCGTCGCGTACGGCAACTGCTGCCCGGTAAGAAGCCGCATGTTGTCGAAGAACATGCGCTCGTGCATGGGGAGCGCGTCGATGTCACCGGCGAAGCTCACGACCACGCGCACCGGCGAGTCCTCAGTATGGGTCCTCGTATTGTCGGCGGTCGGGATCAGATCATCGACCTTCCACCGCCACGACAGCAGCGGATACATTCCCGGATCGAGCTTGATCGGGTGCACCAGGCCTGACGCGGAAGCGCGGGCGCTCGCCTTGACGACGATTCGCCCGGAATCATCGACGAGCCGGTATTCGGTCGCTTTCTTGAACTTCGACAGGGTCCAGACGCGCCAGCCGCCGGGCACACCGTCGCCGGGTCGAGCGTCGGAGAAGCTGCTGACGTATGGCAGTACGAGGGTCTCGTCCGCCCGGTACGCGGGAACGCCCGCGCATCCGCCGACGAGTGCAAGCGTGACAACGGCGATGACATGGCGCAGTTCGAGCACAGATCCGGCCCCGTAGACCGGGCATTCTAGTGCAAATCAGGCTCTCAGCCCATCATGGATTCAGAACCATCCGGTCGCGCGCGAGCGGAGGGTTTTTCGCGAAGTAGCGCTTGATGCCGGTAAAGATCGCCTTCGCCATCCGGTCCTGGTAGGCGCTGCTGCGCAGTCTGCGCTCTTCTTCGGGATTGCTGATGAAAGCGGTTTCCACCAGGATCGAGGGGATGTCCGGCGCCTTGAGGACGGCAAAACCCGCCTGTTCGACCTGGGCCTTGTGCAGCGTGTTGATGCCGCCCAGTTCCGACAGCACCGCCTTGCCGAGCTTCAGGCTGTCGGTGATGGTGGCGGTCTGCGACAGGTCGAGCAGCGTGCGCTTGAGATGGGGGTCCTGGACGTCGAGGTTCACCCCGCCGACCAGGTCGGCGTCGTTCTCCCGCTTGGCGAGCCAACTGGCAGCGACCGAAGTAGCGCCGCTCTCCGAGAGCGCGAACACGGACGAACCCCGGGCGTGGGGCTTGATGAATGCGTCGGCATGTACCGAGACGAAGAGATCCGCGTTCACCCGGCGTGCCTTGGCAACCCGCATGTGCAGGGGAATGAAATAGTCGCCGTCGCGCGTGAGCACCGCGCGCATGTTGGGTTCTTCATCGATACGCGCCTTGACCTTCCTCGCGATGGCGAGCGTCACGTCCTTTTCGTTGGTGCCACCGCGGCCGCGGGCGCCGGGGTCTTCGCCGCCGTGGCCGGGGTCGATCGCGACGATAATGAGGCGGCGCGAGGCGGGTTGCACGCGGGGCGGCTGGCCACGATCCGCTGGCGCGATAGTCGGGGCAGGGGACGGCGCCACCGCCGGTGCGGGCGCGTTCGCGGCCTCGGGCGTGGTGCCTTCGGTGGACTCGGGCGGCGGCCTGCCGGCAGCGTTCCGCTCCGCCTGTAACTTGTCGAGGAAGGCCAGCAGCGGATCGAGCGGGACCAGCGGGTAGATGTCCAGTACCAGGCGGTGGCCGTATTCACCTACCGGCGCGAGCGTAAAGGCCTCGGGCTTGACTTCGGCCCTGAGATCGAAAACGAGCCGCACGATGCCCGGTTTGAAGCGCCCGATTCTGACCGCCTTCACATAGGGATCGTTGGCGCCGACCTTGTCAACCAGCCCGGAAAGCGGGGCGGTGACCGCGACGCCTTCGAGATCCAACACCAGCCGTTCTGGATCCTTGAGACTCAGCAACTGGTGCCGGATCGGTTGCTGGCTCTCCAGCGTGATGCGCGTGTAGTCCTGAGCGGGCCACGCGCGGGTGGAAGTGACCTGAATGTTGTCTGCCGGGGCGGCGAGCAGGAAGCTGCAGTGCAGGAGGGCGGCGGAAAACGCCACCGCCTGCAGTAAATCTAGCAGATTAGGGCGCGGCGCAGGCGCACGATCCGCTCGCGGCGGAAAATGCATCCCTAGCGGGGGATATGCCTCAAACACGCCTTGCCAGCCTCCGTAGCGGCGATCATCTCAACGCGCCGGCCCGTGCCAGCCGCGCGTATCGAGATTTTCAGATCGGCTGCCGGCAATGCCGCGCCGGCTTTTTCGGGCCACTCCACCAGACACACGGCCTCACCATCGAAGATTTCCCGGAAGCCGGCATCTTCCAGTTCCATCGGGCTATTGAACCGATAAAAATCAAAGTGATACAAGTATAACCTAGAAAGTTTGTAAACTTCAACCAAAGTAAAGGAAGGGCTCTTTATCCGCCCGGTATGACCGAGTCCCCTCAAGATGCCGCGGGCGAGCGTGGTCTTGCCCGCGCCCAGTTCTCCGGACAGGAACACGACCATGCCCGGCGCCAGCCCGCGGGCAATGCCGGCGCCAAGCGCGAGAGTATCGGCCTCTGACGGCAGGTCGAGCGTAAGCTCTGGTTTATGATGGGCGCTATGCAAGTCAGCGAGCTACAGGTGTCACGGGTGGGGGACGGACGCGCGCTGGCGCGTGACATCAAGCGCTGGGGCGAGGCGCTCGGGTTTCAGCGGGTCGGCATTGCCGACTGCGACCTCTCGGCGGCCGAGACGCGGCTCCTCGACTGGCTCGGCAGCGGTTTTCATGGCGACATGGATTATATGGCGCGGCACGGCTTGAAACGCAGCCGCCCCGGTGAACTGGTCCCGGGAACGCTGCGCGTGATCGTCGCGCGCATGGATTATCTGCCCCCGGGAGCGCGCGACAGCTGGGACGTGCTTCGGGACAGCGCAAGCGCGTATGTCTCGCGTTATGCGCTGGGACGCGACTACCACAGGGTCATGCGCCGCCGCTTGCAGCAGTTGGCGGACCGCATTACCTCGGAAGTGGGCGAATTCAACTACCGTGCATTCACCGACAGCGCGCCGGTGATGGAGGTGGCGCTGGCGGAAAAAGCGGGCCTCGGCTGGCGCGGCAAGCACACGCTGCTGCTGGAGCGGGACGCGGGATCCTATTTCTTTCTCGGCGAGATCTATACCGACCTGCCGCTTCCGGTCGACGATGCGGCCGGGGAACATTGCGGCACGTGCGAACACTGCATCGCGGCCTGTCCCACGGGCGCGATCGTGGGGCCCTATCGCCTCGACGCGCGGCGCTGCATTTCCTATCTCACGATCGAACACAAGGGCAGCATACCGGTGAACCTGCGCCCCCTCATCGGCAACCGCGTCTATGGCTGTGACGACTGCCAGCTCGCCTGCCCGTGGAACCGGTTCTCCCGGCCCACGCCGGAACCCGACTTCACGGTGCGCAATGGACTGGATTCCGCGGCGTTGGCTGGCCTTTTCGCGTGGAGCGAGGAGGAGTTCAACGCGCGGTTGCTGGGGACCCCCATCCGCCGCATCGGCTACGAGCGCTGGCTGCGCAACCTTGCTGTCGGCATGGGCAACGCGTTGAGCGCATTGGGCAGCGCGCCGCCCTCGCCGGCGATCGCCGCCGCGCTCCGTGCGCGCGCCGATCACCCCTCGGCGCTGGTGCGCGAGCACGTCGCCTGGGCGCTGGCAAGGCATGACCCCCATGGCTGAGCCGCCGGGCTGCCCGGGGGCCGGAGCGCCGATGCGAGGGCCGCCATTGCGTATCGGCAGGGCGTTTGCTATAACGCACTCTCATAACGTACTCTAATAACGTCTTTTCGACGCGCCGAAGGAGGACTTATGTTCAAGCATATCCTCATGCCGACGGACGGCTCCGAGCACTCAGAGGGGGCGATCAAGCGTGGCATGGAACTTGCCAAGCTGTGCAACGCCAAGGTCACCGGCATACACGTCGTGCCGGACTATCACCTCATGATCGCTTACGAGGGGGCGTTCGACCCGGTCACCGAGGAGAAGATCGAGGAGGAAGCGAGGCAGCGCGCCGCAAGCTTTCTCGACTTCGTCAAGAAGACCGCCGCCGCGTCGAACGTGCCGTGCGACACCGTGGTGGCGACCAGCGACCACCCCTACGATGCGATCGTGAACATTGCCAATGAGCGCGGTTGCGACCTGATCGTGATGACCCTGCGCTATCGCAAGGGGCTCGTCAAGCTGATCATGGGCAACGAGGCGACGCGCGTGTTGCACCGGGCGTCGATTCCGGTGCTGGTGTTCCGCGGGATCATGAGTGCCGATCACCCCGACCGGGAGAAGATGAAGGCGTTAGACGCAGCCAAGGCCTGACGGCGTACCGGCACGCCATCCCCGGCATCAGCGTATGGGATTGGGGATCTCGCGCCGGATATCGCGCGACATCTTGACCGCGGTTTCGACGCCCCGGTAGTACCCCGATACGTAGGCCGTTTCCCGGTAGCCGAGCATCCGGTAGAAGCAGCGCGCCCCGAAATTGTTGGAGCGCAGTTCAAGCTTGATGGTGGTGATGCCCGCCGTCAGCGCTGCTTCCTCGAGCCAGTCCATCAGCCGCCGGCCGAGGCCGCAACGCTGGTGCGTGGGCTTCACCGCGAGCAGCGAAAGGTGGGCGCTCGTATCCCCGAACTCCATGATGGCGAAGGCGACCACGTGCGTTGCCACGGTGGCGACCACCACATCGGTGTCGCGGGCGCGGATCGCCTTGCCGACGCGATCGGGGTGCCACGTCCAGCCGCGCAGGCCGACCTCGATCAGGTAACGCGACATCACCGCGATCTCGTAGGCATCTGCGGGTTGCGCAAGCCTGAAGACGGATGCGGTCATGGCCGGGCCTTCCATGGGTGATTCGCCAGATCAAAACATACCACATCAAAGCGCGAAGTACAAGCCCCTCGTCCGCCCCGGCGGGGACCACGCCGGGAGCGAGTGCGCTCCGCGCCGGTCGCTCTCCCGCAAGCTATTTCTTGTCCTCCTTGCGCAAAAGCCCCGCCAGGCCGGCGAAGGGCTGGTGCGTGGCACGCGATCCATCCGCAGCAGACCCGTCCCCGCCGCTCGCGGCATGATCCAGGTAGCGCCGGTGCTCGTTCTCGTGGCAATACGTGCACAGCAGCTCCCAGTTGCTGCCGTCGGGCGGATTGTTGTCGTGATTGTGGTCGCGGTGATGGACTTCAAGCAACTGCACGTTTGCCCGGGTGAACTCCCGCGCGCACCGCCCGCACACCCACGGATACATCCTGAGCGCCTGTTCGCGGTAGCCTTTTTCGCGCGCCGCCTGATTGCGTTTCGCCTCCGCGATAACCCGGTCGAGCCGGGCATGATCAGGCGTCACCTTTCCTGCGCTCAAGACATTAACTCGCCCCGCCATTTAACGCGGCATTCCATTTGTCCATTCCGGCCGTCGCTCACGTCCCTGAACAGTGCGCCGGAAGATCTCCGTCACCGCGGCTTGAGGCCAATCTGTTTCGCGATGCCCGCCTGGCGCGCGATGTCCTTGACGAGGAACTGCCTGAATTCCTCCGGTGAATTGCCGACCGGAATGATCGCGTTGTCCGCGTAGTGTTTGCGCACGTCCGGCTCGGCGAGCGCCTTCATGACCCCCGCGTGCAGGCGGCGCACGATTTCGGCCGGCGTGCCGGCCGGGAACCAGATGCCGTGATAACAGGTCATGTCGAATCCCGTGAGGCCGCTTTCATGAAACGTCGGGGCGTCGGGCAGTAACGGTGTGCGGCGCGGCCCGCCCAGCCCCAGCGCGCGCACGCGCCCGGTCAGGACGTAAGGGCGCGCAAACGGCGGGCTGGCGAACATTACCTCCACATACCCGCCGACGACATCAGTGAAGGCGACTGATGTGCCTTTGTACGGTACGTGGGCAAGCTGGATGCCGGCCATCGAGGCGAACAGCGCGCCGGTGACGTGCGGGGGACTGCCGACGCCGGCCGAGGCATAGTTGAGCTTGCCGGGTATCTTCTTGGCGAGGGCGACGAACTCCGCGACCGAGCGTGCCGGAACCGAAGGGTGAACGACCAGCACGTTTCCGTACGTCACGTTCGATTGCGTCACGGGAGCGAAGTCCGCGATGGAATCGTACGGCAGCTTCCCGTAGTGGGCGGGGTTCGACGAGTGCGAGCAGTTGGTGTAGAGGAGGGTGTAACCGTCGCGCGGCGCCTTGGCGACCAGGTCCGTCGCGATCGTGCCGCTGGCGCCGGGGCGGTTGTCGATCAGGAACTGCTGCCCCAGGTACTCGGAAAGTTTCTGCGCAACCGGACGCGCGGGAATCTCGACCGGACTGCCGGCCGTGAACGGCACAACCACGCGCACCGGCTTGGCGGGCCAGGCGGCGGGCTGCGCGGCGGCCACGGCCGGAAGCGTGGCGGCGACTGCCAGGCAGATTTTGCAGATCGTGAAATGAAACGGGCCCCGTTGCTGCATGTTTGCGCTCTCCTGATGAACGGCATAAACGGCGGCAGAGTGAAATTCTGCTGCTGAAGTTTCCGCCTGCGCCGCGCGTGCGTCAAGCGTTCGCGACAGCGCCTGTGCGTGATCCTGCGACAGTGCTTGACCCGCTTCGTGCGTAACGTGCATGATCGGTCTCAGCGGAACAGGATTCGAGATTCAGGATTCAGGAGGGCCTCGTGCGTAAGTCGTACCTGATGTACTTGATTGCGTTCGCGGCGGCACCGACACAATTCGCGGGGGCGCAGGCGCAGTATCCGGTAAAGCCGGTGCGCATCATCGTGAACGTGACGCCGGGCGGCGGCGTCGACAATGTCGCGCGCGTCGCCGCCCAGCATTATCACGCGGTGTGGGGCCAGCCGTTCGTCGTGGACAACCGCACCGGAGCCGGCGGCAGCATCGGCGTCGAGCTGGTCGCAAAGGCCGCTTCGGACGGCTATACGCTGCTCGTATGCAGCAGCGGCGTCGTCACCAATGCCGCGATTCGCCCGCAGGGCTATGATCCGGTGCGCGATCTGCAGCCGGTGACGATACTCACGTCTGCGCCCTACCTTCTGCTCACGACGCCGTCGTTGCCGGTGAGCAACGTCAGGGATCTGATCGCGCTTGCGAAGGCGAAGCCGGGAGGCGTGAGCTTCGCATCAGCCGGCACCGGTAGCATCATTCACATGACCGCGGAGCTTCTAGTCACGCTCTCCGGCACCAGGATGCTCCATGTGCCGTACAAAGGCGTGGCGGACGCCTATCCAGCCGTTGTTTCCGGTGACGTCAACTGGATCATTGGCGCCCCAGTCTCCGCACTGCCGCTGGTGAGGGCGGGGCGGTTGAAAGCGATCGCCGTAACGAGCGGAACGCGCAGCAAGCTGCTGCCCGATCTGCCGACGGTCGCCGAGGGCGGCGTGGCGGGCTACGACGTTCGCGGATGGTTCGGCATGTTCGCGCCCGCCGGCACGCCACCCGCGATCATCTCGATGCTCAACGCCGAGGCGAAGCGCGCGTTCCTGGCGCCGGACGTGACCCGCCGCATGACCGCCCAGGCTACGGACATCGTCGTCAACTCGCCGCGGGAATTTGCCGCCGAGGTCAAAGCCGAGTTCCAGAAGTGGCGCGACCTCGTCCGGAAAATGGGCACGAAGTTCTGAAGAGGCACCGGCGCTGCTTGGCCAGGGTTCCTTCCAGCGAATCAGGCCTTGCCCGTTTTCGGGATGAACTTCAGCGCGACGCCGTTGTTGCACCAGCGTTGCCCCGTCGGTTTCGGGCCGTCGTCGAATATATGGCCGTGATGTCCGCCGCAACGGATGCAGTGGTACTCGACGCGCGGCAGGAATAGCCCGTAATCCTTCTTCGTGCCGAACACGCCGGGAATCGTGGTGAAGAAGCTCGGCCAGCCAGTGCCGCTGTCGTACTTCATTTCCGACGTGAACAGCGGCAGATCGCATCCCGCGCATGCGAAGACACCCGGCCGCTTTTCGAAGTTGAGGGGGCTGGTCCCGGCACGCTCGGTGCCTTCTTCGCGCAACACGTTGTAGGCGGCCCTGTCGAGACGCTTGCGCCACTCGTCCTTCGAGAGCTTGAGCGCCTCGGTTGCCGGCGGCGCCTTGGCGCCTTCCGCGAGCAGCATGCGCCAGTTCTTCTGGAGTTCTGCGACGCCTTTCGGGTTTGCCGGCTGCGCCGCGCCCGGGCGTCCCGCGAATGCGCTGAAAAGGCCGGTGGCCAGCAATCCTTGCACGAATCCACGCCGTGTCATGGTCATCTCCTGTCAAGTGTGTCGTGAGACCGTTAAGCAGCCTGGCGAATCCTTACGACAGGCTGCTGGGCGGGAAATTCCCGCACCTGGCGGTAAACGCGCATAGGTCGGAGCTGTGGGCGACTTCCTTACGCGCGCGGACGGGTTCCTTGCCTTACAGTGTTGCCTCGGAACCGAATATCACTGTGCACTGGCTGGACAGGACTCCGCCGTTACCGTGCGCGAGAGCAACGCTGCAGTCCTCGACCTGGCGCACGCCGCATTCGCCACGAACCTGGCGCACGGCTTCGATCATCACCAGCAGTCCGTACATGCCGGGGTGGCAGTACGACAGGCCACCGCCGCTGGTGTTGACCGCGAGTTTGCCGCCGGGTGCGATCGCGCCGTCAGCCACGAACCGCCCGCCTTCGCCCTTGGGACAGAAGCCGAGGTCTTCCAGGAACAGGATCGGTGTGATCGTGAAAGCGTCGTAGAGCGACAGCATGTTCACGTCGGAGGGCTTGAGACCCGCCATCCGGAACGCCTTGGGCCCGGACTCTGCCGCCGCAGTGACCGTGAGATTGGGCATGTTGGAGATCGTAGTGTGCCCCCACGCCTCGCCGACGCCGAGTACGTACGCTGGTTTCCTCTTCAGTGTTCTCGCCCGCGCAGCCGAGGTGAGGATGATCGCGCCGCCGCCGTCGGTCACGAGACAGCAGTCGCGCACCGTGAAGGGGTAGCTCACCATGCGCGCGTTGAGCACCTGCTCGATCGTGAGCGGTTCCTTTTCCCAGGCCACCGGGTTCATGAGCGCCCATTTGCGCGCCGCGACCGCCACCTCCGCAAGCTGCTCGCGGGTGGTGCCGAACTCGTGCATATGGCGCGCCGCGGCCAGTGCGTAGGCGCTCGCGGGCAGAAACGGCCGGTACGGCGTCTCGAACGGGTTGTATTCGCGGGTGGAAGCCATCGCACGCGATACGGTGCGCTGCGTGCTGCCGTAGGCGATCACCGCCACGTCGCAGATCCCCAACTGAATCGCCGCGTGCGCATGCGCGACATGCGACATGAAGGACGAGCCGCCGATGAAGGTGCCGTCCAGGAATTTGGGCTTGATGCGCAGATACTCGGCGAGCAGCATCGGGGCGTAGCGCGACTGCGTTGTCGCGGACAGCACGGCGTCGATGTCGGAAAGCTTGAGTCCGCAGTCGTCGAGCGCGCGCATGGTCGCCTGCGCCATCAGGTCGACGATGCTGGTGTCGGGCGCGACCTGGCCCAGGTCGGATTCCGCCGCACCGACCACCGCCACACTGCCGCGTTCGAGGCCGCTCATCTTGCATCCTCCGCCGGCGTGAAGACGGGGTAGGGTGGTTGCTTCTCGTTGCCGGGATGCATGCGGACCTTCACCCGCATCCCGATCCTGACCTGCATCGGATCGACGTCCTCAACCCGGCTCATCATGCGGAAGCCTTCGTCAAGATCGATCAGCGCGACGTTGAGCGGCGCCTCGTTCTTGTAATAA
>MEQT01000289.1:0-648 GCA_001770325.1 Betaproteobacteria bacterium RIFCSPLOWO2_02_64_14
CGTGAACAGCACCATGACGTTGTTGGGCGATTTAAGTGCCGGTTCGCCGGCCCAACTCCCCTTTGCCGTGCTCGGAAACTGCCTCACGTAAAAGTCGATCGCGGCGTCGGGATCGACGGAATTCAGATGCAGATGATGAAAGCCTGGAGTTGGGAGCATGTCAGTCTGTCCTGTGGGCGGGCTGAGATTGTCCGCCGGGCTCGCGTAGGGCGCAATAACCAGCGGGCATTGCGCCGTGTGGATGGCGTTCGGTGCAATGCGCTTCGTTTATTGCACCCTACCTGTACTGCCTCGATGCAGCGGCCGGGGCTTCAATCAGGCATCGTGTTGATTTTTCTGCATAACTGCCCTATCATGCGCGCCCTTTAGCGTCCGCCTGGGTTGCGGCGGATCGCACACGGGTAAACACATGAGTATCGACACGGAAGTCTCGCGGCGGCGCACCTTCGCCATCATCTCGCATCCGGACGCGGGCAAGACCACGCTAACGGAAAAGCTGCTGCTGTACGCTGGCGCGATCCACATCGCCGGCAGCGTGAAAGCACGCAAGGCTTCGCGCTACGCGACCTCCGACTGGATGGAGATCGAGAAGCAGCGCGGCATCTCGGTGGCAAGCTCGGTGATGCAGATGGAGTACCGCGACTGCGT
>MEQT01000289.1:660-6110 GCA_001770325.1 Betaproteobacteria bacterium RIFCSPLOWO2_02_64_14
GGAGTACCGCGACTGCGTCATCAACCTGCTCGACACCCCGGGCCACCGCGATTTCTCCGAGGACACCTACCGCGTGCTGACCGCGGTGGACGCGGCGCTGATGGTGATCGACGCCGCCAACGGCATCGAGCCGCAGACGCTGCGCCTGCTGCAGGTGTGCCGCGCGCAGAAAACGCCGGTCATCACCTTCGTCAACAAGATGGACCGCGAGGTGCGCGCGCCGGTGGACCTCATGGATGAGATCGAGCGCGTGCTCGGGATGCCGGTGGTGCCGTGCACCTGGCCCGTGGGCATGGGCAAACAGTTCAAGGGCGTATTCGACCTGCGCGCGAATACGATGCGCGTTTTCCAGCCGGGCGCGGATCGTGTCGAAGACGACGCCGAAGTCCTCCCCGGGCTCGACCATGCGGCGTGCACCGCCCGCTTCGGCGACGCCTATGCCCACGCGCGGCAAGAGATGGAACTGGTGCGTGGCGTCTCGCCCGCTTACGACCGCGACGCCTTTCTCGAAGGCCGGCAGACGCCGCTTTTCTTCGGCTCGGCCATCAACAACTTCGGCGTGAAGGAAGTGCTCGACGCGCTGGTGGAATTCGCCTCGCCGCCGCGGCCGCGGCTGGCGCTGCAGCGCGCGGTCGATCCCTTCGAGCCGAAATTCTCCGGCGTCGTATTCAAGATCCAGGCGAACATGGACCCGGGGCACCGCGACCGCGTCGCGTTCATCCGCGTGTGCTCGGGCCATTTCGAGCGCGGCATGCGCCTGAAGAACTGCCGCACGGGCAAGGACTTCCGCCCCAACAACGTGGTGTCGTTCCTGTCGCAGCGGCGCGAGATCGTCGAGGACGCCTACGCCGGCGACATCATCGGCATTCCCAACCACGGCGTGCTGCAGTTGGGCGACACGCTGACCGAGGGCGAGGAGCTGCAGTTCACAGGGCTGCCGTTCTTCGCGCCCGAGATGTTCCAGACGGTGGAGATCGCCGACCCGCTGCGCAGCAAGCAATTGCGCACCGGCATCGCCCAGCTCGGCGAGGAAGGCGCGATCCAGGCGTTCCGGCCGGTCGCGGGCGGCGCGCTGCTGCTGGGCGCGGTGGGCCACCTGCAGTTCGAAGTCGTCGCGCACCGCCTGCGCCACGAGTACGGGTGCGAGGCGCGCATGGCGCCCGCGCGCTACACCTCGGCGCGCTGGGTGACGGCGGAAGACCCGAAGGAATTGAAGCGCTTCATCGAAGCCAACGCCCATCGCATCGCGCACGACGCGGTGGACGCGCCGGCGTTCCTTGCCGCGTACGACACCGAGATCGAAGTCGCGCACAAGTTCTTTCCCGCGATCCGCTTCCACGCCCTGCGCGAGCATGCCGGGCTGGTGTTCCACTCCAACTCCGCGGCGTAATCGCACGAACTCCTCATGCTCTCCGTACTGTCGCTGCTGGAAACACGGGTGCTGGGGGTGCTCGCCGAGAAGGAGCGCACCGTTCCCGATACCTATCCCCTGACGCTCAACGCGCTCCTCGCCGGATGCAACCAGAAGACGAGCCGCGATCCGGTCATCAACGCGACGGAAACGGAAGTGCAGGCCGCGGTGGACAGCCTCAAGGCGATGAACCTGGTGATCGAGTCGAGCGGCGGCCGGGTCGCGCGGTACACGCACAACATCGAGCGCGTGCTCCAGGTGCCGAAGCAGGCGGCTGCGCTGCTGGCGGTGCTGATGCTGCGCGGTGCGCAGACTGCCGGGGAACTGCGGATCAATTGCGAACGCCTGCACAACTTCGCGGACATCTCCTCGGTCGAGAGCTTCCTGCACGAACTCGCTGCACGCCCAGCCGGCGCACTGGTGGCCGAACTGCCCCGCCAAGCCGGATCACGCGAGAACCGCTGGGTTCATCTGCTCTCCGGTCCGCCCGCAGCGCAGGACGTGGCAGCGCAAGCATCGAAGCCCGTCGCGGAAGCGGGCGGCGTCGCCATGAGTGAGATCGCCGCGATGAAGGCCAACATCGCAAGGCTCCAGGCTGAAGTCGGCGAACTGAAAGCGCTCGTTGCGAAAATCTGTTCGGAACTCGGAATAAAGGGGTAAGGCAGACGGCAGAAGGATTACCCGCTCGCGATGAACCAAGAGCTTGTAACAAGATAAGACTCCCCTCCTTGAAAAGGAGAGGAATGGAACAGGCCAAGTCACTTCATTGCGCGCTTCAAGTTCGAGGGGATGCGAAATCCCGCTCGATCCTTCCCCGCACGATTTTCGCAAGCGCGGCGTTGAGCGGAGTTGCGGCCAGCCGCCTGAGCAGGGTCCGCTTGTGGGTCATTTCATGCTGCGCCAGCTCGCGGGTGAACTTGAGGTCCTTTTCCCGCCCGGCCGCGTATTTGGATAGCGCGAGGTCGTGCACTTCCAGGCACAGCCCCACATAGCCGCCGGTGTTTTCGTTCTCGACACGCACGAGGCGGCGCTGCCAGCCGCGCGGCAAGATCGCCGTGTAACACGTTACGATATTTATGGTCAGGGTTTGTTCCCTGCCAGCGGAGACTGATGGAAGCTCTGCGCGGATTGGGGCAGAATTCGTATGGCGCGAACAAGGCCCGGTCCAACTTTTTCGGATTCTCAGCGTTTGACCCAGAGTAACCAGGATCCTCAAACCCCAGCCGACTACGTGGTGCAGCTCCGCTGCGCGCCCCTGCCCTACATCTTCGGCGCGATCGCCGACCACTACTGGTTCGTGGTGTTCGATGAAGTCTCGGGAGCGTGCCGGCGCTGGGAGGTGTGGCACACGAAGAACGCCGGCGGCGTGAGTGTCGGCCACGTGCACTGCGATCTGCTGCATCCCGACGCGGACGTGGGCGGGGGACCGATGCGAATCGCGGCTGAGTGGCGCGGCCTGGCAGCGAGCGCGCTACGCGAAGTGCTCGAGCGGCCCGACGACTATCCGCATTGCCAGCGCTACCACTACTGGCCCGGCCCCAACAGCAATACCTTCGCCGCCTGGGTGCTGCGCGAGGCGGGCATCGATCACCGCCTTCATTGGCGGGCGATCGGGAGTCACTTCGGCAGGAACTGGTGACGAATGCCGGGCGTGGTGCGGGCGGCGGACCGGTTCCCGGACGTGCCGTTCAAGCAGCATCAGAAGGTCCTCGATGTGCTGACCCGGGCCAGGTACCTCCGCCTGCTGTGGTTCCCGCGGCTGCCCCTTTGAAGCCGGAACACGCGCTCACAGCGCGCGCTTCGGCTTCGCCTCGCGGAACGATCCGCCGCTCGCCGCGATCTCGCGCAGAAGGCTGGCCGGCATCCAGCGCCGGCCGTAGCGCTCGTGCCACGCCGAAATCTGGTCGAAGATCGCGCGTGATCCGACCGTGTCGGCCCAGTACATCAGGCCGCCGCGGTAGCGCGGGAAGCCGAAGCCGTGCAACCACATCACGTCGATGTCGCTCGCGCGGTAGGCCTTGCCCTCTTCCAGGATCTTGCACGCCTCGTTGACCGACGCGCACAGCAGGCGGCGCAGAATCTCCTCGTCGGTGAGGCTGCGCTGCTCGATGCCGAACTCGCGTGCGACCTCCGCAATCACGCTCTTGACGACCTCGTCGGGATGCGGCGTGCGGTCGCCCTTCTCGTAGCGGTACCAGCCCGCGCCGGTCTTCTGACCTTTGCGGCCCATCTCGACCAGCCGGTCCGGCACGTGCAGCTTGCGGTAATTCGGATCGGCCGCCGCGCGCCGCTTGCGCGTCATGTAGCTCACGTCGAGCCCGGAGAGGTCGTTGACCGCGAACGGGCCCATCGGATAGCCGAAGTCCACCATCACCTTGTCGATTCTCTCGGGCAGCGCGCCCTCCTCCAGCATCAACATCATCTCGGTGATGAACGGCGCGCGGCTGCGGTTGGCGGCGAAACCGTCGCAGGTGCCGGCGACCGCGCTGATCTTGCCGATGTCGCGGCCCATCTTCATGGCGGTCGCGATCGTCGACATTGACGTCCGGCTGCCTTTGACCACCTCCAGCAGCTTCATGACGTTCGCAGGGGCGAAGAAGTGCGCGCCGGCGACGTCCTGCGGGCGTCGGGTGACGCTCGCGATCTGGTCGATGTCGAGCGCAGAGGAGTTGGTGAGGAGCGGCGCACCCTGCTTCATGGTGGCGTCGAGCTTCGTGAACACCTCCTTCTTGACGTCGAGGTTTTCGAACACCGCTTCAATGACGACGTCGCAATCGGCAATCGCCCCGTAGCTCTCGACCGGTTCGATGAGCGGGAGTCGCCGGTCCATTTCGGCCTGCGTGAGGCTGCCGCGCTTCACGCTGATCGCGTAGTTGTCGCGCACGCGCTGCAGGCCCTTGTCGAGCGCCTCGCGCGAGACTTCCAGCACCTTCACCGGGATGCCGAAGTCGGCGAAACTCATGGCGATGCCGCCGCCCATGGTGCCGGCGCCGACCACCGCGGCGGTGCGGATCCGCGCGGGCTTCAAATCCTTGGGCGCATCGGGAATCTTCGCCACCTCCCGCTCCGCGAAAAACGCGTAACGGAGCGCCTTCGCTTCGTCGGAATTCTCCAGCTCGGCGAAGAGCCGCCGCTCGGTCTGGAT
This sequence comes from Betaproteobacteria bacterium RIFCSPLOWO2_02_64_14, assembly GCA_001770325.1. Lineage (GTDB taxonomy): Bacteria > Pseudomonadota > Gammaproteobacteria > Burkholderiales > SG8-41 > DSOT01. The sequence continues at coordinate 5,217 of MEQT01000289.1, forward strand.
GCCTTCGTCGAACGGCTGCGTGGTCGCGGCCTCCACGCACGCGATGCAGTGATATGGCGCCTTCTGATTACGCGCCTTCCGCGCGATCGACTTGCGCATCGCCTCGAACATGCCGGGGTCGGCCTTCGCTTCGGCGATGCGGTCGGTGCGGTCGCGCACGCGCGGCAATGGCCGCTTCGCGGCGATGCTTTTCGCAAAACGGATCGCTTCGTTGCGCAGGTCCTTCTCATCGACGATCGCATCGATGATGCCGAGCGCCTTCGCCTCTTCCGCCGGCACGTGGCGCCCGCTCACGATCATGTCCATCGCCGCCTTGGGGCCGATCAGCCGCGGCAGCCGCTGCGTGCCGCCGCCGCCCGGCAGGATGCCGATGAGGACTTCGGGAAGGCCAACCCTGGCGCCGCGCACTGCGATCCGGTAATGGCAGGAGAGCGCGTGCTCCAGCCCGCCGCCCAGCGCGTAGCCGTGGATCGCCGCGACGACGGGCTTCGTGCTGTCGTCCAGCACGTCGGTGCTGCGGCGCGCGGGCATCGGGCGCGGCTTGCCGAACTGCCGGATGTCGGCGCCCGCGATGAAGCTGCGGCCGGCGCCGATCAGTACCATCGCGGTGACTTTCGGGTCGGCCATGCCCTGCTCGACCGCGGCGATGATGCCCTCCCGCACACCGGGCCCGAGCGCGTTCACCGGCGGGTTATCGACCGTGATCACGCCCACCCCGTCCTCGACTTCGAACCGCACCACCTCCGCTTCGCTCATTTCACGCCCTCTCCCCATCTCGGGTTGTCATGCAGGCAAATCACTGCGCAATTCAACAATTGTCGCATGATCCGACACGAGCAGCGTTCCAGCCAGCGCGAGCGCCCCCATCCTAACCTTCCCCCGCAAGCGGGGGAA
>MEQT01000290.1:0-3068 GCA_001770325.1 Betaproteobacteria bacterium RIFCSPLOWO2_02_64_14
GGGGCCGGCGATGGCCGGCGCACTGCGGGCGCTGGATCGGATGAACGTGCGCGGGAACGGCCCCGGGGCGGAAGCCTTCGTCGCTTATGCGAGCGTGTTGCGCGAAGCCTACAGCGAACGGCTCGCCACGGCGGGCGACACGAGTGACCACCGCGACCCCTCCACCACGACCCACCTCAACGTGATCGACCGCGACGGCAACATGGTCGCCCTCACCCAGACCTTGCTGTCGGTGTTCGGCTCGAAGGTGGTACTCCCCACGACCGGCATCCTGATGAACAACGGCATCATGTGGTTCGATCCCAGGCCCGGCACGCCCAACTCGCTCGCGCCCGGCAAGCGTCCACTCACCAACATGTGCCCGGCCATCGTCCGGCGCGACGGCAGGCCGTGGTTCGCCATCGGCGGCTCCGGCGGACGCAAGATCTTTCCGGCGGTGTTCCAGATCGCGTCGTTCCTGATCGATCACGGAATGGGCCTGGAAGAAGCGTTTCATCAGCCACGCATCGATGCAAGCGGCGGAGATACGGTCGGAGTCGATCCGCGCCTGCCGGCGGCGGTTCAGGAAGCACTGGCGGCGAAGTTCCCGGTCGCCGCTACCGAGCTCGTGGTGCTTCCGACCAACTTCGCGTGTCCCAGCGCGGTATACCGCGACCCGGCGACCGGCGAACATTGCGGCATCAGCGACGTCATGTCCCCGTGGTCGGGGGCGGTGGCGGAAGCGTGATTCGTGACCCGTGACCAGTGACCGGAAAAGCGTGAGCCGTGAACCGTGATCCGAGGAGAATTCGTAGGTTGGGATAAGCGCGTCGTCAGCGCCCGCGAAGGCGGGGGGCATCCCAACGATTACGATGCACCCGAGGTGTTGGGGTTCGCATCGCTCACCGCCAACCTACGGACATTCAGAGGCGTGAGCCGTGAACCGTGATCCGACACGCGCATTCGTGATGCGTGACGCGCATCCTGTTACTGCTGTCGTTGCGAGGAGGCCGGCCGACGAAGCAATCTCGCGGCTGGCCGCGGCGGAAAGTTGTCATCGCGAGGATTTCTGTCATCGCGAGGAGGAAGGCCGACGCGGCGATCTCCGCGCGGGCGCGGGGCGTGGCGTGCCACGGGATTGCCGCGCTTTCCGCCACGCTTCGCTCGCGGCTTCGGCTCACCGCACCTTAACGTGCGTTGCGTCACGGATCACGGGTCACCGATCACGCGTTCTGGAGAAGTGGTGGGCGGTACTGGGATCGAACCAGTGACTTCTACCGTGTGAGGATAGCACTCTACCGCTGAGTTAACCGCCCGGAATCCTGGAGCCGATTCGGGGCGGAATTTTACCACCGCCCGGCGCGCGGCCACAAACGCGCGCTACAATTCACCGGATGTTGGGGTTCGCGTCGCTCACCACCAACCTACGGACATTCAGAGGCGTGATCCGTGAATCGTGATCCGACTAGAATTCGTAGGTTGGGATAAGCGCAGCGCATCCCAACAATCACCGTGCAATCCAGGTGTTGGGGTTCGCGTCGCTCACCCCAATCTACGATAACCAATCACCAGTCACGACTCACCAGTCACGGGGCACTGCATGCGAAACATCACCATCATCGGCGCCGGCATCGTCGGCATCGCGACTGCGTGCTACCTCCGGCGCGACGGGCACGCGGTTACCGTCGTCGACCAGCGGCCGCCGGGAGAGTACTGCTCGTTCGGCAATGCCGGGATTCTCAGTCCGGGATCGATCGTGCCGCAGTCCATGCCGGGCGTACTCAGGAAAGTGCCGAAGTACCTCCTCGACCCGCTGGGACCGCTCACCGTGCGCTGGTCCTATCTTCCGCGAGCGACGCCGTGGCTGTTGCGCTTTCTCGCGAGCGCCGAGCGCTCGCGCGTGGAGAAAACCGCGGACGCGTTGCTGCCGCTCACCGGGAAGACGTTCGACGCGTACGATCCGCTGGTGAGGCACGCCGGCGTGAGCGATCTCATCCGCAAAACCGGTTACGTCGTGGTCTACGAGCGGGACGAAAGTTATCGCAGTGACGCGTTTGCCTGGCAACTCCGGCGCGACCGCGGCATCGAGATCGAGGAGCTCGACGCTGCCGGCATCCAGCGCCGGGTGCCGTCGCTCGCCAAGATCTACGAGCGCGGGCTCTATCTTCCTGAACAGGGCTACGTGGCGAATCCCGAACGCTTCACCAAGGCGCTCGCCGCGCAGTTCGAACGCGACGGCGGCAGCATTCTCCGGCGCGAGGTGCGCGACATCAAGCTCGCCCCGCACGGCCCGCAGGCGCTCGAAACCGATGCCGGACCGCTACCGGTCGAGACGCTGGTGGTCTGCGCCGGCGCGCACTCGGGGGAACTCGCCGCGAAGCTCGGCGAGAAGGTGCCGATCGAGGCCGAGCGCGGCTACCACGTCATGTACTCCGATCCGCGGATCGAGCTGCCGCTGCCGGTGTCCTCGGCCGAGGGAAAATTCTTCGTGACCCCGATGGAGATGGGCGTGCGGATCGCCGGGCAGGCGGAATTCGCGGGCATATACGCCGAGCCCGATTACCGGCGCGCGGACGTGCTCGCGAAGCACATGCAGCGCATGTTTCCGGACGTGAGCATGGCGGACACGACGCAATGGATGGGCCGGCGCCCGTCGATGCCCGATTCCATGCCGGTGATCGGGCCGTCGGCGAAGGTGCCGAACGTCTACTACGCGTTCGGGCACGGGCACATCGGCCTATGCGGCGGCGCGCCGACCGGGCGCGTCATCGCCGACCTGATTGCCGGGCGGCCGCCGGCATTCGACGTTTCGCCGTTCCGGATCGAGCGGTTTTCGTAGCACGTTGATGATGTTCCCTGGGCGCGCATCACGCACCATGACGCGAGCGATGGACGGTGCCCGCCCTACTGTCATTGCGAGGGCATTGTCATTGCGAGGGAACCGAAGCAATCCCGTTGCTGGCAACGTTACCGCGGCCCGCCGCGAGATCGCCGCGTCGGCGTGCCTCCTCACGATGACAACTTTCTACCGCGCCCGCTGCGAGATCGTTTCGTCGCCTTCCGCCTCCTCGCGATGACACCGGGCTTGG
>MEQT01000290.1:3161-3503 GCA_001770325.1 Betaproteobacteria bacterium RIFCSPLOWO2_02_64_14
TGCAGCAAGCGCAATGTTCTCACCCCCATCCCAACCTTCCCCCGTCAAGGGGGAAGGAGTTGTTCGTGACACAGTACGAGTAGGATGTGGTGCGCATCGCGCACTGTAAAACCATTGTCATTGCGAGGGAACCGAAGCAAGCCCGTTGCTGGCAACGTTACCGCGGCCCGCCGCGAGATCGCCGCGTCGGCGCGCCTCCTCGCGATGACAACTTTCCACTGCGGCCCGCCGCGAGATCGCCGCGTCGGCGCGCCTCCTCACGATGACAACTTTCTACCGCGCCCGCTGCGAGATCGTTTCGTCGCCTTCCGCCTCCTCGCGATGACACCGGGCTTGGCCGGG
>MEQT01000290.1:3515-6173 GCA_001770325.1 Betaproteobacteria bacterium RIFCSPLOWO2_02_64_14
TCCTCGCGATGACACCGGGCTTGGCCGGGCGTTTTGCGCGCTTTCCTATCTTGACAGTTGAGCCGCTGCGCGCGGATTCGAGGATCGCTTCCATGACGGCGACGCCGTGTTCCTCGTCGCCGCCGGCAGCGGCGAGCGGGCGGCTCTCCGCGGCTGCCACGGCGAAATTCTCGAGCTCGGCGCGTTCGGTGCTGACCTCGAAGAACGGCACTGCCTGCGGCTTTTGGTGCGCGGTGAACGCGGCGGGATCCACGTAACACACGCGCATCTGCCAGGTCGTGAGGTGTTCGACGTCGCCCACCTCTACCCAGCCCTTCGAGCCGAACACCTGCATGCGCCAGGTTTCCGCAGTGGCGATGATGGTGCCGAGATAGGCGGTGGCGCCGCTATTGAACCGGAACAGCATCGAGGTCGTATCGTCGAGGCCGAAATCCTGCGCGAGGCGATAGCTCTGAGCATGCACGGCGTCGATCTGTCCGGCGAGGTAGAGCATCGCATCCACGACGTGAACGCCGCGTCCGGTCATGCCGCCGGCGGGGCCTTCATCGCGGCTGTGGCGCCAGTGGCCGCGGTCGGAGCGGTAGGCGCTGGGGCCGCAGAAATTGCCTTCGATGTGCAGCAGCCGGCCGAGCCGCCCGTCCTCCAGCATGCGTTTGATCTCCTGCAGCGCCGGCTGGAAACGCCAGTTGAAGCCGACGGCAAGCGTCACCCGGTGTTCCGCGCACGCGCGCACCGCGGCGCGGGCTTCCCTGAGTGTCAGCGAAAACGGCTTCTCGGTGAAAACATGCTTGCCTGCCCTCGCGGCGGCGATCACCTGCTGCGCGTGCTGCGTGTGCGGCGTCGCCAGTACGATCGCGTTGATCGCGGGATCGGCGAGCACCTTGGCGTAGTCGTCGTAGAGCGGGAAACCCTGCTGCGCCGCGTAGTCCTTGGCTGTTGCGACGGTGCGCGTGGCGCCCGCGACAAAACGGATCTTGTCGCTCTTGCCCTGCACGCTGTTGACGAGATTTTGGCCCCATCTTCCCAGGCCGACGATGGCCGCGTTGATCATGTCTTTCCTTTCGTGATTCGTGGATCGTGATTCGTGGATCGTGATTCGTGAATCGTGGATCGTGGTTCGTGGTTCGTGGATCGTGGATCGTGGATCGTGGTTCGTGGATCGTGGATCGTGGTTCGTGGATCGTGGATCGTGGATCGTGGGGCGCGCATCGTGCACCGCAAAACCACTGTCATTGCGAGGGAACCGAAGCAATCCCGTTGCTGGCAACGTCACCGCGGCCTGCCGCGAGATCGCCGCGTCGGCGCGCCTCCTCGCGATGACACCGAGGGTCGCGCACGCACGCTCCTTGCAACGACAGTTACTCGTAGGTTGGGGTAAGCATAGCGCACCCCAACACTCCCATGTCCCAGCGTGTCCTGTCGATCTTCCCTTGTTGGGGTTCGCGTTGCTCACCCCAACCTACGCTTTTCTGCCTACTGCCTACTGCCTGCTTCCCACCGCCTTCTTGACGAGCGCCGAGAGTCTCTGTGCTTCGCCGCGCACGAAGCGCTGGAATTCGGCCGCCGGGAGCCAGGCGATCTCGAAACCCTGCTCCAGCATCCGGCGATCCATGCCGGGCGCCTCCAGAATCCGTGCAAGCTCCGCCGCGATGCGCTCGACGATGGGCGCGGGCGTTCCCGCCGGCGCGAACGCACCGAACCACAACGCGAGTTCATAGCCGCTCGCGCCGGATTCGGCGAGCGTCGGCAGTCCGGGCATGAGCGGTGACCGCACGCGGCCGGTGGTTGCGAGAGCGCGTAACGCGCCGGCCTCGACGTGCGGCAAGGCGTACGCGATCTCCAGGAACATCATCTGCACGCGTCCCGCCATGACTTCACCCAGCGCTTGCGGCACGTCCCGTTGCGCGGCGTGGGACAACCGGATCGCGGCAAGGCCGCCGAAGACGTCGCCCGCAAGGTGCGTGAGGCTCCCGTTCCCGTAGGATGCATAGCTCACGGCGCCCGGTTTCCGGCGCGCCAGTGCGATCAGCTCTTTCACGGAGGCAGCGGCAAGTGACGGATGCGCGACGAGGGCGAGACTCGACGAGGCAATGCGCGCGACCGGGGTGAAATCGCGCCCGGTATCGTAGGGGAGTTTGGAGAACAGCGGCAGCGTCACGAACGCGGTCGATTGCATGAGCAGCGTGTGGCCGTCCGGCTGCGCGTTCGCGACCATTCCTTGGGCCGCCACCCCGTCGCCCGCGGCCCGGTTGTCGACCAGGACGGGCTGACCCCATGCTTCGATGAACTCGCGCGCGATGATGCGCGTCGCATGATCGATGGGGGTGCGCGCCACGGTGGGCACGATGACGCGGATCGATTTCGTCGGATACGGCGCCGGCTGCGCGAGCAACCCCGTCGCCGTGAAGGCGAGCATCAGCAGGACAAGCAGCCGCTTCATGCGGATCGTGGTTCGAAGCTCGAACATGCTGGGCGTCGTGGGCGTCAGGACAAGCAGCCGCTTCATATGGTTCGTGGTTCGTGGAACGTGGTTAGTGGAGCGTGGTTCGTAGTTCGTAGTTCGTGGTTCGTAGTTCGTGGATCGTAGTGTGCGCATTGCGCACCATAACACTGTTGCGAGGGAACCGAAGCAATCCCGTTGCTGGCAACGTCACCGCG
>MEQT01000291.1 GCA_001770325.1 Betaproteobacteria bacterium RIFCSPLOWO2_02_64_14
CGCGCGGTATCGCGGATCATGCGCTCCTCGTTGCTCAATTGCTCCTCCAGCAGCAATGGATCGTCCCACTTGAACTGGCCGCCGGTCAGCGTAACGGATGATGTATCTCTCATGATCGCACCTCAATCAAAAAGCATGAACGCGAAGGACGCCAAGGAAAAACAAAGGATGCGAAGAGGATCAAAAAAAACCGGCCAGGAGTGCTCTGCCGGCTGTCATTCCCGAGGAGTCGGGAATCCATAGAATGGTTCACGCCCGGTGATGCGCCGCATGGATTCCCGTTTTCACGGGAACGACACACGTTTTGAGCCGTGATCGTACGCACATTTCCACTTAAGGTGGTGCCATTGGGCGTTGTCCTATTTCTTGTATTGTTCTTGTTCCTCCTTCGCGTCCTTTGCGTTTCAGCTTTTCAGACTCGTTCGAGAATCGCTGCCATCCCCTGCCCGCCACCGATGCACAGACTCACCAGCGCATAGCGTCCACCGGAGCGCTGTAATTGCCGCGCGGCCGTCAGCGCGAGACGCGCGCCGGAGGCGCCGAGCGGGTGACCCACGGCGATGGCGCCGCCGTTGGGATTCACGCGCTTGTCGTCGAACGCGACGCCGAGCCCCTTCAGGCACGACAGCACCTGCGTAGCGAATGCTTCGTTGATCTCGATGATGTCCATATCCTTGATCTCAAGGCCCGCTCGCGCCAGCACTTTTTTCGACGCTGCGACCGGCCCGATGCCCATGATTTGCGGCGGCACGCCCGCAGCCGCGCTCGCGATCACGCGCGCGAGCGGCTTTGCCCCTGCCTTGTCGCCCGCTTCCCTGGATGCCACGATGAGCGCCGCGGCGCCGTCGTTTACACCCGAGGCGTTGCCGGCGGTCGTCACGCCCCCCTCGTAGAGCGGGCGCATCTTGGCGAGCGTCGCCAGGTCGGTCGTGGGTCGGGGATGCTCGTCCTCGGTGACTGCAGGCATGGGTCCCTTGCGAGTAGGTGGCATTTCCACCGGGGAGATCTCGCCGGCGAAAAATCCCTCTCCCTTGGCGATCGCGTATTTCTGCTGCGATCCGAACGCGAACGTGTCGGCTTCCTCGCGCTTGATCTCGTACTGGCGCGCCAGCGTGTCGGCGGTCTGCGGCATCTGGTCGTCACCAAATTGTTTCACCAGCTTCGGATTCGAAAAACGCGGCCCGATCGTGCTGTCATAGAACTTGATGTCGCGCGCGAAGGCGGATTCTGCCCGGCTCATGACGATAGGCGAACGGCTCATGCTCTCCACGCCGCCCACCATGAAAACCTCGCCCTCGCCAGCCGTGATGGAATGCGCGGCGTGCACCAGGGCCCCCAGCCCGCTCGCGCAATTGCGCTGCAGCACCGTACCCGGCGTCTCTATCGGCATGCCCGCCACCAGTCCGGCATGACGTGCGACGCAACGGCTGTCTTCGCCGCCCTGGTTGGCGCAGCCGACGATGATGTCTTCGATCTGCTCCGGCTTGAAGGCCGATTTCTTCATCACTGCCTTCATTACATCGGCGAGCAGATCGTCGGGGCGCACCCTGGCGAGCACGCCTGCGTGGCGGCCAAACGGGGTGCGGAGTCCTTCATACAGATAAGCGTTCAGCATTGCGGTTTCCTTTCGGTCAAGGTTCCGGCGTCAGTAAGGATACACCCAGGCGGGCGCGCCGCGTGAGCCAGATATTGGGGCGGTAACGCGGATCGCCGTAGATTCGCAACATCGACTCGAGCACCCGGTGGATGCGCACCGGGCCGAGCACGTCGCCGAACTTGAACGGTCCGTTCGGGTAGTTGAGACCGAGCGTCACCGCCTTGTCGATGTCCGGCGGCTGCGCAGTGCGGCTTTGCGCGATCGAGCAGCCGATGTTCACGATCATGGCAACGATGCGTTGGGCGATGAAACCGGGGCTGTCCCGGCACACCGTCACCGGCACGCCGTCGGAGGCGAGCAGACCGTGCGCGGCGTTGCGATAGACATGATCGGTCAAAGGCGTGCACATCATGGTGCGGCGCTTGACCATCGGGAACAGCGTGTCGACCGCAACGGTGCGTTTGGGATCGAGTTCCTGTGTCACGGCGCAGGTCGTGGCATCGTCGCCGAGCGGCGTAACCAGGATCAGCGCGCTGGCGCTCGGCTTCGGTCCGGACTCGATGGACGCGCTCATCTTGCGCAGCAGTTCGGTCAGAACGGCATGCCCGTGCGGCTCGGCCGGGCTCACCCACACATGCCCCGGATACGCTGCAGGCGCAGGCGGCTCCGGCGGCACGATGGCTTTCATGTCCGCATCGTAGTTGTAGAAGCCTTTTCTGGACTTGCGGCCGAGCACGCCCGCTTCGTAGCGCGCGCGCATGATGAGGTTCGGCCGATAGCGCGGCTCCTGGAAAAATTGGTTGTAGATGAGTTCGGAGGCGGGCTGCGTCACGTCGAGCCCGGTCAATTCCATCAGTTCGAACGGCCCCATGCGAAAGCCGCCGACGTCGCGCATCACCCGGTCGACATCGGCGAAGCTCGCAATGCCCTCGTAGACGAGATGCGAGGCCTCCAGCGTGAAGCCGCGCCCGACCTGGTTCACGAGAAACCCAGGGGCGTCGGTGAGGCGCACCGGCTCGCGCGTCATGCGCCGCCCGATCACCATCATCGTATCGCACACCCAGTCCTCGGTCAGGAGCCCCGAGATCACCTCCACCAGCTTCATCAGCGGCACGGGATTGAAAAAATGAAAACCGGCAAATCGCTGCGGCCTCGCGAGTTTGGCCGCTATCGTCGTCACCGACAGCGAGGACGTATTCGTGACAAGAATGCAATCGGGAGAGACGATTTCCTCGAGCTGGGTGAACATCTCGCGCTTGGCATCGAGATTCTCGACGATGGCTTCGATCACCACATGGCAAGGCTTGAAATCAGCGGTACCGTCGACGATCTTGATCCGCGCCATCGCCGCCGCCACATCCTCGCGGGTCATGGTGCCTTTTTCGGATGCGCGAGTGAGCATCTTCTCGATGAAATCGCGCGCTTCCTGCGCCGCGCCGGGGCGGCTGTCAGTCATCAGGACGTTGATGCCGCCGGCTGCCGCGACCTGGACGATGCCGCGTCCCATTGCGCCGGCGCCAACCACGCCGGTCAGCAGGTCCGGCCTCATTGCATCAAGTGTCATGGAGTCCCCTTGTGGAAAGATGGTCGCGCACCCCGAAGTGACACCCGCCCCCCGGGTGCGACATTTTGACGGTAACGACTCCTGCCCGGTGTCGAATCAGCGCGTGTGAGAACAAACGGACGGGAAATCGAATCGGAAAACGGGGCGCGGCGAACCAGCAAAGCGGTTACTGATTATAAGGCGCGAGGTTTGACGGGGTCAATTTGTGGCGGCTTGCGGACGGGCCGTGTTACATTCGTTCACGAATGGACCGAACCGAGAGCCCCCGGCAATGACAGCTTCTCCTGGCACCGATTCCCCCGTCTTTACCCGGCTCGAACATCTCGGGCTCATCGCTTTTTCCGGCCCCGACGCCCGGGCGTTTCTGCACGGGCAGTTCACCTGCGATATCAATTCGCTGACGCCGGAACACTGCCGGCACGGCGGATATTGCACGGTCAAGGGGCGCCTGCTCGCGACCTTCCTGGTGTGGCAGCGGGAAGACGCGTTCCATATGCAGATTTCGGGCAGCCTGCGCGAGGCTCTGCAAAAGCAGTTGTCAAGATTCATTCTGCGCTCCAAGGTCAAGGCGTCCGACGTCAGCGCGGAGCATGCGTGCATCGGGGTCAGCGGAAAGGGAGCGGCGGACACGCTGAAGCGGGTTCTTGGAACCGTCCCGGCGGCACCCTATGAGGTTCGGCACACCACGGATGCGTCCATCATCAAGCTGCCGGTCGAGCGCTACGAAATAATGGTCGCCGCGGCGCAAGTGCAGGCGATCGAGGATGCATTGAGCAAGCATGCTTCCGCTGCGCCCGTCGAGATCTGGGACTGGCTCGACATTCACGCCGGCATCCCCGTGATCACGCCGCAGACACAAGACGAATTCGTACCGCAGATGGTGAACCTCGATCTGCTCGGCGGGGTGAGCTTCACAAAGGGGTGCTACCCCGGCCAGGAAATCGTGGCGCGGATGCATTACCTCGGGCGGCTCAAACAACGCATGTATCTCGCCCACATTGCAGCCGATGTCGCGCCACAGGGCGGGGACAAATTGTACAGCGCCCGGATCGGCGACCAGGCTTGCGGCATGGTCGTCCGCGCGGCGCGCGCGCGCGGCGGTGGATACGATGCGCTGGCGGTGATGCAGATCGATCAGGCCCAGGATGGCAACGTGCATTGGCGCGCCGCCGATGGCGCGGTGCTCCGGCTCCTGGAACTACCCTACTCCGTCACCACGTCGTGAAGGCCGTCATGCGCCGGACGCCATGTGCCTGATCCTCTTCGCCCACAAGGCGCACCGCGACTATCCGCTGATCATGGCTGCCAACCGGGACGAGGCATACGCGCGCCCGTCGGCACCGGCTGCATTCTGGGACGAACTGCCGCACATCTGCGCGGGGCGCGATCTGGGCAAAGGCGGAACCTGGCTCGGCATCACGCGCGCGGGGAGGATAGCCGCGGTCACCAACTACCGCGATCCGACGGCAGCGCGCGATGCGCCACTATCACGCGGCGCATTGGTCAAGGATTTCCTCGCCGCCCAAGCCGCCTCCCGGCATTACTTGTCGGAGGTGGGCGCCCGCGGCGACCAGTACAACGGCTTCATCCTGATCGCGGGTGACCTCGAGCGTCTTGACTGGTTGTCGAACCGCGGCCCCGGGGTCGAGCGCATTGCCCCCGGCGTCCATGGCCTGAGCAATCATCTGCTCGATACCCCGTGGCCCAAGATTCAACGCGCCAGGCAGACCATGGAGTCCCTGCTCAGCGTAGGCGGGACAGGGCTGGTGGCGGGCCTCTTCGAGGTGCTTGCCGACCGCACCCAAGCGCCCGACCACGAGTTGCCCGACACTGGGGTCGGGGTGCAGCGGGAACGTGAATTGTCCTCGATATTCGTGAGCGGCGGGCGTTACGGCACCCGTGCTTCGACGCTCATTCTGGTGCACCAGGACGGAAGCGTGCTGTTCGTCGAACGCAGCTACGGCCCGCTGGGAGTACGGCTGGGGGAAGTCGCGTACCGCTTCGACCTTCAGAGCATCACCGACCCGGGGCCTGCGGTCCGCCCGACTGCACAGCAAGGTTGATGCACATCACGCGATGGGGAATATTGGCCTCCAGGAACTCCGGTCCGGTCGCAGTGAAGCCGTGCCTGGCGTAGAACGAAAGCGCGTGGGTCTGGGCGTGTAGCTGCGCCGTTGCATGCCCCGCTTTCCGCGCCTGCCGCAGGAGGTACTGCAATATTGCGCTGCCCACGCCCCGGTCGCGCCATTCCCGCAGCACCGCCATGCGTCCGATGCGGCCATCGGGCGTGAGCCGTCCAGTGCCGATTGCCCTGCCATCGGTGGCGAGCGCAAGGACATGACGGCAGTGTTCGTCGAGTTCGTCCCACTCGAGCGCCTCGGGTACTCCCTGCTCCTCGATGAACACGATGCGGCGGATCGCGCGCAGCTGTTCGCGGTGCGCGGTCCAGTCGGCGGGCAAGATGGCAAAGGGCGCGGGAGACATGGCGCTACATTATAATTTCCCTTAAAGCGGACATCTGGTATGCCGCTTTAAGTGCCCACATTCGAACGGACAGCGGTGCTGCCGTTCAATGCGGGCGGTTCCTACTCCCCTGAGAGATGACGCGATGGAAAGCCTCTGGAATGACGTAGAAGCGGCAAACTTCCAAGGCGATCTTGCGCTGCGCGTCTACACCTCACGCCTGCTGGGCCGCGACAAGTCTCTCGTGCTGCACGGCGGGGGCAATACCTCCGTCAAGATTCGCGAACGCGATCTGGTTGGCGAGGAACGGGACATTCTTTACGTCAAGGGTAGCGGCTGGGACCTGGAATTCATCGAGGAAGCGGGTTTCCCGGGCGTGCATCTCGACCATCTGCTGAAACTCTCTCAACTCAAAGTGCTGAGCGATCCGCAGATGGTCAATGAGCTGCAGACGCACATGACGCGGGCTTCCGCTCCCGCGCCTTCGGTCGAGACGATACTGCACGCTTTGCTTCCCTACCGTTACGTCGATCACACCCACGCCGATGCCGTCCTTGCCATCGCGAATACCGGGATCGGCGAAACTCGCATACGCGAACTCTACGGTGACCAGGTGGTGGTCATTCCTTACGTCATGCCGGGTTTCGATCTCGCGCGGCTGTGCGCGGAGCGGTTTCCCGCCGAACGCAGGGCGTCCACCATCGGCATGGTGCTGATGAATCACGGCGTGTTTTCGTTTGGAGACACCGCACGCGAGTCCTACGAGCGGATGATACGGCTCGTGCAGCAGGCGGAGGACTATCTTGCGGCGCACGGAGCATGGGAATTGCCCCCCGCTCCCACCCGTGCACCACAAACTTCCCGACGGGCGCAGATCGCGGACCTGCGCCGCGAGGTGGTGCGCATTGCGGGATTCCCGCTGGTCATGCGAATACACCAGACTCCACGTGCCATGGCTTTCGCCGGTCGCCCCGATGTCGCCCACCTCTCGCAGCAGGGGCCTGCCACCCCTGATCACGTCATCCGCACGAAGCGCGTGCCGCTGCTGGGCTCGGATGTGAACCGCTACGCTGCCGACTATCGCGCCTATTTTGAACGGCACGCCCCGCGGGCGCGCGAGCCCAAGACCATGCTCGACGCGGCGCCCCGCGTCGTGCTCAACCCGAACCTGGGACTGTGCACCGCCGGGCGCAGTGCGAAGGATGCCGCGATCGTCGCCGACCTTTATTTGCATACCATGGACGTGATCGAGCGGGCGACGGCGCTTGGGGGCTATCAGGCGCTCCCGGAGCGTGACATCTTCGACGTCGAGTATTGGGACCTCGAGCAGGCGAAACTCAGGAAATCGGGAACGGCTCCCCAATTCAGCGGCGAGGTCGCGCTTGTGACGGGTGCGGCATCGGGCATCGGCAAAGCGTGCGTAAGATCACTCCTTGCGCGCGGCGCGGCCGTGATTGGCATGGACATCAATCAAAACGTCGCCAATGTCCATGGCGGCACCGAATTCCTCGGCATTGTGTGCGACGTGACGGACGCGGCAACAGTGTCCGCAGCGATCGAACGCGGGGTCGGGACTTTCGGCGGGATCGACATGCTGGTGCTCAATGCGGGGGTATTCGATGGCGGACAGATGATCGCGGCACTCGGCGATGATGAATGGCGCAAGGTGATGGGCATCAATCTCGATGCCAATCTCACCCTGATGCGCGAGTGCCATCCCCTGCTCAAGCTCGCCCCGCAGGGTGGCCGCGTCGTGATCATCGGCTCGAAGAATGTGCGAGCCCCCGGTCCCGGCGCGGCCGCCTACTCTGCGTCCAAGGCGGCGCTCAACCAGCTTGGCCGCGTCGCCGCTCTTGAATGGGGTGGCGACGGCATCCGCGTCAACGTTCTGCATCCCAACGCCGTTTTCGACACGGGCATCTGGAATGACGACGTGCTCGCGGCGCGCGCCGCGCACTACGGCATTTCGGTGGAGGATTACCGGCGGCGTAACGTGCTTCGCACCGAAGTGACGAGCCGCGACGTGGCCGAACTCGCTGCCGAGATGTGCGGCGCGCTTTTCGCCAAGACCACCGGCGCGCAGATCCCCGTCGACGGCGGCAACGAAAGGGTCATTTGAACGTGGCGGGCAGCTTCCATACTTTGCGCTGGCGTGATGGTGTCCTGGAGCTGCTGGACCAGCGCGCGCTTCCCGACCACGTCGAGTACCCGGTTTTCGATTCAGCCCGTGCGGTGGCTGACGCCATACGCGCCATGGTCGTTCGTGGCGCGCCCGCTATCGGCTGTGCGGCCGCTTACGGGGTGGCGCTCGAAGCACAACGCCTGTCCGCCGGGTCGGGCGAGGCATTCCTGGCGGGCCTGGAGCAGGCGTTCGACGTGTTGTCCGGCAGCCGTCCTACCGCCGTCAACCTGTTCTGGGCCCTCGCCCGCGTGCGTCGCGTGCTCGACGCCGCACGAGGGATGGCACGCGCCGTAATCGCGGAACGGCTGCTCGATGAAGCGCATGCCATCGCTGCGGAAGATCTCCGCATCAACCAGGCAATGGGACACCATGGCAGCGCTCTGCTGCGTGATGGTGCACGCGTGCTTACGCACTGCAACGCCGGTGCGCTCGCGACCGTGGGGCATGGAACGGCCCTCGGTGTGATTCGCTCGGCAATCGCAGACGGCAAGAAGGTCAGCGTCATCGCCGATGAAACGCGGCCGTTCCTGCAGGGCGCGCGGCTCACCGCATGGGAACTGCAGCAGGACGACATTCCGGTGACGCTCATTGCGGATAACGCGGCGGGACTGCTGATGAGCCGCGGTGAGATCGATGCGGTGATCGTTGGCGCAGATCGCGTTGCCGCAAACGGCGACGTGGCCAACAAGATCGGCACCTACGGCGTCGCGGTATTGGCGCGGCGTCACGGCATACCGTTTTACGTTGCGTGCCCGTTGTCGACGATAGATCCGAAAGTCGCGACCGGCGCCGCCATTCCGATCGAGGAACGGGGCGCCGAGGAGATTACCGGATTCGGGGCCGTGCGCTGGGCGCCGCGCGCGGTTCGCGTGCGCAATCCCGTATTCGATGTGACGCCCGCTGAACTGGTTTCGGCGCTGATCACCGAGCGCGGCGTCGTCGAATCACCTGACTACGGCAAGATTGCACGTTTGTTCAAGGACTGATCTGCATGGCGGGCACCGGAAAAGCCGGCCCGTGTTCGAACTCGCCATGCGGGGCGTGATGATCGCGGCACTGGAGGATGAAGCGCGTGCGCGGCAGTACGTTGTGATAGCGGCGGTCAACCAGCGTGAATCCCTGATCGAGTTCAGCCTCGTCAGGCCCGATGCACCGGTTGCGCAGCCGCGGCGCGTTGCGCATATGAAAATCGTGGTGCAGGGGCTCGACCGCACACCTCCCGGCGAGTATTTCCAGAGCTGCCGCCCGACGCGCGACGGGCATGAATGCGAGATACGACCGTCCGCAACTCCTGTGCCGACGGGTGGCGGTGCGCTCGCGGAGCCGTCACAAAGGTATCTCGAGCCTTCGGCCACCGTCCAGAGCCGGCACCTCAACATCCGCCTGACAGCCGCCGAGATCGCGGGCGACGAGCATGAGCCGTCCCGGCAGGCGGACAAGCTCGTACTCTGGATGCAGACGAATATCGAAAAGGCGCCGCTCGATGTGTTCTCCGCGGTCGATGTCCTGGAGAAGAAGAAGGCCGAATGCCAGGGGCACGCCTATCTCTTCAGTGCGTTAGCGCGCGCGCTCGGCATTCCGACCCGGGTGGTCAGCGGCCTCGCCTACTCGGAACAGCTGGAAGGATTCCTGTTTCACAGCTGGGCCGAGAGCTGGATCGGCGGCCGGTGGTTGCCCGTCGATCCCACTTTCGGGCAAGCGACCGCGGACGCGACCCACATCAAGCTGCTGGAAGGGGAGGCGCTCTCCGACCTGCTGCCGCTGATCGACTGGGTCGGACGGCTGAAGATACGCGTGCTCGCCATCGAGCACGAAAGCCCGTGAATCGCAGGCCGTGAATCATGATCCGACAGTGGGGCGGCATGGCTACGCCCTGTAGGTTGCCCTTGTTAAGGATTAACGCGCATCAGAGCGTTAATCCTCCGCTCACCTCGATCACCGCGCCGTTGATGTAGCTGGCTTCGTCTGAGGCAAGAAACGCGAAGGTGTTGGCAATTTCCTCGGGGCGTGCGAGCCGCCCGAGCGGAACGCGATCTTCCAGGGTCTTGAGAACTTTCTTTGGGATATTGCCGAGGATGGAAGTGGAAACGAAGCCGGGGCATACAGCATTCGCGCGGATGCCCTTGCGTCCCAGTTCACGGGCCCAGGTCTTCACCATCCCAATCACGCCGAATTTGCTGGCCGCGTAGTTGGTCTGCCCGAAGTTGCCATGGAGTCCGACGATGGACGATGCATTGAGAATCACGCCCGACTGCTGCTGCAGCATGATGTCGACCACGGCCTTGGTGCAGTTGTAGACCCCCTTGAGGTTGATCTCGATAACGCTGTCGAACTGCTCATCGGTCATGTTCTTGAACTGGCTGTCCGCCACGATTCCGGCATTGTTGACGAGACAATCGACCCGCCCCCACTTGGCGACGGTGGTGGCGACCATGCCCCT
>MEQT01000292.1 GCA_001770325.1 Betaproteobacteria bacterium RIFCSPLOWO2_02_64_14
CACCCGAATCGGGCGAGCGCGCCCCAATTCAGTGCTTTTCGCGGAATCGTTTTCGGGGTCGCGCGCCGTTTCTCCCTCGCGCAACCCTGGCACATGGCCGTGGTACGCATCTTGCATTCCGTCTTGTATACCGCATGAAATGCGGTTCGCCCAGGAAAGGAATGCGCCATGAATCGTCGTGAACTTCTGAAATCCGCTGGAGCTCTGGCCATCGGCTCGTCGATGCTGCCTTTCTTCAAGTCCGCCGCGTTCGCGGCGCCGAGCGACACGGTGGTCGTTCTGATCGGCAATACCATCAACAGCCTCGACATTCATCGCCCCGGAACCAACCGCCCGAGCTATCAGGTTGCGGTCAACGTCTACGACCGCCTGGTGACCTTCGGTACCCGGAAACTTGCCGATGGATCGCTCGCCTACGATTACGACAAGGTCGTACCCGAACTTGCCGAGAGCTGGGTCATCGCTTCGGACCGCAAATCGATCACCTTCAAGATCAAGCCCAACGCCGCCTTCTGGGACGGCAGCCCGGTCACCGCCGAAGACGTGAAGTGGTCCTTCGAGCGTGCGCTCGCGCTGGGCGGATTTCCGAAAGTGCAAATGGGCGCCGGCGGTTTCGTCGACCCGGCCCAGTTCGTCGCCGTCGATGCCAGGACCTTCCGCATCGACCTCAAGAAGCCGTCAAAGCTTTCGCTGCCGAACCTCGGCGTGCCGGTCGCGGTGGTCATCAACTCCAAGGTGGCGAAGTCCAAGGCCACGGCGAACGATCCCTGGGCGGCGGAGTACCTGCATCGCACGCCCGCCGGCAGCGGCGCCTTCAAGGTCGAGCGCTGGGATCCCGGCCAGCAGCTCGTTTACGTGCGCAACGATAAATGGGCCGGCGGACCGCTGCCGGCCGTGCAGCGGGTGATCATTCGCGAAGTGCCGGCGCAGGCGACACGCCGCGCGCTGATCGAGCGTGGAGACGCGCACCTCTCGTTCCAGATTCCCAACAAGGATGCACAGGAGCTCGCCGGGAACAGGAAGGTCGCGGTCACCGGCTCGCCGATCGACAACTGCCTGTACGTGGCGTGCCTCAACTACAACTTCGAGCCGTTCAAGGATCAGCGCGTGCGGCAGGCGGTCGCCTGGGCGATTCCCTACGAGCAGATCTTCAGGCAGGCCGCCTACGGCCGCGGGGTGCCGATGTGGGGCGGCACGACGGCGAAGCCCGCTTCCGCAGTGTGGCCGCAGCCGTTCCCCTATGGCACCGACCTCGCCAAGGCGCGCGCGCTGCTCGATCAGACCGCGCACAAGGCCGGTTTCGAGGTGCCCCTCTCTTTCGATTTGGGCGAGGCCGACTGGGGCGAACCCGCCGCCCTGCTGATCCAGGAAAGCCTAGGCAAGATCGGCATCAAGGTGACGCTGGACAAAGTGCCCGGCGCGAACTGGCGCACCGTCGCGCTGGTCGAGAAGAAGCTGCCGTTCCTGCTGGAGAACTTCGGCGGATGGCTCAACACGCCGTGCTATTACTTCTACTGGGCCTACATCAAGGGCAACCTGTTCAACGCCTCGAACTATGACGATGCGACGGTGAAAAAGCTGATCGACGAGACGCTGCACATGGAGAAGTCCGATCCGGCGTACGAACCCAGGATACGTCAGTTGATCCAGAAGGCCTTCGACGACGTGCCGCGCATTCCGCTGTGGCAACCGACCCTGGAATCGGCGATGGCGCCCAAACTGCACGGCTACCAGTTCTGGTTCCACCGCCAGGTAGATGCGCGTTCCTACAAGCTCGCGTAGCCGGTCGTGGGCCCGCTCACGATCGTCTTCGCGCGCTGCCTGCAGGCGATCCCGACGGTGTTCGGGATCGTCGTGGTCACGTTCCTGCTGACGCGGGCGCTGCCCGGCGATCCGGCGGCGTACTTCGCGGGCGCCTCTGCGACCGCCGAGTCAATCGCGGAAATCCGCGCGAAACTGGGGCTCGACCAAAGCCTGCCCGTGCAGTTCTGGACCTACCTGAAAGACCTTTCCAGCGGCGACCTCGGCCAGTCGATCTCCACCGGTCAGCCGGTGGCGGCCGAATTGCTGAGGCGGCTGCCCGCCTCGCTGGAACTCACGCTGACCGCCTTGTTGCTGTCGGTGGCGATCGCGATTCCGCTCGGGGTGCTCGCCGCCGTGCGCCAGGACAGCTGGATCGACCAGTTGTGCCGCCTCGTCGTTACCGCCGGTGTCAGCCTGCCGACGTTCTTCACCGGGCTGCTGCTCATCTACGTGCTGTATTTTCTGCTGGGACTCGCTCCCGCGCCGCTGGGACGCCTTGACCTGCTGCACGTGACGCCGCCGCAGGTGACCGGTTTTCTGGTGCTCGACGCATTGATCGCCCGCGAGTGGGCCACCGCGTGGTCCGCGGCGAGGCAGCTTGCGTTGCCCAGCATCACGCTGGCGCTGTTTACGCTGGCGCCGCTCGCGCGCATGACGCGCGCGGCGATGCTGCAGGCGCTCGCTTCCGAGTACCTGCGAACCGCGCGCGCCGCCGGCCTGTCACGCGGCCGCGTGTTGATGGTCTACGCGTTCCGCAATGCGCTGCTTCCGATCGTCACCACGCTGGGGATGGTGTTCTCGTTTTCGCTGGGCGCCAACGTACTCGTCGAAAAAGTCTTTGCGTGGCCCGGCATCGGTTCCTACGCGCTCGAGGCGCTGGTCGTCTCCGATTACGCCGCGGTGCAAGGTTTCGTCCTGTCGATGGCCGTGCTGTTCGTGTTGGTGAACCTGGCCATCGATATCGTGTACACGCTGATTGATCCCCGGATGCGCATCGAAGGATAGTACGGATGGCCGACGCCGCCTTTACGCCGCCACTCGCGCGGATCTCGCCGCCGCGCTCCGCGTTCACGCGCAGTTTCGCCCATTTCCGCTACGTGATGACCTCCAATCCCATCACGTTTCTCGCGTTCCTGCTGCTCGCCGGAATGATCGTCATCGCGGCCTTCGGGCCGGCGTTGGTGCCGCACGACCCGCTGGCGACGCTCGCAGACAAGGCGCTGAAGCCGCCCAGCGCGCAACATTGGTTCGGCACCGACCAACTGGGCCGGGACGTGTTCTCGCGCGTGATCATCGCCACGCGGCTCGATATGCTGATATCCGTGTCGGCGGTGGCGATGTCGTTCGCCTGCGGCGCCACGCTGGGCGCGTTCGCCGGATACTGGGGCGGCTGGTTCGACCGGCTCTCCGGACGGGTGCTCGACACCATCATGGCTTTCCCGCTGTTCGTGCTGGCGATGGGCATCGTCGCCGCCGCCGGCAACACCATACAGAACATCGTCATCGCCACTGCGATCATCAACCTGCCGTTTTATGCGCGGGTGGCGCGCGCCGAGGTGTCGATCCGCCGCAACGCCGGCTACGTGCAGGCGGCGCGGCTCTCCGGCAATTCGGAGTTCCGCATCCTGCTCCTGAAGATCCTGCCCAACACGCTGCCGCCGATGATGGTGCAGTTGTCGCTCAACATGGGCTGGGCCATCCTGAATGCCGCCGGGCTGTCGTTCATCGGGCTGGGTGTGCGGCCGCCGACCGCGGAGTGGGGCATCATGGTCGCCGAGGGCGCCAACTATATCGTTTCCGGTGAATGGTGGCTCGCGCTGTTCCCGGGCGCGGCGCTGATGCTGGCGGTGTTCACGTTCAACCTGCTGGGTGACGGATTGCGCGACCTGGTCGATCCGCAGCGGCGCACATGATCCAGCCCCTGCACAATCCGCCGCTGCTTGCGGTCAGAGACCTGTGCGTGGAGTTCGCCACGCGCAGGGGCCCGGTCACCGCGGTGCGCGCGGTCAGCCTGCAGGTCGCCAAGGGCGAGACCCTGGGCGTCGTCGGCGAATCGGGGTCCGGCAAGTCGGTGACCTCGTACGCCGTCATGCGCATACTCGACCGCGCCGGCCGCATTGTCTCCGGAGCCATCGAGTTCGGCGGCATCAACCTGAACGGCGCTGACGAGCCCACGATGAGCGACCTGCGCGGCCGCGAGATCTCCATGATCTTCCAGAATCCGCGCGCGGCGCTGAATCCGATCCGTCCGGTGGGCAAACAGATCGAGGACGTGCTGATCCGCCACGCCCAGGCGACCCACGATCAGGCGCGGGCGAAAGCGATCGCGGCGCTGGAGCACGTACGCATCCGTCACGCCGCGCAACGCTATCACGCCTACCCGTTCGAGCTCTCGGGCGGCATGTGCCAGCGCGTGGTGATCGCGATCGCGCTCGCCTGCAGGCCCCAACTGCTGATCGCCGACGAGCCGACCACGGGGCTTGATGTCACCACCCAGAGAGCGGTCATGGAACTCGTCCGCGACCTGACGCGCTCCGATGGCATGTCGACACTGCTGATCACCCACGACCTTGGGCTGGCCGGTGAATACTGCGATCGCATCGTCGTCATGGAGCAGGGCCAGGTCGTCGAGCAACAGGACACCCGGGCCCTGTTCACCACGCCGGCCCACCCCTACACGCAGCGCCTGATTCGCTCCACGCCGCACGCGGCGCGCACGATCCGCGACCTGCTGCCGGAGGACCTGCGCCTGCCGCAACCGCCCGCTGCTTCGCCGGCGGGCACGGGTACGCCGCTGCTGGAGGTGCGCAATCTCGTAAAAGTGTTCGATCCGCCGGGCGGCCTGCTGCAGCGTCTGAAATCCCGCGGCAAGTCCGCCGCCGGGACTTTCCGCGCGGTGGACGGCATCAGCTTCGGAATTACCCGCGGCGAGAGCGTCGGCCTCGTCGGCGAATCGGGCTGCGGAAAATCGACGACCTCGGCAATGATCATGCGCCTGCTCGACGCGACCTCGGGCAGCATTCTTTTCAAGGGACAGGAATTGACCGCGGTGCCGGCGGGCGAGTTTGCACGCTCGCCGCTGCGCCGCGAATTGCAGATGGTGTTCCAGGATCCCCACGAAAGCCTCAATCCGCGCGCAACCGCCGCGCAGGCGATAGCCGATCCGCTCCTGCGGCTCGACGGCATGTCAGGCGCCGCGCAGATCCGTGCGCGCGTGGAGCGACTCGCGGCGCAGGTCGGGCTGCCCCTCGATCTGCTCGACCGGCTGCCGCACCAGCTTTCGGGCGGACAGAAAGCGCGCGTCGGGATCGCGCGCGCCATCGCCACGCACCCGGAGTTGCTGATCCTCGATGAACCGACCGCCGCGCTTGACGTATCGGTGCAAGCCGTCGTGCTCAACCTGCTGTCGGACCTCAGGGCCGAGTTCGGCATGAGCTATCTTTTCGTAAGCCACGACCTCGAGGTCGTGCGGCTGATGTGCAAGCGCGTCATCGTCATGCGCGCGGGGCGCATGGTCGAAGAGGGCCTCACGGAACAAGTTCTCTCCGCGCCGGAGGCTGACTATACCAAGGAGCTGCTGGCGGCCATTCCGCGGCCGGCGCACCTGTTGCATCGCGTAAGCCACACCAAGGTGGCGCGGGCATGAGCGCGCCCATAAGCGTCGCCGAAATGCGCGACGCAATCGCGGCAGGCCGCATCTCCCCGCCCGAGTCCCTGCGCCAGCGCTGGCAGCAGCTTTGCAGGCTCAATGAACCAGTGCGCGACCCGGCCTGGATCTCACTTGCCACCGAGCCGCAACTCGAAACTCAGCTCGCCGCGCTGGCCGAGCGCGCGCTGGAGGACTGTCCGCTTTACGGCGTGCCGTTCGCGGTCAAGGACAACATCGACGTCGCCGGCTGGACGACGACGGCGGCCTGTCCCGAGTTCGCCTACGTTGCCACGCACACTGCACAAGTGGCAGCTCGGCTCATGCAGGCTGGAGCGGTGCTCCTCGGCAAGACCAATCTCGACCAGTTCGCCACAGGGCTGGTCGGCACCCGCTCGCCGTACGGCCGCGTGCCCAACGTTTTCAACGCGGAACACATCTGCGGCGGATCGAGCTCCGGCTCGGCCTCGGTGGTGGCGCGCGGGTTGGTGGGTTTTGCGTTGGGCACCGACACCGCCGGGTCGGGGCGCGTGCCGGCGGGGTTCAGCAACCTGATCGGCGTGAAGCCCACGCCCGGCGTCATCAGCAATGCCGGAGTCGTGCCGGCCTGCCGAACGCTCGACTGCGTCTCGCTGCTGACGCTGACTGCAGCCGACGCGGCCACGGTGTATTCCGTGATCGCGGCGCGCGACGCGCTGCCTCCCGCAGAAGCGATATACAACCGGCCGGAGTGCGCGCGCTACGCGCTGCCGCCGCGCCCGCGCGTCGGCGTTCCGCGCGATCCGTTTTTTGCGAGCGATGCTTACCGCGAACTGTTCGAGGCGAGCCGCGGGCATCTGCAGACGCTGCCATGCGTGCACGGCACCTTCGATCTCGCGCCGTTCACGGAAGTGGCCGCGCTGCTTTATCAGGGGCCATGGACGGCGGAGCGTTACGCCGTTGCCGGCGCGCTGGTCGAGCGCCGCCCGCCGGGCATCGATCCGGTGGTCGCCGAGGTCATCGGCACCGGCAAACAGTACACCGCCGTTGACGCCTTCAACGCGTTATACCGCGTGCGGGAACTCGAAGCGCGGACACGGCACGTCTGGGACGAATTCGATCTCCTGATGGTGCCCACCGCGCCCGGCCTGCCGAAACTGGCGGATATCGCGGCCGAACCGATCCTGCGCAACAGCGAACTCGGCACCTACACCAACTTCGTCAACCTGCTGGGTCTTGCCGCAGTGGCGGTGCCCTTCGGCTTCACCGCAGACGGCCTGCCGTTCGGCGTGACGTTCATCGCGCGCGGCGGCAGCGACTGGGCATTGATAGAGTTCGCTGCGCAATGGCAGCGCTCGCGGGAATTGCCGCTGGGCGCGCACCTGCGCCAGCTCCGATCCGCCGACACGCGGATCACGGCCACGCCGCCGGGCGCCATCCCGCTGGCGGTGGTCGGCGCGCACATGCAGGGCATGCCGTTGCATCATCAACTGACGGCGCGCGGGGCGCGGCTCAATGCGGTGACGCGTACGGCAGCGTGCTACCGACTCTACAGCCTCAATGGAACGGATCCGCCCAAACCGGGACTGGCGCGCGCCGATGCCGGCGCGGCGATCGCGGTCGAGGTCTATGACATGCCTCCGGACACGCTCGGCACGCTGCTTGCCGAAATTCCGCCGCCGCTGGGACTGGGCACGATCGAGTTGAACGACGGTACCTGGGTGAAAGGCTTCATTTGCGAGCCGCAGGCGTTGCGGGACGCGCAGGACATTACCGCCCACGGCGGCTGGCGCGCGTATGCACTCGCGAATGCACTAAAAGGAACGTGACCATGGCGAAAATCATTGCCATCGACAAGGAATCGGTCAGCCTCGCCGATTACGCTTACGACGAAATCAAGAGGCGTATTTTCGATTTCGGGCTGATGCCCGGCGAGCGCTTTTCGGAATCCGAACTTGCACAGCAAATCAATGTCAGCCGCACGCCGCTGCGGCAGGCGCTGCAGCGCCTGCAGCATGGGGGGTTCGTCGAGGCGATCCCGAAAGTGGGGTGGCTGATCCCGCCTCTGGACTTCGAAAAATTCGACGAGCTGTACGAATTCCGGGTTCTGATCGAGTGCCATGCCGTGCACGCGCTGTGTGCGGCCGAAACGGACCGTTCGACGCTGCACGAGCTTTCCCGAGCATGGCAGGTTCCCTTAAAGGAGAGGCTGCAGGACCCGAACAAGGTCGGCGCCGTCGACGAGGTCTTTCATATCCAGATCGTCGAGTGCACCGGCAACGGCGAGATGCTGCGCACCTACCGCGAGATCACGGAGCGCATGCGCATCATCCGGCGGCTCGACTTCTACAAGCCCGAGCGCATTGCCGCGACCTACGACGAACATGCCGGGATTCTGGCCGCGATCCAGAAGGGGCGGGGCGATGAGGCGCAGCGGCTGCTCCGCGCGCATATCGCGCACAGCAGGATCGAGGTGCGGAAGATTACGCTCGGGATGCTATACCAGGCGGGCGAGCGCAGCGCGGCAGCGCGCAAACACGATTAGCGAGCGGGCATTCGACGATCGGGCGAGAAAAACGTCTACGTGCGGAAATCGTCCGGCGGATAGACGAGGCCCGACAAGACTCGTCAAGCAACTGGCTCCAGATAGATCGTCGCTTCCAGCTTGACCAGCCTGCGGGCAAGCTCGATTCCCAGCCGGCGCCAGAGTTCGGGGCAGTGGGCTGCGATCTCCGTGAATTTCTGCCCGGATATCTGTGCCACCACGACGGTGTCAATTGCATCGACTGTCGCCGACCGCCCCTTGAACGGCTCCAACAGGGCGATTTCTCCCGTGTGCATTCCCGCGCCAACGGTTGAAACCTCGATTTCACCCAAGCGCACGGAAACCTGCCCGGCGAGTATCAAGTACACGTCGGTACCCCGATCTCCTCGAGCGAAAAGACGCGCGCCGGGGGCGAATTCCCTGAGCTGCGCTGCCGAGGCGATCTTGTCGGCGACGTCCGTATTTCCGTCAACCAGGAACTGGCTGCGCAGCGCGTTCAGGAGCGCGGCACGTCCATCTCTACCCTGAAATCGTTCCAACATGGCCTATGTCCTCCTGCGGGGCAATCCCGCGACCGTGGTTCACCAGGGACACTCGACCGAGAAAGCAACGCGCTTTCTCGGAGGGGAGAAAGCCAGTTGGACTACGAGAGCGATCGTCGGGCGGCAAAAAAAGATTACCGGCAGCCCCACTACCCGCCCTCGGCAATCCCTCGGTCATGGAGCGCGGTGCTCTGTAGACCAGTGACTTTGCGTCCCCGCCTTTCGGTCGGGTTTGCCCTTTTCGAAGTTGAGGAGAATCGCACGCAGGCGATTTCTCACTCGGCTTTCACGATATCCCCAACGGTGCCAATAATACTATGCCATTTATCACAAATCGATCATTTTCTAGAGGAAGTGCGAGCATGAGCGTTGCTCGCACCGCGCCTGTCCGCGGCTGGCAGGAAATTGTCGCCTCCGGGCGACAATTTCCTAGCGGTGCAAGTCGCGACTGATGAATTCGCCGTTGAGCGGAGCGGACATGTCGCTCGCAAGCAAGACTACGACGTTCGAGAAATCATCCGGCTGGTAGACGAAGCCCGCAGCGAGCAGGCGCTTGATCTCTTCTTCGGTCTTGCCGACGCGCCACAACGGCGTGTCCGTCGCGCCGGGTCCGAAGCAGTTGATACGCACGCCGGTGTCCTTCAGTTCGAGCGAAACGGCGCGCGTGAAGCCGATGATCCCGGCCTTGGAGGCCGAATAGGCCGATCCCCTGGGCTGGCCCCGGATGCCCGTGCCGGAGGCCGTGCTCAACACGACGCCGCATTTGCGCGGAAGCATGCGCCGGATCGCGGCGCGCGCGCCCAGGTACACGCTCTTGAGATTGAGCGTGATCACCGCGTCCCACGTTTCCTCCGTCATGTCCACGAGCGCCACGCGCGGAAACATGCCGGCGATGTTGAGCAGAACGTCGAGCGGGCCGAACTCTGCCTCTGTGCGATCGAGCAACTGCTCGAATTGCGCCGCCTGGGTGACGTCCGCCTGGACCGCGACGGCCCGGCCACCGGCCTTGACGATCGCGTCCGCCGTCGCCTGCGCCGCGGCGAGGTTGATGTCGGAAACGGCAACGGCCGCGCCGGCTTGTGCCATGGCGAGACCGTAACAGCGGCCCAGCCCGCCGCCGCCTCCGGTCATTGCAATCGACTTTCCTTCGAGCAGTTTCATGCGCCTCTTCCTTTTCGTGGAATGCGATCAATGTTCATCTTAAGGCATAATCCACACGCGGCGGGCGAGCCGGTAAGAGGATGCGTCCGGCACGCGCGGCACGCGAGGATCGCCGCCGTGAGGAAGCAGTTCGACACAACGATCCAGGAGGAAAAAGATGAAAACCATGAAAGCGGCAAGCCTGCTGCTCGCCGCGATATGCCTGCACGTGTCTTCGCAGGCGTATGCCCAGGACTATCCGTCGCGGCCGATCCGGCTGGTCGTCCCCTGGCCGCCCGGCGGTATCACCGATGTCATTTCCCGCAGCCTGGGCGCCGTGCTGTCCGAATCGCTCGGGCAGCAGGTGGTCCCGGACAACCGTCCGGGCGCCGCGGGAACACTGGGCGCCGCCATCACGGCCAAGTCGAACCCCGACGGCTATACCCTGATGATGCACGACGTGCCGAGCCATGCCATCAGCGCGACCCTCTACAAGAGGCTGAGCTATGACCCGCTGAAAGACATCGAACCGGTCGCACTGCCGTCGCGCTCGCCGCTGGTGCTCGTCGTCAATCCCAAGTACGGCTTCAAGTCGATCCCGCAACTGATCGACTATGCAAAGAAGCACGCCGGCGATTTCGCTTTCGCTTCTTCCGGTCCCGGCTCCATCACGCATCTCACCGGGGAGCGGTTCATCCGCGAGACCGGGATCAAGCCGCTGCACGTGCCCTACAAGGGCGGCGGGCCGGCCACGGCTGCTCTGGTCGCGGGAGAGGCCGGGATGTACTTTGCGTGCATTTCCGCCGCCATTCCGCACATCAAGTCCGGACGGCTGACCCTCCTGGGCATCACCTTGCCGAAGCGCTCGCCGCTGTATCCGGATACCCCGGCGGTCGCGGAAGCGATCCCCGGATTCATCATGGGATGCAACACCGGGTTTTTCGCGCCCAGCGGCACGCCGCCGAAGATCCTCGACCGGCTGCACGCGGAAATCATGAAGGCGGTGACACGGCCGAGAATGAAAGACGTGCTTACCGCGAACGCGGCCGAACCGGCACCGTACACGCGGGCCCAGTTCAAGCAGCACGTGGCCGATGAAGTGCGCGCCTGGGGCAAAGTGGTGCGCGCGTCGGGGCTGAAGGTCGACTGAACCCGCCGATGAAACGATCGTTCGCGCAACGCATCGCCGCGATGAACGCGATGTACAAACTCGCCGCCAACGACCGCCCTTCGTTGCCCGCGGACGTAGCGGACCGCCTGGTCAAGTTCAAGGCCACGCTGCTCGACGAAGTGCACGAGATCGACGGGATCGTCGCGCTCTCGAAAAACGGCGCCGCGCCGACGGATGTCGCAGTGGCGATTGCGGACCTGCTCGGCGACATCATGGTCTACTGCCGCTCCGAGGCGTTGAAGTACGGCCTGCCGCTGGAAGATGTGCTGGACATCATCATGGACAGCAACGAGAGCAAGCTGGATGCGAACGGCAACCCGATCTTCGACGCGAACGGCAAGTTTCTCAAGGGGCCGAACTACTGGAAGCCGGAACCGAGGATCAGGGCGCTGCTGGAAGAGCGCGGCGTTCGGGCCGCGCCCTAAGAACCCGCAGCAGCGCTGCGAAGCGGTCTCTACTTGAGCGGAACGAACGCCCCGGCCTTGTCAGTCAGCCGCGCGGTTTCACCCACGTCTCCGACCACGCCAGGCACGCGCTCGTGCACTGCCGGTCGCCGCGCATTTCCAGCCACGGCACGTCAGGCGCGAAGCGCCCGTCGCTCTCGATCTGTGCCGATTTGGCGGGAAAAAAAGTACTGAACACGCCCAGCGGACGGTTGCTCGTGCCCGGCGCCATGGTGAGCACGAACGGCTCGATGCAGTCATACCAAGTGAGCACGATGCGCCCGGCGCCTGAGACCACCGTTTCCACCGCCGTCGAGCGCGGGTCGCCGGCGCGGGAGAACTGCGCGTCGAGCACCGGCAGCGCGGTGTCCGCGAAGGCGGGATAAAGGAAGGTCTCGATGGTGCGTTGCAGCCAGCGCGCCACCGCCACGTTATCGCTGTAGATTCGCACGCGGTCTTCGGTGAGCGGCGATTTCACGAACATCGCGTGGCCTGCGCCGGCCGGGCACCACAGCACGCGCCAGTGACTCACGCGCGAGGTGTGCGTCTTGCCGCCATCCGCGCTCAACCGGATGAAGGAGTTTTCGCCGGTCATCAGAACTTCGTTGGGATCGACGGGCTGTGCCACGATATCCTCCTACGTGATGGCTGCTGCTATTTTGCAGCGCGCGCTTCGGCCAGCAGGCGCACCACGTCCTTGCCGGTGCGCGACTTGTCCCGGTTCTCCGGCGTCTCCTTGCCAAGCGCCGTGCCGGCGACGAACTGGAAGATGTCCGCCTCTCCCTGGAACACCTTCGGGCCGATGCCGGCCGCGCTCAGGGTTTTGGAGATCTCGATCATCTCCGGCACCCAGCGGTAGGCCTTGGGCGCGATCGAAGGAAACTGGCCGAGGATGAAATCGACGAGATCGGAGCGAGAAGTACGCAACTGTTTCTCCAGCAGCTCGTCCACGCCCAGGCGCTTGGCCGCAACCATGATTTCCAGCCATAGTCCCTGCGTGCCCTTGTTGATCGCGCTGTAGCACATCTTGACCGCACTCGCGTCCGCGATGCGCTCGCTCACCACGTGCACGTTCAACTGCGGGCCAGCGAGGGCAGTGAGATCTGCGGCGCCGGGGCCCGAGACGTAGAGGTTGGTCTTCGCGGTTCCGCGCGGCGGCGACCCGATGATGCCGCCGTCGAGAAAGCGTCCCCCCGCGCCTTCGATCAGGCGCGCAATTTCATGCACTGTGGGAGGCGCGATCGCGTTGCAGTCGGCGACGAGCGTCTTGTGGCCGCCGGCCCGAATCGCGGCTGCCGCCTCGCGCGCGAAATCGACCGCGGCGCCCGGATTCATGACCGAAAGCACGACATCGCATTCGGCGACGAGCCGCGCGATCGTGCCGACGTCGGTCAAACCCGCCTCGCGCGCGAGCGTGCGGCTGCGTTCGCTGCGCTTGTCGAGCGCGGTGCAGACGGTAAAGCCCTTGTCCTTGATCCGCATCGCGACTGCCTGCCCCATGTCGCCGGGCGTCATCAATCCGACTTTCTCGATCTTCACGGCGTTGCCTTTCAGGTGATTTGAGAATGCGCAAACATACCACGGCGGGCGCGACCGCGCACTTCTGTCCAGGCGCGCCTGCCCGTGGAACCGGGAAGTTCGGGCTGCGCGCAGACTTGCCCAGGCCGGCAAAGCGCGGCAAGATGCGTCCGGGTCGCAGTAGCGGCCGCGCCCAGAGGGAAGAGGATATGAAGACCGCAATCGCATCTGCCGTTCATCCGCGGTTCCAGAGTTGACGCGCGACACGGGGATGTCCGTTTAGGCCGGTCGCATTCGTGGAGATCGCCCGCGAGTTTGCCCGCTACCTCGTCGCGTCACGTCTCGACGTGGTGCCGCAATCGGTGCGGCACGAAGCAGTGCGCTCGGTGCTCAACTGGGCCGGCTGCGCGGTGGGCGGCTCGCGGCATGAAGCGATAAACCGCGCGCTCGCTGCGATCGCACCCATCAGCGGTCCGGCCCAGGCAAGCGTGCTCGGGCGCACGGAACGCACCGATATCGCTCACGCCGCGCTTATCAACGGCATGAGCGCGCACGTGCTCGATTTCGACGACACGCACCTGCGCACCCTGCTGCACCCGAGCGTGCCGGTGGCATCCGCCTTGCTCGCGCTGGCCGAGCGTCAGCCGATGACCGGCGCGGATTTTCTGCACGCGTTCATCCTCGGCATCGAGATCGAATGCCGCATCGCCAACGCCATCTACTTCGCCCACAACACCGATTGGTATGTCACCGGCACCGCGGGCGTGTGCGGCGCCGCTGCCGCGACCGGCAAGTCACTGGGACTGGACGAGGGTCGGCTCGCGTGCGCCATCGGCATCGCGTGCGCGCAGGCAGCAGGGATGCGCGAAATGGCGGGCACCATGACCAAGAGCTTCATCCATGGCCGCGCCGCGCAGAATGGGCTGCTCGCCGCGCTGCTCGCGGGGCAGGGCTTCACCAGCGCCGAGTCGGCGCTCGAAGGCAAGCATGGTTTCTTCGCGGTCATGGCGCAGCGCTGCGACCTCTCGCAGATCGTTTCGGGTCTTGGCGAAACGTTCGAAATTGCGCTCAACACCTATAAACCCTATGCCTGCGGCGTGGTGGCGCACCCCGTGATCGAGGCGTGCATCCGGCTGCGCGAGGCGCATGGCGTGCGCGCGGACGATGTCGAAAGCATCACGCTCGAAGTCCACCCGAAGGCGCTGGAACTTGCCGGCATCAAAACGCCCCCAAGTGGCCTCAAGTCGAAATGGAGCCTCTACCACTCGGCAGCCGTGGCGCTCGTCGACGGCGCCGCGGGCGAACATCAATACACCGACGCGCGCGTGCATGATCCGGTGGTCGCGACCCTGCGGGGGCGGGTGGTAGCGCAGCCCAATCTCCAATTCGCCGAGGTCGAAGCACGGGCAACCTGCCGGCTGAAAGATGGCCGCTCGCTCACCCAGCACATCGACAAAGTGATCGGGAGCAGCGAACGACCAATGAGCGACCGCGCCCTGGAAGAAAAAGTCGCAGGCCTGTGCGAAGGTATACTGTCCCCGCAAAGGGCACGCGCCCTCATCGCAACCTGCCGGGCGCTGCCGACGCTCGCCGCTGCGGGTTCGGTCGCGCGCGCCGCCGTTCCGTGATCATTCATCTCGAATGCATGCAAACGTAAACACCCTGCTTCGCGGCCCGCTGTTCGAGCGGACATTCTTCTATCTGCGGCACGGCGAGACCGAAGCCAACCGTCTCGGCCTGATCACCGGCGCGACCGACATCGAGCTGAACGCCCGCGGACGCGAACAGGCGCTGGCCGCAGTGGCGCTGGTCAAAGCGCTGGAGGTGGATGCCGTCTATTCGAGCCCGCTCGTCGTCGCCCACTCCGGCGTGTTTCGCGTGCTGTGCCGGGCACTGGAGATCACCGCGCCTGCCGCGCCCATAGACAACGCACTGCCGCTGCGCCTCACGCCGCCGGCGGCCGCAGGAGCGCCGTGGTTGCTCGAGCGCGCCTGATCTGCTGCGTCATCGGGGCGATCATGAAATAATGTGACTCCCGGTATACCACCGCTTCAAGCAGAGGTTCACGTGGAAAGACTGACTACGCGCCTGCGTCAACTTCTCGCGCGGCCGGAGTGCACCGTGGCGCCGGGCGTCGCCGATGCGCTCGCCGCGCGGCTGGTGGCGCGCGAAAGTTTCGATGCCGTATACATGACCGGCTTCGGCACCAGCCTCACGCGGCTTGGCATGCCCGACGTCGGGCTGCTCACCGCGAGTGAAATGGTGGACAACGCCGGCCGCATCGTGGATGCGTCGGGCCTGCCGGAGATCCAGCAGCTCGAGGAACGCTACGGCGTGCCCGAGGATCAGCGGGCCGCGCTGTGAGCGAACGGCCGTTCAGGATCCTCGGGATCCAGCAGATCGCGATCGGCGCGCCCGACAAGAGGCGGCTGCGCGCGCTGTGGGTCGATGCGCTGGGGCTGGCGGTGACCGGAAGTTACCGCAGCGAACGCGAGAACGTCGACGAGGATATCGCGGTGATCGGCAACGGACCGTTGGGCTGCGAGGTGGACCTGATGCAGCCGCTCGATCCCGCCCGCAGACCGGCGGTGCACGAGCCGCCGCTGAATCACGTCGGACTGTGGGTGGACGATCTCGCCGCCGCGATCGAATGGCTCTCGGCGCGCGGCGTGCGATTCGCCCCCGGCGGCATCCGCAAGGGCGCCGCGGGGCACGACATCTGTTTCATCCATCCCCGCGGCAACGACGCTTCACCGGTGAGCGGCGAAGGCGTCCTCATCGAACTCGTGCAGGCCCCACCCGAGGTGATTGCTGCGCTGTCCGACAAGCGCGCCGGGTGATCAGTGAACCGGCGAGCGCACCCCGATCGGTTCGACGGGTCGGATCACGGATCACGGTTCACGCATTTCCGATCTCGTGCCACCTGCGTTGATCGGCGTGCATCGGCGGTTATTCTCTCTTACAGGTCATTCAAACCGCAGGATCGGCTGATCGACCGCGACGCTCTCGCCCTGCTTCGCCAGCACCTCGGCGACGACGCAGTCGCGGTCCGCCTTGAGGATGTTTTCCATCTTCATCGCCTCTATCACCGCGAGTTTCTCGCCGGCCTTCACCTCCTGGCCCGGCTGCACCGCCAGCTCGGTGACCAGCCCCGGCATCGGCGAGAGCAGGAACTTCGACAGATCCGGCGCCGGTTTCTCCGGCATGAGCGAGAGCAGGTGTGCATCGCGCGCCGTCATCACCATCGCCTCAGCCTGCGTCCCGCAGTGGATGATGCGGTACTTCAACCCGCGGCGCTCGATCTGCAGGCAGATGCGTTCGCCGTCGCATGTGCCCTGGAACAGGAGTTCTCCCAGTTTCCAGTTGGAGATCAGTTCGCGGGTCTCGCCGTCGCATGAAATGAAATAGCCGCCGGCGGCAGGCGTGAGCTGCAGCGCGTACTGGCGGCCCCCCATCAACACCACCCAGTCGCGCCCCACCGTACGGCTGCGGCCGTTGAACTGGCCCGTCACCTTGTATGCGCGGGTGATGTATTTCAGGCGGGCGAACGCGGCGACGCTCGCCAGCAGCAGCGGGTCTTCGTGCACCAGGTTGGCCGCGTGGAATCCGTCCGGATACGCCTCGGCCATGAAGCCGGTGTTGAATGTCCCCGCGACAAAGTGCGGGTGCTGCATCAGTGCGGCCTGGAACGCGATGTTCGACGAGACGCCGCGGATCACGAATGCGTTCAGCGCATCGCGCATGCGGGCAACGGCCGCTTCGCGCGTCGCGCCGTGACAGATGAGTTTCGCGATCAGCGAATCGTAGTGAATCGGAATCTCGCCGCCCTCGAAAACGCCGGTGTCCACGCGCACCGCTCCCGCCGTCTCTTCCGGCGGCATGTATTTGACGAGCCGTCCCACCGAAGGCAGGAAGTTGCGCAGCGGATCCTCGGCATTGACCCGGCATTCGATCGCCCAGCCGTTCAGTTTCACGTCCTGCTGGGCGAGCGGCAGCTTCTCCCCTGCCGCGACGCGGATCATCAGCTCGACGAGATCGAGCCCGGTCACCATTTCGGTCACGGGATGCTCGACCTGGAGGCGCGTGTTCATCTCGAGAAAGTAGAAGCGTCGGTCGCTGCCGACGACGAACTCCACCGTGCCGGCCGACTCGTAGCGCACCGCTTTCGCCAGCGCCACCGCCTGTTCGCCCATGGCCTTGCGAGTAGCCGCGTCGAGAAACGGCGACGGCGCCTCCTCGGCGAGCTTCTGATGGCGGCGCTGAATCGAGCATTCGCGCTCCCCCAGGTGCACCACGTTGCCATGCGCGTCGCCCAGCACCTGGATTTCGACGTGGTGCGGTTGCTCGATGAATTTCTCGATGAACACGCGGTCGTCGCCGAAAGCGTTCAGCGCTTCGCTGCGGCAGGAGGCGTAGCCCTCGCGGCACTCGGCATCATTTGCCGCCACGCGCAGCCCCTTGCCGCCGCCGCCCGCGCTCGCCTTGATCATCACCGGGTAGCCGACCTCGCGCGCGATTTTCACCGCCTGGCCCGCGCTCGTGATCGCGCCGTTGTGGCCGGGAATGGCGTTCACACCCGCGCCGAGCGCCAGCTTCTTCGAGGCAATCTTGTCGCCCATCACCTCGATCGCCGCTGCCGTCGGGCCGATGAAGACGATGCCCTCCCCATCCAGGCGCCTGCGGAAGTCTGCGTTCTCGGACAGAAACCCGTAACCCGGATGGAGCGCTTCGGCAGCGGTCTGCCGGCAGGCCGCGACGATCCTGTCCATTGAGAGATAGGACTCGCGCGAAGGCGGGGCACCGATGCACACCGCCTCGTCGGCGAGCGCCACGTGAAGCGCATCCTCGTCGGCCTCGGAATACACCGCGACCGTGGCGATACCCATCCTGCGCGCCGTCCGGATGACGCGGCACGCGATCTCGCCCCGATTGGCGATCAGAATTTTACGGAACATGTTTCTTCTTGTCGGTGACGGAGGAGCCCCTCGCCCCTCACCCTTCCGCCTTCGTCCTTCCGCCTTCATCCTTCAAAGGGGGATGTTGCCGTGCTTGCGCCACGGATTCTCGAGCTTTTTGTCGCGCAGCATCGCGAGCGAGCGGCAGATGCGCCGGCGCGTTTCGTGCGGCATGATGACGTCGTCGATGTAGCCGCGCTGGCCGGCGATGAACGGATTGGCGAACTTCTGCCGGTATTCCTCGGTGCGCAGCGCGATCTTCGCCGCGTCGTCGAGTTCCTTGCGGAAAATGATCTCGACCGCGCCCTTCGGCCCCATCACCGCGATCTCGGCCGACGGCCACGCGAAGTTCACGTCGCCGCGCAGGTGCTTGGAGCTCATCACGTCGTAAGCGCCGCCGTACGCCTTGCGGGTGATGACCGTGACCTTGGGCACCGTGCATTCGGCATACGCATAGAGCAGCTTCGCGCCGTGCTTGATGATGCCGCCGTATTCCTGCGCGGTGCCGGGAAGGAAGCCCGGCACGTCAACGAAGGTGACGATCGGGATGTTGAAGGCGTCGCAGAAACGCACGAAGCGCGCCGCCTTGATCGCGCTCTTGATGTCGAGACAGCCGGCGAGCACCAGCGGCTGGTTGGCGACGATGCCGACGGTGGAACCCTCCATGCGCGCGAAGCCGATGATGATGTTGCGCGCGTGACCCGGCTGCAGCTCGAAGAAGTCGCTCTCGTCGACCACCTTGAAGATGAGCTCCTTCATGTCGTAGGACTGGTTGGGATTGTCGGGGGCGAGCGTGTCGAGCGAGTCGTCGATACGGCCGGCCGGATCCTCGGTCGGCACCACCGGCGGCTGCTGGCGATTGTGGGAGGGCAGCAGGCTTACCAGCCGCCGCACCATCATCAGCGCCTCGACGTCGTTTTCGAACGCGAGATCGGCGACCCCGGACTTCGTGGTGTGGGTGACGGCGCCGCCGAGCTCCTCGGCACTGACTTCCTCGTGCGTCACCGTTTTCACCACTTCCGGGCCGGTCACGAACATGTACGAGGTGTCCTTCACCATGAAGATGAAATCGGTCATCGCGGGGGAGTACACCGCCCCGCCGGCGCACGGCCCCATGATGAGCGAGATCTGCGGGATCACGCCCGACGCTTCCACGTTGCGCTGGAACACCTCGGCGTAGCCGCCGAGCGAGGCGACGCCCTCCTGGATGCGCGCGCCGCCGGAGTCGTTGATGCCCACCACCGGCGCGCCGACTTTCATGGCATGGTCCATGATCTTGCAGATTTTCTCCGCGTGCGCCTCGGAGAGCGCGCCGCCGAACACCGTGAAATCCTGGCTGAACACGAAGGTGAGCCGCCCGTTGATCGTGCCGTAGCCCGTCACCACGCCGTCGCCGGGGATCTTCTGCTCGGCCATGCCGAAGTCGGTGCAGCGGTGCTCGACGAACATGTCCCATTCCTCGAACGAGCTCGGGTCGAGCAGGACTTCGATGCGCTCGCGCGCGGTCAATTTGCCCTTGGCGTGCTGCGCGTCGATGCGTTGCTGCCCGCCGCCCAGGCGCGCGGCGGCGCGTTTCTCGTCGAGCTGGCGAATGATGTCCTGCATGGCGTCCTTCCTTTCGACTCCAAGAGAGGTGGTCAGCTTCCGACTAACGCAGACGAAACGAAACCGGAAAGGCGTGAGCCGTGAGCCGTGATTCGATGCCCTCAGACAGACGCGGCCCTGTCGGTTCACGGTTCACGGATCACCTTCTCACGATGAAACAATGCGCGCTGCGTTCATCTTCGTTGATCAGCGGTTTCGCGCCTTCAGTTGTTCTCGCGGGCGGCGGCGAGGAGTTCCAGCGCGGCGGCGGACGGCGTCAGCGCGCCGCGGCTCACCGCCGCGGTGAGCCGGTCGAGGCTGTCGCGCACCGAAGGGTGGCGGCGAAAGCGCGCGCGCAGCTCCGCATCGATCAAACCCCACATCCAGTCCACCGCCTGCCGCCGCCGCTTCGCCTGAAGTTCGCCGCTCGCGGTCATCGCTGCCTCGAAACGCGTGACCTCATTCCACAACCCAGGCACGCCGGCGCCGGTCAGCGCGCTCACCGCCAGCACCGGCGGCGCCCACTCCGGGGATGCCGGGGCAAGCAGGGTGAGGACATTCTGCACCTGCGCGCGCGCAAGTTCGGCTGCCCGCGCATCGAGATCCGCCTTGTTGATGACCACCATATCGGCAAGTTCGATGATGCCTTTCTTCAACGCCTGCAGTTCGTCCCCGGCATGGGGCAACTGCAGCAGCACGAACATGTCCACCATGCCGGCGACCGCGACTTCGGACTGCCCGACCCCGACCGTTTCCACGATGATGACGCCGTAACCCGCCGCCTCGCACAGCAGGATCGCCTCGCGCGTTTTCTCCGCCACGCCGCCAAGCGTCCCACGCGAGGGCGAAGGCCGGATGAAGGCGTTGGGGTGCTGGGCGAGGCGTTCCATGCGCGTCTTGTCGCCGAGGATGGAACCGCCGCTCACCGCGCTCGACGGATCGACCGCCAGCACCGCAACGCGCCGGCCCTCCTCCGCTACGTGCACCCCGAGCGCCTCCAGCAACGTCGACTTCCCCACCCCCGGCGCGCCGCTCACGCCGAGGCGCAGCGACCGCCCGGTGTGCGGCGACAGCGCTTCGAGCAGGGACTGGGCGCGCAGCTGATGCTCGCGGCGCGAGGATTCGACGAGCGTGATCGCCCGCGCCAGCGCGCGCCGCTCGCCGGCAAGCACACCGGCGGCAAGCGCTTCAGCCGCAGGATCCATGCCCGGCGGGAAACGGCTCACTGCGACGTCACCCTGCCGTTGCCACGATCCCGCGCCGTTCGCGCACCGCCCGGAGCACTTCGCGCGCCGCATCCGCGATCACCGTGCCCGGCCCGAACACCGCCGCGGCGCCGGCTTTCTTCAGAAACTCGTAGTCCGGGAGCGGGATGACGCCGCCTACCACCACGAGCACATCCTCTCCCCCCGCTTCCCTGAGCGCATTCGCGAGCGCCGGCACCAGCGTCTTGTGCGCGGCGGCGAGCGTCGATACGCCGATGACGTGCACGTCGTTCTCGATCGCCTGGCGCGCGGCTTCTTCGGGCGTCTGGAACAGCGGGCCCACGTCGACATCGAAACCGAGGTCGGCAAAGGCGGTGGCGATCACTTTGGCGCCGCGATCGTGGCCATCCTGGCCGAGCTTGGCGATAAGGATGCGCGGGCGCCGGCCTTCATCCGCCGCGAACGCCTCGACATCGCGCTTCAACACCTGCCATTTTTCGTCGCGGCCGAACGCCGCGCCGTAGACGCCGGAGACGAGTTCGGTCGAAGCCTGGTAGCGGGTGAACGCCGCTTCGAGCGCGCTCGAGATCTCCCCCACCGTGGCGCGCAACCGGATGGCGCGGATCGCGAGATCGAGCAGGTTGCCGGCGCTGCTTCTGCCGGCCTCGGTCAGCGCGGCGAGCGCGGATTCAACCGCGCGCGCTTCGCGCTTCGCGCGGATCTCCCGGAGCCGGCGCACCTGCGCCTCGCGCACCGCGGTGTTGTCCACTTCCCGCAAGTCGATCGGCGCTTCGTTGTCGGGACGATACTTGTTCACCCCCACGATCACATCGGAGCCCGAGTCGATGCGCGCCTGCTGCTCGGCGGCGCAGCGCTCGATGCGGCGCTTGGCCCAGCCCGATTCGATGGCGCGCACCATGCCGCCCATGCGCTCCACTTCCTCGATGATCTCCCACGCCTTGCCGGCAAGCTCGTGGGTCAGCCGCTCCATCATGTAGGAACCCGCCCACGGATCGACCACCTGCGTGATGTGCGTCTCTTCCTGCAGGATCAATTGCGTGTTGCGCGCGATGCGCGCGGCAAAGTCGCTCGGCAGCGCGATCGCCTCGTCGAGCGCATTGGTGTGCAGGCTCTGCGTGCCGCCGAACACGGCCGCCATCGCCTCGATCGCGGTGCGCACCACATTGTTGTACGGGTCCTGCTCGGTCAACGACCAGCCCGAGGTCTGGCAGTGGGTGCGCAGCATGAGCGACCGGGGCTCTGTCGCGCCGAACGTCTCCTTCATGATCCGGCACCACAAGAGCCGCGCGGCGCGCAGCTTGGCGATCTCCAGATAGAAATTCATGCCGATGCCGAAGAAGAACGACAACCGCGGCGCGAATTCGTCCACCTTCATGCCGCGGCTCACCGCGGCGCGCACGTATTCCATGCCGTCGGCGAGCGTGAACGCGAGTTCCAGCGCCTGTGTCGCACCGGCCTCCTGGATGTGGTAGCCGGAAATCGAGATCGAGTTGAACTTCGGCATGTGCGCCGCGGTGTATTCGATAATGTCGGCGACGATCCGCATCGACGGCTGGGGCGGGTAGATGTAGGTGTTGCGGACCATGAACTCCTTGAGGATGTCGTTCTGGATAGTGCCGGAGAGTTGCGCCTGGGCGACACCTTGCTCCTCCCCCGCAACGATGTAACCCGCGAGCACCGGAAGTACCGCCCCGTTCATGGTCATCGAGACCGACACCCGATCGAGCGGTATGCCGTCGAACAGGATCTTCATGTCCTCCACGGAATCGATCGCGACCCCCGCCTTGCCGACGTCGCCGATGACGCGCGGATGATCGGAATCGTAGCCGCGGTGCGTGGCGAGATCGAACGCGACCGACACACCCTGGCCGCCGCCGGCGAGCGTCTGGCGATAGAACGCGTTCGATTCCTCCGCGGTCGAGAAGCCCGCGTACTGGCGGATCGTCCACGGCCGGCCGCTGTACATGGTCGGCTGCGGCCCGCGCAGGTAGGGCTCGAAGCCGGGCAGCGTGTCGAGCGCCGGCAGCCCCTGGACATCGGCGGCGGTGTAGAGCGGCTTGACGCTCAGGCCCTCGGGCGTCGTCCAGTTCAGTGCGGAGAGCGGCTTGCCTTCCAGCGACCTGGCGACGGCGGCTTCCCAGTCCGCCAGCGTGGGCCGCTTCGTGTTGTCCGCGCTCATGAAAATTCCTCCGGTGCGTCGCTGCTCAAGGATCGGTCAATGGCGTTCGGTTCGAGCCGGGTCGCGCTGCCGGACGCACCGCGCCGGGGAGGGTGGCGCGTCGTCATGATTGATGCCACCATACCAGAAAAGCGGGGAATTCGCATGGATGCACCACGCACCCTATTCGAGAAAATCTGGGATCGGCACGTCATCCTCACCCGCGGGGAGAGCGAGGTGCTCATCTATATCGACCGCAATATCGTGCACGAGGGCTCGTTCCTCGCCTTTGGCCAGCTCGCGCGCGAAGGCCATAGAGTCAGACGGCCGCGCCAGAATATCGCGACCGCCGACCACTACGTGCCGACCGCCGGCCGCGGACAGGGCCTTGCCGGCGTCAACGATCCCGAGGTGCGCGGCATGATCGAGCTGCTCGAAAAGAACGCCGCAGAACACGGCCTGTCACATCTTGGCATCGACGATCCGCGCCAGGGGATCGTGCACGTCGTGGGCCCGGAACTGGGTTTCACCCAGCCCGGCCTCACCCTCGCCTGCGGCGATTCGCACACCTCCACTCACGGCGCGCTCGGCGCGTTTGCGTTCGGCATCGGCGCATCGCAACTGAAGCAGGTGCTCGCCACCCAGTGCCTGTGGCAGAAGAGGCCCCGCACGCTGCGCGTCACCGTGGATGGCACGCTCGGGCCGGGCATCGGCGGCAAGGACGTGATCCTCGCGATCATCGCCGAAATCGGCACCGCAGGCGCTACCGGTCATGTCGTCGAATATGGTGGAGCCGCGATCCGGGCGCTGTCGGTCGAAGGCCGGCTCACGGTATGCAACATGTCGATCGAAGCCGGCGCGCGCGCCGGCATGGTCGCGCCCGACGACACGACGTACGCGTATCTCGCCGGGCGCGAGTACTCGCCCAAGGGCCGGGACTGGGACCTGGCACTCGATCATTGGCGCACCCTGCCGAGCGACGACGGCGCGCGCTTCGATCGCGAGGTACGCCTCGACGGCTCGCGGCTCGCACCCATGCTCACCTGGGGCACCAGTCCCGAGGAAGCGGCCGCGGTCGACACCCGCGTGCCCGACCCGGCGCAAATGGCGGACCCCGGCAAACGCGCGCACGCCGAGCAGGCGCTCTCCTATATGGATCTGAAGCCCGGAATGCCGCTGAGCGAAATCCGCGTCGACCGCGCGTTTATCGGCACCTGCACCAACGGGCGCATCGAGGACCTGCGCGCAGCCGCAGCGGTGCTGAAAGGCAGGAAGTCCGTGGTGGCGGGCTGGGTGTCGCCCGGATCGACTCCAATCAAGCGCCAGGCGGAAGCTGAGGGTCTGGACCGGATCTTCCGCGACGCCGGCCTGGAATGGCGCGGCTCGGGCTGCTCGGG
The DNA here is from genome assembly GCA_001770325.1 of Betaproteobacteria bacterium RIFCSPLOWO2_02_64_14. Taxonomy (GTDB): domain Bacteria; phylum Pseudomonadota; class Gammaproteobacteria; order Burkholderiales; family SG8-41; genus DSOT01. The sequence continues at coordinate 24,108 of MEQT01000292.1, forward strand.
ATGTGCCGCCATGAACGGCGATTCGGTGCCGGCAGGCATGCGCTGCGCCTCGACCTCCAACCGCAATTTCGAAGGACGGCAGGGCAAGCGCGCACGCACGCACCTGATGAGCCCGGCGATGGTCGCCGCCGCTGCGGTGACCGGCAAGATCACCGACGTGCGCAATTTCCTGTAAAGACAATATTGGAACCGCCGATGAACGCCGATACACGCCTATGGATGCCTTCCAGTACATTCCAGGGCAAACGGGTGATCCGTGAACCGTGAATCGACGAGAGCATCCGGGCTGTCCGGCGACATCGGATCACGGCTCACGGTTCACGCTTGCCCGGTGTCGTTTCATCCGCGTTCATCGGCGTTCATCGGCGGCTAAGGATTGCGAATGAAGCCCTTCACTGAACTGACGGCGGTCGCGGCGCCGCTCGATCTGGCGAACGTGGATACCGACAAAATCGTGCCGGCACGCTATCTCCGGAAACCGCGCGAAGGCGGCTACGGGCAGTACCTGTTCCACGACCTCCGGTTCGACGCCGACGGCAACGAGCGGCCCGGATTCATTCTCAACCAGGCGCCGTGGCGCAGCGCGCAGATTCTCGTCGCCAGCGTGAACTTCGGCTGCGGCTCCTCGCGCGAGGCCGCGGTTTATGCGCTGATGGATTTCGGCGTCCGTTGCGTGATCGCCTCATCGTTCGGTGATATCCATTACGGCAACGCATTGCAGAACGGCATGCTGCCGGTGATCCTGCCGGAGGAAACCTGCGCCGCTCTTCGGCAGCATCTGCGCGCGAACCCTGGAGCGCAACTTACGGTCGACCTGGAAGCGCAGCGCGTGACCGGCGCCGACGGCGCGAGCCATCGCTTCGAGATCGACCCGGTGTACCGCGAGCGGCTGCTGAAGGGGCTCGACGACGTCGGGTTGATACTGCAGCACCTGCCCGAGATCGAGGCATTCGAGCAGCGCCACCGCGGCGTCATGCCGTGGCTCGGGTGCGACAGGAAGGGCGTGAACCGTGAGCCGTGATCGGACGAACCCAAACTCGCGAAACAGACCTTGTCGGCTCACGGATCACGATTCACGGTTCACCCACGAATTTGGGCGTCGATCGGGGTCATCTACCGTTTAGCTCGGCAATAGGAGGGTTTTGATGGCAGGGCAAGGCAAGGGCGCGGTACGGGCGATTCTCTATGCGCTCGCCGCGAACGCCGGGATCGCAGCGGCGAAAGGCGGTGCGGCGTTCTGGACCGGCTCGGGCGCGATGCTGGCGGAGACCATCCATTCGGTTGCCGACTGCGCGAACCAGGTGCTGCTGCTCATCGGGCTCAAGCGCTCGCAGCGTCCCGCCACCGCCGACCATCCGCTGGGTTACGGCCGCGCCACCTATTTCTGGTCGATGATCGTCGCGCTGATGCTGTTTTCGGTGGGCGGCCTGTACGCGGTCTACGAGGGCATCGAGCGGCTCATGCATCCCGCGCCAATCAGGGACCCTTGGCTTGCCGTGGGCATCCTCGCTTTCAGCGTCGCACTCGAAGCGGGGTCGCTGTGGGGCGCATTGAAGATCATCCACGAGCAGCGGGGCAGCCGCACGTTCTGGGAATGGTTCCGCGCCACTCGCCAGAGCGAACTGATGGTGGTTGCGGGCGAGGATATTGCCGCGCTGCTCGGGCTGGTGTTTGCTTTGATCGCCGTGATCGTTGCGATCGTGACGGGAAACCCGCTGTTCGATGCGCTGGGCAGCCTCGCTATCGGCACGCTGCTGATCGTGGTGGCCTTTGCGGTCATGCGCGAAGTGAAAGGCATGATCGTCGGCGAGAGCGCCGATCCGCTCGTGCACGCCGAAATCGAGCGCTTCGTGGCCGTGCGTCCGGAAGTGGATGCGGTACTCAATCTCATCACGCTGCAGTGGGGCGAGCGCGTGGTGGTGGCGGCCAAGGTGCGCATGCGGGAATCCAGCGATGCCGCGCGGCTCGTCGAACACATCAATGCCTGCGAGGTGGCCCTCAAACAGCGCTTCCCCCAAGTAGCATGGATTTTCTTCGAACCTGACGTTGTCACATGACGGGGCTTGCCGCCGCTGCGTAGCGGGCCGGCGGGCTCGGACAGGATATGAGAATGTTGAACAACACAACGCTGCTCCTGCTGGCGGTCGCCGCGGGCGTGGTCGCCTGCTGGTGGCTGCTTGGCGGCGCAGCGGGGGCGCGCGATTGGCGCACCGCCAGCAGCGAACCGGTCGGAATCGCGCCTGACCCGGCGGTGACGCCCGACCCATTGATCCAGGTTTACGCGGCGCGCGCCTGGGGTTGGCGGGGTTACTTCGGCGTGCACACCTGGATCGCAGTCAAGCGCACCAACGGCGCCGCCTATACGGTCTACGAGGTGATCGGCTGGCGCCTGCGCTCGAGCGATACGGCGGTTGCCATCCGGCAACGCCCGCCCGACGCGCGCTGGTTCGGCAGCGCCCCCGTGCTGCTTGCCGAAAAGCGCGGCAACGGGATCGACGCCCTGATAGACCGCATCGACCGCGTCGCGCGCGAATATCCTTACGCCGGGGTTTACTCGGCCTGGCCCGGACCCAATTCCAACACGTTCACCGCGTATCTCACCCGCGTCGTGCCCGAACTCGGCGCGGACCTGCCGCCCACCGCCATCGGCAAGGACTACCTCGGCGACAAGTTCGTTGCCCGGGCGCCGAGCGGGCGGGGTTTTCAGTTATCGCTCTATGGTCTGTTGGGCGTGCTGGCGAGCGGCCCGGAAGGCATCGAAGTGAATCTGTTCGGACTTTCCTTCGGCGTCGATCCGTTGGCGCCGGCTATCAAGCTCCCCTTCTTCGGGCGTCTCGGCGCCACCAGCACCACGTATCGGTAACCGCATTCGTCGGGGCCAGCGCGGCCCGGCTTGCGCTATCATGCGCGCAGGAAGGAGCCGGAAGTGCTCATCAACTGCGCCGCATACCAGGACGGCAGGAAGCTCGCCGATATCGGCAAGCACGACATCCACAGCTACCTCAACCGCCCCGGCTGCTTCGTCTGGGTAGCGCTGAAGGACGCGACCCCCGACGAACTCGCCGACATGCAGCGCGAGTTCGGCCTGCACGAACTCGCGGTGGAGGACGCGAGCCACGGCCACCAGCGTCCGAAACTCGAGGAATACGGCGACTCGCTATTCGCCGTCGTACGCACGGTCGAATACGTCGGGGAGGAACTCAACGTCGGCGAAGTGCATATCTTCGTCGGCAGGAACTACGTGCTGTCGACGCGCAATCGCACCCGCGAGGGATTCGCCAGCGTGCGCGAGCGCTGTGAGCGCGAGCCGCAGCTACTCAAGCTCGGCGCGGGCTTCGTGCTCTATGCGCTCATCGACACGGTGGTGGACCGCTATTTCCCCGTGTTGGAAGACCTGGAAGACGATCTCGAGCGGGTGGAGCGGCGCATCTTTTCGGGAGCGCCGGCGCGGGAGAACATCGAGCAACTCTACGCCCTCAAGCAGAAGCTGATGGAACTCAAGCACGCGGCGGGACCCCTGCAGGAGACCGCGGGCAAGCTCTACGGCGGGCGGGTGCCGGAAGTGTGCCTTGGCACCCAGGACTATTTTCGCGACGTCTACGACCACCTGCTGCGCATCAACCAGTCGATCGACAGCCTGCGCGAGATGGTGACGACCGCGATCTCGGTGAACCTGTCGCTGATCACGCTGGGGGAGAACCAGACCACCAAGCAGCTCGCGGCTTACGCGGCTCTCGTCGCCGTACCCACCATGATCGCCGGCGTCTACGGCATGAATTTCGATTACATGCCGGAAATCAAGTGGGTATGGGGCTACCCTTTCGCCGTCGGCCTCATGGTGGTGATCGACGTCTATCTCTTCGTCCGCTTCCGCAAGGCGGGGTGGCTCTAACGGCGCATCGCGTCAGGGCCGGCTCACGCTGCGGCCGCGCGCCGAGTCAACTGCGAATCGCCTCAAGCCAGCGCGTCACTTGTTCCGCGTTCTGGTCGGGCGGGAATACCGGGTAGAACACCTTCTCGATCGTGCCATCGCGGAGGATGAGCGTGAGGCGTTTGATCAGCGTCATGCCGTCGACCGAGAAGGTCGGCAGCTTGAGCGCCCGCGCAAATGCGAGCTTCTCGTCAGAGAGCAGATCGAACGGCAGGTGCAGCCGCTCGGCCGCTTCGCGCTGATAGGCGCTGTCCTGGGTGCTCAGGCCGAACACCTCGCCCACACCAAGACCGCGCAGTTCCTGGTAGTGATCGCGGAAGGCGCACGACTGGGGGGTGCAGCCGCGCGCGCCGGGAATCTGGTTCCAGCCCGCCGGCACCTCGCGGTCCGGGCGGCCGGTGCGTGGATAGCAATAGACGACCGTGCGGCCGGCGAGTTGCGAGAGATCAACGCCCCGCCCGCCGGTCGAAACGAGCGGCACGGACGGCAGCCGTAGGCCCGCAAGATGCGCGCACGCACCGTCGTCAACGGGCCGCGGCAGGTCCTTCGGCAGTTCGTAGAGATTGTCGCTGCGCATGCGCGGGAGACGCGTCGTGAAACGGAAACGACTATACGGGACGCGCGCCCTGCGCCGCCTTTCTCAGCCCCATCACGCGCTTGAAGCAATCCGGACAGGCATAGCGAACACCGCCCCCGAAACGGGTGCGGGACAGCGGCCGCATCGTCGACGCCTCAACGAGGCGCCGGCATTCCGGGCAGCGTTTGATCTTTGATGGATCCTTGCTCAAATTGTGGCCTTTGGGATCCGGCAATCCTCATTCCCCTGTCGCGTTCATCCGCTACTTTAACAGAAGATTGACCAGGATTTCCCGGTAAATCTTCGGCAGCGGTTCCAGGTCCGCCAGCGGGATGCACTCGTTGATCTTGTGGATGGTGGCATTGGTAGGGCCGCACTCGACCACCTGCGGGCAGATGTCGGCGATGAAGCGTCCGTCGGAAGTGCCCCCGGTCGTGGAGAGCTCGGTGTCGATGCCGGTGACGGTCTTGATGGCGCGCGCGACCACGTCGACCAGGTCGCCTTTCGCCGTGAGATACGGGCGGCCATCGTAGCTCCATTGCAGGTCGTAGGGCACGCCGTGCCTGTCGAGGATGCCGACGACCCGGGTTTGCAGCGATTCGACCGTGCTCGCGGTCGAGAACCGGAAATTGAACCGGATCGTCGCCGTGCCGGGGATGACGTTGCCCGCCCCGGTGCCGGCATTGAAATTAGAGATCTGCCAGGTCGTGGCCGGAAAATACTCGTTGCCGCGATCCCACTCGGTGCCGGCGAGTTCGGCGATGGCCGCCGCGACCTCGTGCACCGGGTTGCGCGCAAGGTGCGGGTAGGCGACGTGGCCCTGCACGCCCTTCACCGTCAGCAATCCCGAGAGCGAGCCGCGGCGCCCGTTCTTGATCATGTCCCCGGTGAGCTTCACCGAGGTCGGCTCGCCGACGATGCAGTAATCGATGCGTTCGCCGCGCTGCGCCAGCGCTTCCACCACGCGTACGGTGCCGTCCACCGCCGGACCCTCCTCATCGGAGGTAAAGAGCAGCGCGATGGAACCGGCGTGGCCCGGGTGCGCGCGGACAAACTCGGCGATCGCTGCGACAAAGGCCGCAAGCGAAGTTTTCATGTCGGCGGCGCCCCGGCCGTAGAGCACCCCGTCGCGGATGGTCGGCGTGAACGGATCGCTCTGCCACTCGCTGAGCGGCCCGGTCGGCACTACGTCGGTGTGGCCCGCGAAGCAAACGAGCGGCGCGTCCGTGCCCCGGCGCGCCCACAGATTGTCCACCCCGTTGACACTCATGCGCTCGCACTTGAACCCGAGCGGCTCGAGCAGCCCGGTGAGAAAGTCCAGGCAACCGGCGTCTTCCGGCGTCACCGAACGGCGCGCGATCAGTTGCTGCGTCAGCTCCAGCGTGTCGATGTCCACGAAGTGGGCTTTCTCAAGATGGGCGTGATCGCAAATCCTATCAAATAGCAGGTAGAATCGGTGGGAAAATGGCAGTTCTGCTCGTTTCACACCAGTTCCACGCCGCGTACGGCTCCGAACTCGCGACAAGCGCGAAAGAACACGGTATCGCCCTGGATGTTCTCGCGCTCCCCGCCGGGCGTGAAGCACGCCTCGACGAGGCGGATTGCGAGCGCGTGGACGCGGCGCTTTTCTCGGGCGACGTGTTTCCGGATTACTCGCGCCAATTCTTCTCCGCGGTGCGCAAGGCCCCGCGGCTCAAGTGGCTGCACGCCTTCAATGTCGGCGTCGACCACCCGATCTATCACGAGATGCTCGCGCGCGGCGTGCGCCTCACGACCTCTTCCGGCTCAACCGCCGAACCGATCGCGCAGACCGCGATTGCCGGCATGCTCATGCTGGCGCGCAATTTTCCGCACTGGCTCGCCGCGCAACGGAAACACCTCTGGGATCCGATGCGGGGGTCCGGTGTCCCGCGCGACCTGCGCGGGCAGACCGCGCTGGTGCTGGGCCTGGGCCAGATCGGCAGGGAATTTGCGCGCCTAGCGCGCGCGCTGGGCCTGAAGGTGATCGGCGTGCGTCGCAACACCACGCAAGGCGGAACTGCGGTGGACGAAATCCATCCGCCGGCACACCTCGCGGAATTGCTTCCCCGGAGTGACTGGCTGATAATCGCCTGCCCCCTCACCCACGAAACGCGCGGCTTGATCACCGCGGCGACGCTCGCACGGCTGCCAGCCGGCGCGCGCGTGATCAACGTGGCCCGGGGCGAGATCGTCGAACAGAACGCGCTGATCGCGGCGCTCGAGAGCGGCCACCTTGGCGGCGCTTACCTCGACGTGTTCGATCCCGAACCGCTGCCGCCCGATTCGCCGCTGTGGGAGCTGCCCAATGTAATCGTCACGCCGCACAACTCCTCGGTCGCAAGCGGAAACGACCGCCGCGTGTTCGAGATTTTCACCGATAATCTCAGGCGCTGGAGCCGGGGCGAGGCGCTGGTGAACGAAGTTGCGAAAGGACCAACATGAGAGTTCGTGTCACCTTGCTACCCGTCGCGGCGGCGCTTGCGCTCGCCGCGCTGTCTGCGCCGGCCCAGACCTATCCCCAGAGGTCGGTTCGCATCATCGTGCCGTATGCCGCCGGCGGCAATACCGATATCACGGCGCGGGCGATCGGCGCCAAGCTCACGGAAGTGTTCGGCCAGCAGGTGATCGTCGACAACCGCCCGGGCGGCGCAACCAATATCGGTTCCGAACTCGCAGCCAAGGCGCCGCCCGACGGCTACACGCTGTTCATGGGCGGTGCATCCAATGCGATCAACATGACGCTTTTTGCGAAGCCACCGTATGAGACGTTGCGTGATTTCGCCCCTGTCGTCCTGTGTGTCAAGGGGGCAAACGTGCTATCGGTGCACCCTTCATTGCCGGCGAAGACTCTGAAGGAGCTGATCGCGCTCGCCAAGGCGCAGCCCGGGAAGCTCAATTTCGCCTCCAGTGGAATCGGCGGCTCCAACCAGATGGCGGGCGAACTGCTGAAAATGATGGCAGGCATCAACATGGTGCACGTGCCGTACAAAGGCAACGCGCCGGCGCTGGTCGACACCATCGCGGGCAATGTCCACATGATCTTCAGCGGCGTGCCCGCGCTGGTGCCGCACATCAATTCGGGGCGGCTGCGTGCAATTGCGATCGGGAGCCTCAAGCGCTTCCAGGCGATCCCTGCTGTTCCGACGTTCGACGAGTCGGGGCTCAAGGGCTACGAGGCCACCACCTGGTTCGGACTGTTCGCACCGGTCAAGACCCCGAAGGACATCGTCGCGCGCCTCAACACCGAGATCGGCAAAATCCTGGGTGGTGCCGACATCAAGGGGCGCTTCATCAACGACGGCCTCGAACCGATCGGCGGCACGCAGGAACAGTTCGCGCGCTTCATCCGCGAGGAAATCGACAAGTACGCGACGGTCATCAAGGCCGCCGGCATCAAACCGCTATGAGCAGTGCCGGTTTTGCCCGCCTGTTCAATCCGCGGGCGATCGCGGTCGTCGGCGCTTCCGGCAATCCCGATCGCATCGGCGGCCAGCCGGTCAAGGTGCTGCAGGGCACCGGCTACCGCGGGGGGATCCATCCGGTCAATCCGAAGTACCCGAAGGTTTTCGGGCTGCCGTGCTTTCCCGATCTGGCGTCCGTGCCCAAGCCGTGCGATCTCGCCATCATCGCGGTGAATGCCGCGCTGGTGCCGCAGATGATCCGCGACTGCGGCGCGGCCGGGATTCCCTACGCCATCATCTTCTCCGCCGGCTTTCGCGAGATCGGAGCGCCGGGCGTCGCACTGGAAGAAGAGATCAAAGTCGCGGCCCACGATGCCAACGTGCGCTTCATCGGCCCCAACTGCATCGGCACCATGAATCTCATCGATCGTGTCTACTGCGGTTTCGGGCCGGGCTTCGCCGACGCCGGCCTCAAGGCCGGCCCGGTCGCCTTCGTCTCGCAGAGCGGGGGGTTCGCGTTCAGCGTGGTCGCGCTCGCCGAGGCCGAAGGCGTGGGCTTCAATTACATCGTGTCGGCGGGCAACGAAACCAGCATTACTTCGCTCGATCTCATCGCCGATTTCATCGAGCGCGACGATACCGAAGTCGTCGTGAGCTACATGGAAGGCATCACCGACGGCCGGCGGCTGCGCGAAATCGGGCGGCGCGCGCTGGAGCTCGGCAAGCCGATCCTGGTATGGAAAGTCGGCAACACCGACATGGGTCGCGCCGCAGCCGAATCGCACACCGCCAGCATGACCGCAGGTTACGCGCTCTACCGGGCCGCGTTCGAGGAGGGAGGTTTCATCGAGATCGGCGACGTGCACGACCTGGTCGATGGCGTGCGCGCATTCAGCGGCCGCCGCCTGCCGCGCGGGCCCAACCTCGGAGTGCTCACAACCTCGGGCGGTTCGGGCGTGCTCATGGTCGACGCCGCGGACCGGCATGGCCTCAAGTTTCCCCGCCTCGCGCCCGAAACGCTGCGCGCCGTGAAGGAGATCGCGCCTCCGTATGCCTCGCTCGCCAATCCCGTGGACCTCACCGCGCAGGTGACCGGCAACGCCGAGTGGGTGAACCGCATCACGCGGCTCGTGCTCGCCGATCCCAACATCGATCAGCTCATCGTCCGCTACGGCTCGGTGCAGGGCGCCAAAGGCGAGGAGTGGGCCAATGGTCTGGCAGCGCTCGTGACGGAGGCTGAAAAACCCGTGCTCGTCGCGTGGAGCCGCGTCCCCGACCGCAGCGAACGCTCGGTCGAAGTCCTCGAACGGCACCGCATTCCATGGCTGATCACACCCACGCGCACTGCGGATGCGGCCGGAATGCTCTACCAGTTCTCACGCAAGCGGGCGGCGCTTGAACAGCGCTGCAAGCGTTCCGGCGCGCGGGTCGTTGCGCCCCGCAACGTGCCCCTGCCCGCGCGCGCGCGACGGCTGTCGGAACACCAGTCCAAGGCGGTGCTTGCCGCATACGGCATCCCGGTCGCGACTGATGCGCTCATTGCGGTGGCGGGCGTCGCCCGTCTGAAGCGCGCCCCGATGCCTTTCCCGGTCGCGGTGAAAATCGATTCGCCGGACATCCCGCACAAGACCGAAGCCGGGGCGGTGCGGCTCAACGTCCGCAACCTCCCGCAGTTGAAGCGCGCGGCGCGCGAGGTGGCGGCCGCGGCAAGGCAGTACGCGCCTAAGGCCGCCATACGCGGCGTGCTGGTGAGTGCGATGGCATCGGGCGTCGAGGTAATCGCGGGAGCGACCAACGATCGCTTTTTCGGTCCCCTGGTCATGTTCGGGCTCGGCGGCATCTTTACCGAGTTGCTGCGTGAAGTGAGCTACCGCTTCGCGCCGTTTGACGTCGAGACCGCGCACGAGATGATCCGCGAGACGCGCGCCTGGCGGCTCCTCGCGGGCTACCGGGGCAAACCGCCCCTTGCGGTCGACGCCCTTGCCAACGCGCTCTCGCGCCTGTCGCTGCTCATCGCCGATCACGCCGACCGCATCGCCGAGATCGATATCAACCCGCTGTTCGTGAATGAGACGCGCGTGGTAGCGGCGGATGCGCTGGTGGTGTTGCGTCGCTGAGGAAGGGCGTGAGCCGTGATCCGGCCGTCTGCGTTTCCCCGCCCACGCCCAAGAGGGTTCGTCGATTCACGGATCATGATTCACTCTGCAGTCCGCGAGATGCTTAAAATACCCGTCTCGCCACGTCGCATCCGGACCCTTTGACAAGGAACGCGCTTGTTTTTCGAAAACGTCGATTTCTCCGCGCTGGAGCTGCCGCCGCCGGCGCTGAAGCTGCGCGAGGAGGTGCGCGCGTTTCTCAGGGCCGAAGTCGCGGCGGGGTCGTTTGCGCCGCGCCTCGGTCATGCCGAGTTCGACGCCGAATTCACCCGCCGGATAGCAGCGCGCGGCTGGATCGGCATGACCTGGCCCAAGCGCTACGGCGGGCAGGAACGCCCGTACCTCGAGCGCTTTGTCGTCACCGAGGAGATGCTCGCCGCTGCCGCGCCCTGTGCAGCGCACTGGGCCGCTGACCGTCAGACCGGACCGAGCCTGCTGCGGCACGGTTCGGACTATCTCAAGGAGAAGTACCTGCCGGCAATCGCGCGCGGCGAATGCTATTTCGCGCTCGGGATGAGCGAACCGAATTCCGGTTCGGACCTCGCTTCGGTGCGCACGCGCGCGGAGCGCGTCGCCGGCGGCTGGCGCGTCACCGGGCAGAAGGTGTGGACCAGCTGGGCGCACAGGGCGCACGCTTTCTTCGTCCTGTGCCGCACCTCGCCCGACAGCGGCGACCGTCACCAGGGACTGTCGCAACTCGTCGTCGAACTCAAGTCTCCCGGCGTCACGGTGCGACCGATCCCGTTCATGGACGGCCGCCAGAGTTTCAACGAGGTCTTCCTGGACAACGTCTTCGTGCCGGACGAGAGCGTGGTGGGCGAGATCGGACAGGGATGGAAGCAGGTGACCTCGGAACTTGCGCTGGAGCGCAGCGGGCCGGAGCGTTACATGACGACGTTTCCGCTGCTGGTGGAATTGATCCGGCGCCTGGGTGCGGCGCCCGACGCCCGCGCG
>MEQT01000293.1 GCA_001770325.1 Betaproteobacteria bacterium RIFCSPLOWO2_02_64_14
ATCGTACTGGGCGGCCTTGAGTCGATCTTCACCGGGCGCAGTGGATTCCGCTGGGCGGGCGATTCGGGCGAGGCCTATGCCGGCGCGCCGGCGGTGGTGTGGGGTCTCATGTTGCTCACGGCGGGGTGTGCCGTGATCGGGTCGGCCTATCTCCTTGCGCAAGGGTCCTGGGGGTCGGCGACAGACTATCTCGTGCGCCGGCCCGGTCCGGCATTGGTCGTGGCCGGACTGCTGCTCGCCGGCGCAGGATTCCTGCTGGTCCTCAACCCGCGCAGCCGCGGCGGCGTGGTGTGGACCCTCCTCGTGAGGGTCCCCAAGCTCGGGGTGGGCGTGGTGCTCCTGAATCTGGGTTATATGGGCGTGGTGCTCGGCATCTGGGAATGGCTGGATCCCCGCGGCTTCGACCAGGTCGCAACGACCTTCAGCCACACTTACGACCTGAACGCGTTCGGGCGCTCGTGGCGGGGCTGGTTCGGGTTGCGCGGCTGACAGTTTTGCGCCGAAGCGCGGGGCTTTATACTACGGCAGGCGCGCCGGCTGGACGGATGACCGGCGGATGCTGATGGTTGTCGAAATCTCAACGGACGGGAAGCGGTAGCGATCATGCATTCAATGCTGGCAAGAATTCTCGAGGGATACATGCATCAGTATCCGCACCACCTCGAAGACAAGTACCTCCGGATATTCAGCAGCATCATGAGCACCTGGGGAACGACGGAATGCGACGCGACCTTCGAGGATCTGTACTTCGATAATCGCGGCAATCGCCAGGGCTTCCCCGAAGAGGTGATGCGCGACATCCTCTTCCTTTCCCGCCTGCACGACAAGTTGAGGAACATGAGGCTTGGCACGAAGGACGAGGATGTCTGGGGCAACATCGAGTTCAAGGAGCGGATGGAGAAGGAATGCAACATCGAATTCTCGCCGCGGGGTTTTTTCTGGGCGACCGAGAAAGGCAACGAGAAAGCCATCGGCCTGTTCCTCGAAGCGGGCGTCGACGTCAACCTCAAGAACCAGTTCGACTGGACGCCGCTCATGGTTGCGACCTTCATGGGGAGCGAGTCTTCGGCCAACAAGCTCATCAACGCCGGCGCCAACGTGAGCGTGCGCGACAAGCGCGGCTACGCCCCGCTGCACTGGGCGGTGCAGAGAGGTTTCGCGCGGGTGGCGGAACTGCTGATACAAAAGGGCGCCTATGTCGACGTCAGGAGCCTCAAGGGGATCACGCCTCTTATCCAGGCAGCAGCGTTCGGCCGCACAAACATAGCGCGAACCCTGATTACCCACGGCGCATCGGTGAACGCCGCCGACCAGGAAGGCTGGACGGCGCTGCACAAGGCCGCGGCCAACAAGCACCTCGAGATCATCAGGATGCTGCGCGCCGGCAACGCCGATCCGTACGCGGAGCATGGAAAATCCGCCGCCACGCCGATGTCGATCGCCACGTCGAGCAAAGATGCCGAGGTCATCGCGGCAGTGAAGGGGTAGCGGCGCGCCCCCGCGCAGCCAGGACGCCATATCGGTCGAGCACCGGGCGTCGCAGCGCGCCGCCGAGCCGTGGTGGCGCCAGCGGCGCTGCGCGTGAACGGGCGAGATTACGCTGACGGCCGCCAGCTTGCCCCGCCGTTGACGCTCACTACGGTGCCGCTCACGTAAGAGGCGCGCGGCGAGGCCATGAACACGATCACGTTAGCCAGCTCCTCCACGCTTGCCGGCCGGCCGAACGGCATGCCTTTCGTCAACTCCTGCCAGCGCTCCGGGTCGCCCAGTTTCTGCTTCGCGTCGTTGCGCCAACGCTCGACACCGCGGTCCGTTGCGGTCGCTCCGGGATTGACCGCAACCACGCGCACGCCGTGCTTGGGGCTGTCCGCGCCGAGCGCGCGCGACATCGTCATCAGCGCGGCATTCCCCATGCTGCCCGCAATGTAGCCCGCGCTCGGCCGCTCGCCCGCGGAGCCGATCACGTTGACGATGACGCCGCTCTTGCGCTCGCACATCGCGCGGTACACTTCGCGCGTGAGGTTGATGAAGCCGAACACCTTGAGTTCCCACCCCGCGCGCCACGCCTTCTCGTCGAGCGCGGTGATCGTGCCCTGCGGAATCGCGCCGGCGTTGTTGACGAGGATGTCGAGCGGCCCGCACTCGTTCGCGAGCTTGACGGCGTTTTCGCTCACACCCAGATCGACCGCATGGCACGTGACGCTGACCGGATGAGCCGCGGTAATCTTCTTGCGTGCGGCTTCGAGGTCGGCAGCGCTGCGGGCGGCAAGATGCAGATTGCAGCCTTCGGCGGCGAACACCTGGGCCGCGCCGAAGCCAATGCCGCGCGAGCCGCCCGTGACGAGCGCGGTGCGTCCTTTGAGTCCGAGTTCCATGGTCGTTTGCTCCTTGTGGGTATGAGGCGTGCGAGCGTAATGCTACCATTTCGACTCGCCCGCGGTGCCTGAGGACACGTGACCGATCAGGCCTCGCACATCAGGGAAAGGCGCTCACGAGCGCTGCAGCGGCATCCGGTGCGCTTTCCAGATTCCGTACCGCTTCGGCCAGACAATCCGCCTGCGACATGGGCGTCCCGAGACCAAATTCGAGGCAGCCGCGGAATTTGCCGAGAACCTCTTCTTCGGTCATCGGCTCCTGCGGACTGCCCTTGATCGTATCGCGACTGATTTCGATGCTGCTGCCGTCCGCGAGCCTGAGTTTGACGCGCGCGGGCTCGATCGCAGCTGGTTCGATTTCGGGGTCGGACACGATGCCGGTGCGCGCCGCAAGCGCGACCACGGCCGAATCGGTGATGCCGGGTTTCTGGAAGCTCCGCAGTCCGACCGTACCATCGGTGAGGGCGCGCGCGAAGCTGTAGGCGGCGTTGAACTGCGCGTGCACGACCGAATCGCGCAGCGCATCGTAGGGCTCGCCCACCGTGAGCCAGTTGGTGTTGCCGAGGCGGACCTCGGCGGACTCCACCTTGTCGGCGCGGATTCCCCTGTTGTAGAGCTCGATGCCGATGCCGATCAGCGTGTGGTTACAGCGGCAGCAGGGATACGGCTTGAAGCTGTACTCAGGTACGCGCCACTTGGTGCCGAGCCCCTCGAACAGAACTTGAGCATTGAACTCGCCGCGCTCGTACAGCGCGACGAGCCCGGCGTTGCCTTCCAGCGTGCGGCGGGTGCCGGTCAGCCCGTCCGCGGCGAGAAACGCCCCGAGCACCGCAGCGCGCGCGGCAAAACCCGCACCCAGGCGCTTCGACAGCACGCCATCGCGCATGCTCTGTGCTGAACCGCTAGCCTGATGAAACGCGAGCCCCAGGGCATTGTTGAGTCCTGCCGCATCGAGCTTGAGCAGGCGACCCGCCCCGAGGGCGGCGCTCAATGCGCCGAACACCATAGTGGGATGCCAGCCTTTGCCGAGGCTGTTGTACGCGGCAAGCCCGAGGCGCGCGTGCAGCTCCGCGCTCACCGCGTAGGCGAGCAGAAAATCGCGCCCGCTGATGCTCCCGCAGTCCTCGGCGGTGGCAAGCAGCGCAGGAAGCGTCACGCAGTTGGTATGCACGCGCGCCGGATCGTGCTGGTCGTCGAAGTCGAGGGCGTGGCACGCGGCGCCGTTTGCAAGCGCGGCGGTGGGCGGCGAGTAGCGCCGCTTCCCGATCAGGCCGGTGGCGGAGCCCTGCGTCTCCCACCGCGAAAGGCGTGCGTTCAGTTCCGGTATCCCCGCTGCGCGAGCGGCGCCGCCGATCACGCCGAACGCGTCGATGATGAGCGTCTTCAGCATCTCGATCACCTCACGCGGCAGATCCTCGTAGGTGAGGCGCGCAATCGTCTCGCACAGCTTGATGCTCGCGCCGTCTGCAAGCAGATTCGCCGACGCCCCGGGCTTTAGCGGCAACACCGATGCCATGACTCACCCCTTCCCTTTGTCATGCCTCCGTAGGTTGGGGTGAGCGACGCGAACCCCAACAAATCCGGTGCCCAGCGCTGGGTTTCGGCATGGGCGCCTCAACGCAACCTACGCAGAACCGGAGCCCGGGATTATATGCGTGCGCCGTAACCGCGTGGCGCGGGTCATCACGCCGTTCCATCATCGCGCATTTCCAGCACGACCTTGCCCAGCACGCGGCGGTCCCGCACCGTCGCGAGCGCCTCACGGAAACCGGAAAGGGGATAGCGCGCCATGACGTGAGGCTTGAGCTTCCCCTGCACGTACAGCTCGAACAGTTCCTGTTGCACGCGCTGCACCTTCTCTGGCTCGCGGTCCCGGTAGTCGCTGCTCTGCAGGCCGATGACCGAGATGTTCTTGACGAGCACGTAGCCTGCCTTGATCTCGGGGACGCGTCCGTCGGCAAAACCGACGACGATGAGCCGTCCGCACCAGGCAATCGCGCGCAGGCTCGCATCGAACAGGTCTCCGCCCACGGAATCGATGATGACATCGGCGCCGCGCTTGCCTATCGCAGCATGCACTTGCGTGCGCAAACCCTCGCGCAGGTCCGGAATGTTGGTATAGACGACGTGATCGGCGCCACTCGCGCGGGCGATTGCGGCCTTCCCCTCGCTGCTGACGGTCGCCACCACCGTCGCGCCGAGCGCCTTTGCGATCTGCACCGCGGCAAGCCCCACGCCACCGGCGGCGCCAGTGACGAGCACGACCTCGCCGCGACTCACCTGCGCGCGCTCGACGAGAGCGAAATGCGCAGTGAGATAAGCGAGCCCCATGGCGGCCGCATCGGCGAAACTCATGCTGTCTGGCATGCGGTGGCAGACTGCCTCCGCCGCCACCGCGCGTTCGGCGAACGCGCCATGCTCGACCTGCGCCATCACGCGATCGTCCGGTCTGACGCGGCTTACGGCCGAACCGACGGCGGCCACCGTCCCCGCGAGATCCTTCCCGGGCACGAATGGCGTCGGCGGCAGACGCTGATAGGTGCCGCCGATCACAAGGAGGTCGGGAAAATTCACGCTCGCGGCGTGAACATCGATCAGCACTTCACCGGCGTGCGGCCGCGGCTCCGGAAACTCTTCCAGTTGCACGGCATCGATCGAGCCGTGCCGATGTACGACAAGCGCGCGCATCAGTCGTGCCTAGGATCGAGCGCCTCCCTCTCCCCCCGGGACTCGGTACAGCACCCCCTTGAGGGGTGGAGGGATCGAGGGTGAGGGAGGGTTTATGGAAAACGTGAGCACGAGAACAATGGGTGTCATCTTCTTGGTTGTTCGTCCTGTCTCTGGTTTTGATCCAACAGTGCGTTCGCTTCCCCCAGCGCCGGATATCCCACGACCGCCTCCGCACCGCGAAAATTACGCGCGATCGGAAGCGGCAGCGCCGCGATGCTATGCGCGCCGGCGACGAGCTTCGAGTCGAACAGGTGGCGCGCGACGAACTCAGAATCGGCGAGCGCTTCTTCGACCGAGCGTACCACGTTGCAGCAGAGGTCTTTGCCGGCGAACGCTGCGCGCCATTCGTCCGCCGTCCGCCGACGAATGCATTCAGCAGCGGCACGTTTGACACCCTCCGCGTCACGCGTGTCGTCGCGCGCCCCGGCCGGCAGGCCGATCGCGTCGCAGAAGTTCCGCCAGAACTTTTCCTCCAGGGGAGCTGCGGCGATGTAGCCGTCGTCCCGGGTGCGATAGATCTGATAGCGCGGGCTGCCCCCGGTGACGAGCGCCTGCCCCGGCCGCGGCCAGCGCCCAGCGGCGAGACCGTCGCCGATTCCCCAGTACATGAACGCAAAGAGATTGTCCGCCATCGCCACGTCGAGATGGGAGCCGTGTCCCGTGCGGTCCCGCTCCCGCAGCGCAAGCAGGATGTTGATCACCGCCGGATAGGTGCCGCCGGCGATATCGGCGATCAGCGCCGGGGGTATCACCGGCGCGCCGTCCATGCCCGCGCAGAGCGCGAGCAGTCCGGTCTCCGCGACGTAGTTGAGATCGTGGGCAGCGGTCATGGCGCGCCCGCCCGCCTGCCCATAGCCGGTGATCGAGCAGAAGACGATACGTGGATTGAGTTTCTCGACCGCTGCGTAGCCCAGCCCGAGCCGCTCCATGACGCCGGGCCGGAACTGCTCGACGATCACATCGGTCCCCCTGATGAGCGGCGCAAGCCGGGCAAGCGCATCCCGCGCCTTGAGATCGATTGCGATCGAACGTTTGCCCCGGTTGAGCAGCGCGAAGTTGACGCTGTCGGCGCCGAACTTTGGCAAGTAGCTGCGCATCTCGTCGCCCGCCCCCGGGCGCTCAATCTTGATCACCTCCGCGCCGGATTCCGCGAGGAGCAGGGTGGCAAGCGGACCCGGCAGGAGCGTACTGAAGTCGAGGACCCGCATTCCGGCAAGCGGTTGCATGCCTATCAGCTTTCCCGCCTTTGCTTGGCCACACGGGCGCGGCGCGCGGGTGCGTACGCCGGATCGCTGCTCGCCTCGAACAGCGCCTGCGCCACGTCGTAGTGGTGCGCGAGGCCGGTGCGCTCGAGGAGCTCGATCGGCCCTTCCGGATAACCCAGCCCGAGCTTCAGCGTGGTGTCGAGATCCTGCGCGCTGGCGAGCCCCTCGTCGAGCCGGCGCAGCGCCGCGTTGTAATAGGGGCGCACCAGCCGGTCGATGATGCGACCGGCGAAATCGCCGCAAGTCGACACCTTGAGGCCCGCACTCTCGAAGACGAGTCGCGCGGCGGAGAGCGCCGCCTCCGCCGTGCGCGGCTGGCGCACCAACTCCACCAGGTCCGACGGCGCCGCGTCGCCCAGCCGGAAACGGGCAAAGCCCAGAACGTTCGAGCCTTCCTCGCCACGCGCCTCACCCGTATGCACGCCCAGGCATTCGGTGCCGAGCTCGATCAGGAGGACAGCGGCCATACGGTCGGTGTCACGCAACCTCCGGAACGCAGCCCCAGCATCGGCGCCAATGATGACAACAACTTGGCCGCTGTCCTTACCACCCGCTACCAGCGGGTGATCTCTAGAAAATGAACGGCTTTCTCCGGCACAAATTACCTGGTATTCCATTTAAGTTTCTCTGCGGCTGACTCCGGTACCTGTTCCTTGATATGGGTTTCCATGTAAGGATAAGCGTCTCGCGCTTATCCTCCGAACATCGCGCTGCCCTCATACTTATAGAACCCTTCACCCGCCTTGCGGCCGAGCTTGCCGGCGGCGATCATGCGCTTCACCAGCGCGGGCGCCGCGGCGCGCGAGTCGTGCGTGGCCGCGTAGAGCGCCTCGGCTACCAGCAGGTGCGTGTCGAGCCCGACCAGGTCCAGCAGTTCCAGCGGCCCCATGGCGTAGCCCAGCGCGGTCTTGATCGCGCGGTCGATATCGGCCGGCGCGGCGACGCCGCTCTCGACCAGGCGGATGGCGTCGTTGTTGAACGGGATCAGAAAATAATTGAGGATGAAGCCGGGACTATCCTTGGTCCGGACCGGCACCTGGCCCATGGCCTTGCAGAATTCCCACGCGCGCTGGAACGTTTCCTCGCTGGTATTAAGGCCGGGGGACATCTCGACCAGTTTCATAAGCTGCGCCGGCAGGCAGAAATGCATGCCGACGAAACGATCGTCACGGCCCGAGCCGGCCGCGATTTCAGTGATCGACAGGGTGGACGTGTTGGATCCAAAGATCGTGTGCGGCCGACAGACCGGATCGATCCTCCGGAACAGTTCGTGCTTGACCTTGAGATCCTCGTAGACGGCCTCGATCACGACATCGCATTGAGCAAACTGCCCGGCATCCGTCGTTGCGCTGAGATCTCCGAGTATGCGCTCGACCTCGTCCCCGGTGAGCTTCTTCCGCTCGACCGATTTCGCGAAGAAACCCTCGGTCTGCTTGCGCGCGCGCGCGAGCGCTTCGATGTTCGTGTCGTAGACGATGGTCTTGAACCCTGCGCGCGCGGCGACGATCGCTATGCCCGCGCCCATCGTGCCGCTGCCTGCCACACCTACGGTCTTGATCGTTGTCAAATCATTCCTCAAAAACTGATGTAACCGCCGATAAACGCCGATGAACGCCGATCAAAACAACGGCAACTACCTCCCCAAAAGGATGGCAACAACGCAGGATAAGGTCAAAATTACATCCAGCAAGACGCATGTCCCGCATCCTTCAAGGCTGCTGATTCTATCCGCGTTCATCGGCGTTCATCGGCGGCTAATACTTCTTGATAAAGCTCCTGCCGATCAGCTGGCGGTGGATCTGGTTGGTGCCCTCCCAGATCTGCGTGATCTTGGCGTCGCGCATCAGGCGCTCGACGCGGTAGTCCTTGCAATAGCCGTAGCCGCCGTGAAGCTGCACCGCGTCGGTCGCGATGCGCATCGCCAGATCCGAGGCTCTCAACTTCAACATGGAAGCCTCGATGCCGAAGTCGGTCGCCCCGCCGTCGATGAGCCGCGCGACGTGCCACAGCCAGGCTTCGCACTGGGCGAGCTCGGTCGCCATGTCCGCCAGCATGAATTGTATGCCCTGGAACTCGACGATGCGGCGCCCCGATTGCCGGCGTTCGTTGATGTAGGCGACGGCATCCTCGAACGCCGCGCGTGCGATGCCCAGCGCGTGCGCCGCGATGCTCGGCCGCGAGAGGTTCAACGAGGCGAGCAGGATCTTCAGCCCGTCGCCGGGCCGGCCGAGCAGGTTGGCGCGCGGCACCCGGCAATTTTCGAACGCGAGTGACGCAGTGCTCGAGGCGCGCAGACCCATCTTGTCTTCCTCGCGCATGATCCTGAGGCCCGGCGTGCCTTTTTCCAGCACCAGCGCCGAGATCGACGCCCTGCTGTCCTCGATCTCGCTCCATTTGCCGAACAGCAGGTAGAGATCGGCGTGCGCGCCGTTGGTGATGAAGGTCTTGGCGCCATTCACCAGGATACGATCACCCTCGGGCGCGAAGCGCGTTGTCATGCCTGTCGCGTCGGATCCCGCAGTGGGCTCGGTGATGGTGAGCGAGCCGAGCCCGCCCTGCACCATTACCGGCAGCAGGCGCTGTTTTTGTTCGTCGCTGCCGAATTCGATCAACGGTTTCATCGAGTGAAAATTGGTCGCCCAGATCCCGCCGGTCGAGGCGCAGGCCTTAGAAATTTCCCGCACGCACCCGAGATATGCGGCGTACGACATCGGCACGCCGCCGTAGCGTTCGGGTATGAACATGGCGTTGAGCCCCAATGCGTTGATCGCCTTGACGTTGGCCCACGGAAACGCTCCGCTGCGATCGTATTCGGCGGCGGCGGGCGCGAATTTCTCGCGCGCGAGCGAGCGTACGCTGTCGATCAACATGCGCTCTTCATCCGGGAACGCAATGCTTGCGTCGAGTCGGTCGAATACATTCATGTTAGCTGCGAGAGGCGAAAGACGAGAGACGAAAGACGAAACACGAGAGGCATAAGGCGTGAGGAGCAACACCTTTGCGAACACAACTTGCTGCGAGCATCAACAACATGCTCTGGCTCCTCTCTCGTCTCTCCTCTTCCGTCTCTCGTCTCTCGTACCCATCAGCGATCCTCGAATTTGGGCTTACGTTTTTCCAGGAACGCCGCCATGCCCTCGGCCGCGTCCCGCGTCTGGTAGGCGAGCGTGGAGAGATCGACCTCGATCCTGAGCCCTTCGGCGAGCGGCGCCTCCGCGGCACGCGTCACGGCTTCACGGGCGTACCCCAGCACCGGCAAGCTGTAACCCGAGAACTCGCGCGCGAATGCGATGCCCTCGGCGACCGGATCACCGTCGATCAGGCGGTGCACCAGGCCGATGCGCAACGCTTCCTCGGGATCGACCGTGCGCGCGGTCATGATCATCTCCAGCGCCCGCGCTTCCCCCACCACACGCGGCAGCCGTTGCGTGCCGCCGTAACCCGGGATGAGTCCCAGCTTGATCTCGGGCAAGCCCATCCGGGCGTTGTGCGTTGCGAGCCGGAAGGTGCAGGCGAGCGCGAGTTCCAGTCCGCCGCCAAAAGCATAGCCATTGATCACTGCGATGGACGGCATCGGGAGCCGGTCGAGTATCGAAAACACATTCTGCCCAAGCTCCGCCCCCTCTTTCTGCGCCATGACCGAGCGGCCGGTCAGCTCGTTGACGTCGGCGCCGGCGCAAAACGCCTTCGCGCCCGCCCCGGTGATAAGGAGTGCGCGCGCGTCGCCGCCGGCGACCTCGTCAAACTTCCGGCCGAGCTCGCGTATCAGCGCGAACGACAGCGTATTCAGCGCATCGGGCCGGTTCAGCGTGATGACCGCGAATTCCTCGACCCGGGCAAGTTCAATGGACATGCAAGTCAGGTGAACGGTGAGCGGTGAAGGGTGAATGGTAATGGGTCTGGAGCCTGTCGTGAAACTGCCGGGTTACCGGTCACTGGTCACTGGTCACGGGTCACGCCCTTCCCGCGGAGCCCAGCGCGCCGGAGCAGGCTTGATGCGTCCCGCTTTCACCCACTCGACGAGTTCGCGCTTCAGTATCTTGCCGCTTGCAGTAAGCGGAAACGCGTCGAGCGCGATGAAAAACTCCGG
>MEQT01000294.1 GCA_001770325.1 Betaproteobacteria bacterium RIFCSPLOWO2_02_64_14
GGTGTTCGAACTGACGCATGGCGTGCCCGCGCGCAGCTTTCCGGCGCTGTTGCCGGTGTTCCGGCTGGACCGCATCTACACCCGCGGATTTCGCGTGCATAACGTGCGCGTGCATCACGGCGCCGCGTGGGCGCGCATGTCCGACCACGCGGCGTTGACCGCCGATCTCGAGCGCCTATGACGCAGCTCGTCGCCGCCAACCGCTTCACGCTGTTGACCGGAGGCCGGGAATATTTTCCGGCGCTGGAGGAGGCGTTCGACGCCGCGCAATCGGAGATTCACGTCGAAACCTACATCTTCGATTCCGACGCTGCCGGCCGGCGCATCGCCCAGGCGCTCGCGCGCGCGGCGCGGCGCGGGGTGGCCACGCACCTGCTGGTGGACGGCTACGGATCGAAGAAACTCGGCTGGCGGTTCGTCGCGCGGCTGAAGAAAGCAGGGGTGCGATTCCTGGTCTATCGCCCCGACATCATTCCGTGGCCGTTCCAGCGCAGCCGCCTGCGGCGCATGCACCGCAAGCTCGTCGTGATCGATGCCCGGGTCGCCTTCGTGGGCGGCATCAACGTGATCGACGACATGCACACTCCCGGCCACACGCCGCCGCGCTTCGACTACGCGGTGCGCGTCGTAGGGCCGTTGCTGGCGGAAATCTATCCGGCGGTCAAGCGCTTATGGGCGCTGGTGGAGTTCACGCAGTTCGGGCAGGATTGGCACCGCCGCCCGGGGCTGCCGCCCGATGCGACGCCGCGCGGCGCGCAGCGCGGGGCGTTCGTCATTCGCGACAATCTGCGCCACCGGCGCGACATCGAGGACGCCTATCTTGAGGCGATTGAATCCGCCCGCTCCGAGATACTGATTGCGAACGCGTACTTCCTACCGGGGCTGGCATTTCGCCGCGCGCTCGTGGACGCGGCGGCGCGCGGGGTACGGGTGATATTACTGCTGCAGGAGCGAGTCGAGTACGTGTTGATGCATTATGCCTCGCGCGCGCTGTACGGTGCATTTCTCGACGCCGGCATCGAGATACACGAGTATCACAGGAGTTTCCTGCATGCCAAGGTTGCGGTAATCGACGGAAGCTGGGCAACGGTCGGCTCGTCCAACATCGACCCGCTGAGTTTTCTGCTCGCGCGCGAGGCCAATGTCGTGGTGCAGGACCGGAACTTCGCCGGGGATCTGCGCGGGCGCCTGCTCGAAGCCATGGCGACGGGCGCGACCCGCGTGCCACGCGAGCGCTGGCAGCGTCCGCCGCTGCCAGTGCGCGTCGCGATCTGGTTTGCCTATGGGGTTGCCCGGTTATCGACCGGCTTCTTCGCCTACGCTCGCGCGCAGGAATTCACCTAATAGCGGTAAGAATAATTGCCGCGCGCCGGGGCATTCACGGGCACCGGTGACGGCGCGGGGACATGCGCCTCGCGCACGTTGCCGCCCATCATGCCCGCGGTCCCGTCACGGCCGGTATCGATGACGCCTACGCCCACGGTCACGGTACGGCCCGGATCGTACGGCAGTGTCGTCGTGATGTCGCGCTCGTTGTAGCGATAGACCACCGTATAGCCGCGAACGATCTCGCGCGTGGTCTCGACCGTGCGGCAGCGTTGCGGCTGCGAGGCGGTCGCCGTTTGCCGGTTGTCGACGCGGTCGCCAATTACTGCGCCGGCGATTGCGCCTGCTGCGGCTGCTGCTGTCCGGCCGCTGCCGCGTCCGACCTGCGCGCCGAGCAAGCCGCCGGCTACCCCGCCGACCACGGCACCGGCCATGCTGCGCTCCTGCGGCTGGGCCGGCGCGCCTTGCGAGACGCATTCCTGGCGCGGTTCGACTACGCGCTCGACGACGGGCGTCACCGACATGACCGGCGCGGTGTCCGTATAATCCATGCCCGATGCGCTGGTGCCCGACACGGTCAGCACTGCGGCGGCGATGATACGAAGTTTCATGTTCAGTCCTCCTGCGGGTTCTGATGCCTGTATTGGATCGCAAATCCTCTACGCGTGCTGCATAATTTACACCTCGTTACAGATGTTACCGATGCGCAACCGGATGCCCATCACGCCCGCTTCCGGAAAGGCGCGGTAACGCCCGTCAACCCGCGCTTAATTTCTTGATTACCATCGATAAGAGCGGAAACGCCGGACGCGGTTCCGATCTTGCGGGCAATGTTAGGATTAGGGGGCAACAAGGAAGGAAATCGATGCGCGCACTATCGTTTCCGAGCGATGTCCCGCCCGCGCTGCGCAGCGGCGTGGATGCCGGCGCCCCGCGGTGACCGCGCATACAGACACCGCGCCGGTCGCAGCGGCGGCCCGCAGGAGCATCAGCGCGCACGGCGAATGGCGCGTGGTGCCCATGTTGCTGCCGTACCTGTGGGAGTACAAATGGCGCGTGACGCTTGCGCTCACGCTGCTGGTCGCGGCGAAGCTCGCCAATGTCGGCGTTCCCCTGGTGCTGAGGGAAGTGGTCGACTCGCTGGAACCCACGCGCGCCATGGTCGCCGTTCCGTTCGCGCTGCTCGGCGCCTACGGCCTGCTGCGCATGTCGGCGACGTTGTTCGCCGAGTTGCGAGACATGTTGTTCGTGCGCGTGGCGCAGCGCGCGATCCGCCGCATCGCGCTCAACGTGTTCCGCCACCTGCACAGCCTGAGCCTGCGCTTCCATCTTGAACGGCAGACGGGCGGCATGTCGCGCGACATCGAGCGCGGCACGAACGGCATTTCCACCCTGCTTTCGTACCTGATTTTTTCCATCCTGCCCGTCATCCTCGAGTTCGTGCTGGTGGCACTGGTATTGCTCGCCAAGTTCGATTGGCGTTTCGTGGCGGTGACCGTCGTCGCCATCACGCTCTACATACTGTTTACCGTCACCGTGACCGAGTGGCGCATGGGAATACGGCGCCGCGCCAACGAACTCGACTCGCGCGCCAACGCGCGCGCGATCGACAGCCTGCTCAATTACGAAACGGTCAAGTACTTCAACAACGAGGAATACGAGGCGCGGCGCTACAACGACAGCCTCACCGAATACGAGTCAGCGGCGGTGACGAGCGAAGCATCGCTCGGTATCCTCAATATCGGCCAGAGCGCCGTCATCGCTGCCGCCGTCACGGTGTTGATGGTGCTTGCCGCGGAAGGGGTGGTGGCGAAGACGCTTACGCTGGGAGATCTGGTGCTGATCAACGCGCTGCTGATACAGCTCTACATTCCGCTCAATCTTCTGGGCAGCGTCTACCGCAACATCAAGCAGTCGCTGATCGACATGGACCGCATGTTCATGCTGCTTGGCGAGAACCGGGAGATCCAGGATCGACCGGATGCCGTGCCGCTGCCGGAGGGTGCGGCGACGATACGATTCGAGCACGTCGATTTCAGCTACGAAGCGAAGCGCCAGATCCTGTTCGACGTGAGCCTGGAAGTTCCCGCCGGCAGCAAGGTGGCGGTGGTCGGACCGAGCGGCTCAGGCAAGTCGACGCTCGCGCGGCTGCTCTACCGCTTCTACGACGTCACCGCCGGTCGCATCGCCATCAACGGGCTGGATCTCAAGCAGGTGCAGCAGGCGAGCCTGCGCTCCGCGATCGGCATCGTGCCGCAGGATACGGTGCTGTTCAACGACACCATCCATTACAACATCCATTACGGCCGCCCGGAGGCGAGCCGCGAGGAAGTGCTCGAGGCTGCGCGTGCGGCACACATCCACAACTTCATCGCAAGCCTGCCGGAAGGTTACGAAGCGCGCGTGGGCGAACGCGGGCTCAAGCTTTCCGGCGGGGAGAAGCAGCGCGTGGCGATTGCGCGCGCGATCCTCAAGAATCCGCGCATCCTGATCTTCGACGAGGCCACGTCCGCGCTCGACTCGAAATCCGAGAAGGCGATCCAGGCCGAGCTCGACCGCATCGCGCGCGGGCACACCACGCTCGCAATCGCGCACCGGCTCTCGACTATCATGGATGCCGATCAGATCATCGTGCTCGATCGCGGCCGCATCGTCGAACGCGGCACTCACGGCGAACTGCTCGCGCGCGGCGGCGCCTACGCCCAGATGTGGGCATTGCAGCAGGAGGAGGACGCCGAGCGCGAAACCCGCGAAGACGGCGTTCCGATGGCTGCCGCCCCCACGTAACGCACGCCGCAGGCGCTGCCGTCGCGGATAGGCGACCATGGCCGGCTGCGTCAGCCGGCAGCGGGAAACCTTACCCGCACCGCCGTCCCGCGTCCGCCCGCGCCGGAGTCGAGGGACACATCCGCGCCGTGGGCCTGGGCCACTTCGCGCACGATGGCGAGGCCCAGCCCGCAGCCATCCGCATCCGTACCGAGCAGGCGGTAGAAACGCTCGAACACGCGCTCGCGCTCGTCCTGGGGTATGCCGGCACCGTTGTCCTCAACTTGGAGCATGACCTCGGTTCCCTTACGCGTCACCTGAACGGTGACCCGGCCGCCAGGAGGGCTGTAACGTATCGCGTTGTCGAGCAGATTGCCGAGCATCTCGCGCAGCAGAATCGCGTTGCCCCTGACCATGAGCGGCTCGTCCGGGCCCTCGAAACCGAGGTCGATGTTTCCTTGCAGCGCCTTGGGCACCCACTCGCTGGCCGCTTCCCGCATCTCGCGCCCGAGGTCCGTGGGCCTCATCGCATGCGCAGCCTGAGCGCCCGGTTCGGTGCGCGCGAGTGCGAGCAATTGGTGGATGAGCCGCGACAGCCGGCTAGTCGCGGTATGCAGTTGGTGCAGCACCTGCTGCTGTTGGGCTGGATCGGTGAGCCGCAGCGCGAGCTCGGTCTGGGTCTTGATTCCCGCTACCGGGGTGCGCAGCTGGTGGGCGGCGTCGGCGACGAAGCGTTGCTGGGCGGATAGCACAAGCGACAGGCGCTGCAGCAACTCATTCATCGCGTGGATCAGCGGTTGCACCTCTTCAGGCGCCTGCGCCTTGGGCAACGGGCTCAGGTCGCGGTCCGAGCGGCCTTGGATCTCGCGCCTCAGCCTGGCGAGGGGCGCGAGCCCGCGGCGCACGCCATACCATACCGCGACTGCGGAAAGGTAGATCAGTATCGCCTGCGGCCACGTCATGCGCAGCAGAACCTCGCGCGCGGAGCCGGTGCGGACCGTGACCGGTTCCGCCACCTGCACCGTGACCGCGCCCTTGCCGGACCCGGGCTGCACCGGCACGCGCACTGCGACGATACGGATCGGCTTGCCCAGATAATCCTCGTCCGCATAGCTCACACGCTCCGTGTCGGACTCCGGCAGGGGCAGGTCGGGGTCGCCGCTGACGTATTCGCCCTGGGGACTGGTGACCCGGTAGTAGATCCGGTCGTGTTCCGCGGTCTGCAGCATGTCGAGCGCCGCCCTGGGAAGATCGACATAGATGCGATCGTTGACCACCCGGATCTGGCGCCCGATGTCGAGCGCGGCATCCAGCAACGCGCGGTCGTAGGCAAGGTTGACGAAGCGCTTGGCGATGTCGTAATCGATATGGGCGCTGATCGCCCACAGCACCAGCAGTGGCGGCAGCAGCCACAGCAGCAGCTGGCGGCGCAGCGTGGCGGGCTTGGGCGATAGGTTCTCAGGGCCGTTCAAGCAGGTAGCCCAGGCCACGGATGGTGCGGATCGTGACGCCAGCCGACTCCAGTTTCCGCCGCAGCCGGTGAATGTAGACTTCGATGGCATTCGGGCCCACTTCCTCTTCCCAGCCGTAGAGTTGCCCGGCGAGCTGATCCTTGTTGACCACGCGGCCGCTGCGCATCATCAGCACCTCGAGCACGCCGAGTTCGCGCGCCGACAGGTCGAGCGGGCTCCCATTGAGCGTTGCGCGCCTGCCGCTCACGTCGAGCGCGAGGGGCCCGTGTTCCAGTATCGAGCTTCCACCCGCCTGCCCGCGGCGGATCAGAGCCCGTGC
Organism: Betaproteobacteria bacterium RIFCSPLOWO2_02_64_14; assembly: GCA_001770325.1. Lineage (GTDB taxonomy): Bacteria > Pseudomonadota > Gammaproteobacteria > Burkholderiales > SG8-41 > DSOT01. Next base: position 5,884 of record MEQT01000294.1, read on the forward strand.
CCGCGCTTCCAGCTCCGGGAGGTCGAAAGGTTTGGTGAGATAGTCATCGGCGCCCAGGTCCAGACCTCTGACCCGGTCGTCGAGCGCGTCGCGGGCGGTGAGTACCAGCACCGGGACCTTGGCGCCGCGCCGCCGCAGGCGCTTGAGCACTTCATAACCGTCGAGCTTCGGCAGTCCGAGGTCGAGAATCACCAGATCGTAGTTCTGGCTGATCAGGATGTGATCCGCCTGGTCACCGCTGGCGACGCAGTCCACGGCATACTCCGCGCCGCGCAGGGAACGGGTGAGGCCGTCGGCCAGGACCGGATCGTCTTCCGCAATGAGAACGCGCATGCCGGGGCTACAAATCGTGCATTGCACTTGTGCGCTGCCTTGGAGCGCCTCTAGTGTACAGCACGACGTGCAGTGGTAGATCGTTTGGCTACAGACGATCGATCGGACGGCAACAGCGCGTGCAGACTCTTAGCGTTCGCTGTAAGTTTCATGTAAGCCTGGTTTGGTAAGGTGCCGTCGAACGAGTGGTCTGCTGGTTGGTTGCAATCGCAGTCTGCTTGATCCTTCCTCCTCGGAGGCCTGGTAGTCGCAGTAGTCTGTGCTGAACAGGGTATTGTGAGGCCTCTTTCGCTCCGCCGGGGACGCCCACACGGCCCCGCGCGGAGTTTTTTCGTACACCGCCAGTCGCGTTCCCCAATCACGACGAATGCCGCCCAGATGGCCGGGCCGGGGTATTTCGCACGCGGCGTAAGCGTCGCATCGCGCGACGCGCCGGCCTTGAGCAGCCCATCGTGTGGCCCAAAACTCAATAACCACTTGAAAAGTTCCCAATAACCCTGTATTTTCAAAGCGCTAAACGGAAGTGCCCGCACGCATGCCAGGGAGGTTGCGTTGAACAGACTGCTGCCCGCGTTGATTTCGCTTTGCGCGTTTGCCTTTGGAGCGCCTGGCATGGCGCTCGCGAACGAGACCGAGCCTGAGCAGGCGGCCCTATCCAGGCCGACCGGCGAGCTTCACGGTCCTGACCTCAAGTCCTCAGCGGCGCTCGTCATCGAGCAGGGCGGCGGCCCGGTGCTTTACGCGAAAAACGTCGACGCCGTGGTGCCGATCGCATCGATCACGAAGCTGATGACGGCAATGGTGGTGCTGGATGCGCAGCTGCCGCTCAACGAACGGGTCACGATCGCCGCCGCCGATCTCGATGACATCAAGGGCACGCGCTCGCGGCTCAAGGTGGGTACGGCGCTTGTGCGCGGCGAATTGCTGCGTCTTGCGCTGATGTCGTCGGAAAACCGGGCCGCGGCGGCACTAGGCCGCACCTATCCCGGCGGCACGCGCGCGTTCGTCGCGGCGATGAATCAGAAAGCCATGGAACTGGGAATGTGGCGCAGCCGCTTCGTCGACGGCACGGGACTCTCCAGTGAAAATGTCTCGACGGCGCAGGATCTCGTGAAGCTCGCGGAAGCAGCCTACCAGTATGCGGCGATCCGGCAATACACCACCGATTCGGACCACAAGATACGTCTCGCCAACGGCAAGACCGTCACCTACCGCAATTCGAACGGGCTCGTCAGGAACCCCGAATGGAGAATCGGGCTGTCGAAGACCGGTTACATCAGCGAAGCCGGGCGTTGTCTTGTGATCCAGGCGCGCATCGCGGCAAAGCCGGTCATCATCGTGCTGCTCGACTCGTGGGGCAGGCTCACGCGTATCGGCGACGCGAATCGCATCAAGCGCTGGATGGAGACTCTTAACTTCGAGCGCGCCGCGTCTCGTCCCGGCAGTTAGCCCGCTCGTGCCGCGCGCCGGGGGCATCCTGACCGGACGGATGCCGCCGGATGCATGCACGACTCCTCGCCCACCGCATTCGGAGAGATCTCCATGCAGCAGAGCCGGGCCCGCGTTTCCTTTCTGAATCTCAAGCCCGACTCCGGCAGCTTTCTGCAGGACGTCGTCGCGGGCCTGTCGCGCGCACGCAAGGAGCTGAATCCGAAATACTTCTACGACGAACGCGGCTCTGCGCTGTTCGAGGCGATTTGCGAATTGCCCGAGTATTACCCGACGCGCACGGAGATGGCCATGATGCAGGCGCACGCGGGGGAGATGGCGCGCTGCCTCGGCCCCGATTGCCTGCTCATCGAATTCGGGAGCGGCTCGGGGCGCAAGACGCGGGTGCTCATCTCGGCGCTCGAGCCGGTCGCGTACATGCCAATCGATATTGCGGGCGCGCAGCTCGAGGATTCAGCTATTGCGCTCGGGCGGGAATTCCCGGGGCTGCATGTCATCGGTGTCTGTGCCGACTATATGCGGCCGCTCGCCTTGCCTGCGGCCGGACATCGGCCTGCCCGCAGGCACGTGATTTACTTTCCCGGATCGACCATCGGCAACCTCACTGCACCGGAAGCGCTGGAGTTCTTGCGCCGCGCCCGGTCGCTCGCCGGAGCGGGGGGCGCGATGCTGGTCGGCGTGGACCTCAAGAAGGACCGCGCGCTGCTGCATGCGGCGTACAACGACGCGCAGGGAGTCACCGCGGAGTTCAATCTCAACCTGCTGGCGCGCATCAATCGCGAGCTCGGCGCCGACTTCGATCTCGCGTCATTCCGTCACGACGCTTTTTACAATGCAGCGATGGGGCGCATCGAGATGCATCTGGTGAGCCTGAAGGAGCAGGAGGTGAACGTCCGCGGGCATCGGTTCGCCTTCCGGGCCGGCGAGTCGATACATACCGAGAATTCATGCAAGTACTCGGTCGCGGAATTCCAGGCGCTTGCCCGCCGCGCCGGTTTCATGCCGGAACGGTACTGGACGGACCCGGGCCGGTTGTTCGCGATCCATTACCTCGTCGCCGGGTAGACGCGCAGGCGTCGCGGTCGCGGCGCGCGCGGACGCGTGCACCGCGGGCACAATGGCCACATCGTGGTAAGCGCGATCGCTTCTTGAGTTTTGCTCTGGGAACGACTGTCCATAAATTGGACTGTTGGGAGCGCGGCGGGCGAAAGATGGTAGAATTTGCGCCACGCTGCACACCTCGATGCGCGCCCCGCAGTCGTACCGGCGGCACGCAGACTCCTTCATGTCCCGCACGCCGATTTACCTGATTACGCTGATGTGCGCCCTGAACCATTCCGGTTTCGGGGGTAGCAGGGTTGCAATCTCGCTCTACGCGCTCGAATTGGGTGTCAACCAGTTCACGGTAGGCATCCTGATGGCGCTCTATGCGCTCTCGCCGATGCTGCTGGCGGTTGCGATCGGCCGGTTCGCGGATCGCGTCGGGCCGCGGCTGCCGATGCTGCTCGGCACCGTGGGCGTCGGCGTCGCCCTGGTGCTGCCGCCGATTTTTCCGGGGGTTGCCACGCTCTATGTCGTGGCCTTCTTGCTGGGGTCGACTTTCCCGCTGTTCTTCGTCACGGTGCACGGCATGACCGGGGACATCGGCGCTCCCGAAGACCGGGCGCGCAACTACGCGCTGGTGAGCCTCGGTTTTTCGGCCGCCGGCTTCGTCGGGCCGTTCTCGGCCGGGCTCGCGATCGACCACATCGGCCATCTGCCGGCGTTCATGGTGCTCGCGGCGTTCACCGTCGCGCCGGCGCTGCTCTTGTGGCTCAGGCCGGGATTCCTGCCGAAGCGCGCGCCGCACGTCGCGGCAAAAGGCGCGAGTGCGCTCGACCTGTGGCGCATCCCGCGGCTGCGCAACACGTTTCTTGCGAGCGGCATCCTGTCCGCCGCGTGGGACCTGTTCCAGTTCTACCTGCCGGTCTACGGCCACCAGATCGGGCTTTCGGCTTCCGCCATCGGCGCGATCCTCGCCGTGTTCGCGCTGGCGACCTTCATCATCCGCCTCGGTCTGCCGCGGTTGAGCCGCCGTTACAGGGAAGAAGGCATCATCACCGGCGCGTTCTTCGTCGCGGCGTTCGCGTTCGCGCTGTTTCCGTTTTTTCAGCACGCCGTCGCGCTCGCCGCCTGCGCGTTCGTCCTCGGGTTGGGCTTGGGGTGCGGCCAGCCGATGTCGATGTCGCTGATCTACGTGCTGTCACCACGGGGCCGCGCCGCCGAGTCGTCCGGGCTGCGAGTGATGGTGAACAACGTCATGCATCTCGTCGTGCCGGTGGCGTTCGGCAGCCTCGGCACCGCGTTCGGCTACATGCCGGTGTTTCTCTCCAACACCGCGATGCTCGTCGGCGCCGGCGAACTCATCCGCCGCGGCTTGCGGTAGGATTTTGCGGCGCGTGGGCGCCGCAAATCCTTCATGCAAAACCGCCTGAGAAT
>MEQT01000295.1:0-155 GCA_001770325.1 Betaproteobacteria bacterium RIFCSPLOWO2_02_64_14
GGCCGCAGACCACCACCACCTCCCCCGCCTGGACGGCGAGGCCGATGTCGCACAGCACGTGGAGGCAGCCGAACCACTTGTTGACGGCCTTGAACTCGATGACCGTCCCGCGCGGGCCGCTGGTGCCCGGCGGCTGGCCGTCCGCGAGGCGCGTT
>MEQT01000295.1:242-366 GCA_001770325.1 Betaproteobacteria bacterium RIFCSPLOWO2_02_64_14
CTGCGTGACCTTCTTCTGGGCGCACTTCTCGCCCGAGAAGGAAATCGCCGGGGCCCGCGCCATGGCGCAAGCCGCGAAGCACGCCGGCGTCCACCACGCCATCTGGTCCACCTTCGAGGACACG
>MEQT01000295.1:508-2276 GCA_001770325.1 Betaproteobacteria bacterium RIFCSPLOWO2_02_64_14
ACTGGGAGAACTTCATCTACTTCGGGATGGGCCCGAAGAAGGGGCCCGATGGGAAGCTGGCGGTGACGCTCCCGATGGGCGACAAGAAACTGCCGGGGATGGCGGCCGAGGACATCGGCAAGTGCGCCTACGGCATCTTCAAGCGGGGCGACGAGTTCGTCGGCAGGACCGTCGGCATCGCCGGCGAGCACCTCACAGGCACGCAGATGGCGTCGACTCCGAGGCGCGCGGCTTCGATCAGCACCTCGCTCTCAAACACGAACGAGTGCGCGCGGTCGTAGCGCACCCGCGCCTCGCTGAAGATGCGCGCCGGATACACCCGAAAACCCGACTGGCTGTCGGCGATCGAATAACCGGCTGCGAGGCCGATCCAGAAGTTGGCAACGCGGTTGGCCCAGTAGCGAGGCGCGGGGATCTTTTCGCGCCGATGCAGGCGTGCGCCAATGATGATGTGGCCCGGTGAGGCGTGGTGTGCTTCCAGCAGCAGCGGTATGTCCTCGGGGGCATGTTGCCCGTCGCCGTCGAGCGTGACGATCAGCTGCGCGCCGCGCCGGACCGCTTCGCCCGCGCCGCGGCGCAGGCTGCCGGCTTTACCGAGGTTGACCTCATTGCGCAGCAGCACCACCGGCAGTCCCGCGACCATCGCTGCAGTTCCGTCTGTCGAACCATCATCGACCACGATGACCAGCGGCAGCTGTGCCGCAGCCCGCCGCGCAATGTCGCGCATCGTGCGCGCTTCGTTGTAGGCCGGTATGACAACGGCCGCCACGGGGGACCCCGAAGTCATGAGCCCGCCGCCGGGCGCATGCGCGTCAGCGTTCGTCATGGCCGGAGAGCACGACCGCAACGCGGCCGCTCAGAAGCTCGCGCGCCCCGTCGTTGATGACGAACCCATAGAGCAGACGCGGTGCATCCGCGACCAGGCGTTCCACGCGCACGGTGAGTGGCCCGGCGACGTCATCGAGTCGATCGACGTTGAGCGTCACGTTTCGGGCACCTGCGAGCAGACCGCGCCTGCGGCCGGATGCCGCGCCTGCGTCCACGAGGGCGCAGTGTGCCGCAAGCGCCTGCGCGGCGTACTCGATGCCGGCAAGCGCCGGCAGCCGGTCTTCGATCCGTAGCGGGTTGCTCCTCAAACGATGACTCGTAGCGCGGCAGACGATGCTGCGGTCGTCGTAGCGTTCGACTTCGCTCAGCAGGCACATCGTGCCCTCGTGCGGGATCAACGCGGCGATGGCGTCGCGGTTCAACGCCATGCGACGGGCTCGACAATGAGCTGGCAGCCGTCCAGGTAGGGGAGCCGCACCGCGTCACGCCGCTCACGCGCGATCAACGCCAGCAGAGGGAGAGACCATGCGGCCGGATTGGACGCCAGTTCTCCGCGCAATGCGGCCGGGAAAGGCGCGCACGCCGATGATCCCCGCCTCGCCGTGATCCGGCAGCAGGCGAGCGTCCCGGGGCGCGGCTCCGGCACAAGCACCAACGCGACAGCAAACGGCTCGGCGATGGGACGCACCGCGAAGAGCGGCGGCGGAAATGGAAGATCGTACGCGACCAGCAACATTGCCGCCCGCTCGCTCCACACCTGGCTCGCGGCCTCGATCAGACCGGCGGCGAAAGTGGCGTCGTAACCGCACAGGCTTGTGGACGGATGTTGCGAGCCCGCTGCGATGCTCCAGTAGCCGGCTGCCGCGTTGTGCACGGAATTATGAAACCGCGTCGGCGATACTTCACGCTGCGGACTCGCGAGCGCCTCGCAGAGGTGGTG
>MEQT01000295.1:2303-12332 GCA_001770325.1 Betaproteobacteria bacterium RIFCSPLOWO2_02_64_14
GGCAAAAACCGTCGCCACCTCGTCGGCACGATAGCTGCTCGCGCCCACCGCTTCCTGCGCCGCGGCCAGCGCCCAGCGCACGCTGTTCGCGGCACGCCGCCGCTCGTTGGCCGGCAGCATCCCGGCATCGGGCCGCGGGAGGTGGGCGGGCTCGTGCTCACGCTCTCCGCGCAGCACTTCGCGCGCCGTGCCCCAGTCCGGCAATCCCGGCCCGATCAAGCCCACTCCGTCGACATAGACCTCGGTCATGCCCGCATCCCGAGTACGAGGCTGCAGTTGTTGCCGCCAAAGCCGAACGAATTGGAGAGCACATGCCGCAACGGATGCTGCTCCCCGGTCAGCACGATACGGCTCCTGAGCGACGGATCGAGCGCGCGGGTGTTGAGAGTGCCCGGGACCCACGAGCGTTCCAGGCACAGTGCCGAAATGATCGCTTCGGTGACGCCGGCTGCGCCCAACGTGTGACCGGTCCACCCCTTGGTGGAACTGCATGGAATGGTATTGCCGAATACGCGATGCAGGGCCGCATCCTCGGCGCGATCGTTGGCAGGCGTCGCGGTGCCGTGCAGGTTGATGTAGTCGATCGCATCCGGCGCAAGGCCCGCGCGGAAGAGCGCCTGCATCACCGCCAGGTGCACGCCCGCTCCCTCGGGATGCGGCGCAGACATGTGATAGCCGTCGGAGCTTTCCCCATAACCGAGGAGCGCGATCTTCCCGGCACCGCTGTCCGCCCGTTCGAGCAGGACGAAACCCGCGGCCTCGCCGATCGAGATGCCGTCGCGCTCCACGTCACACGGCCGACAGGGTGCGCGCGAGAGCAGTTCGAGAGACCCGAAGCCGTAGAGCGTGGTCAGGCAGAGGCTGTCCACGCCGCCGACCACTGCGGCGTCGGCGAAACCGGCTTCAATCAGGCGATAGGCGCTGGCGAACACCTTGGCGCTGGACGAGCACGCGGTGGAGATTGTCGCAGCCGGTCCCTTCAGTTCCAGATAACGGCGGACAAAATCCGCAACCGAGAAGATATTCTGGCTGTAGCGGTATCGCAAGTCGGGCGGCAGCGCGCCGGTCGAGCGGTCGCGCCGGCGGTAGGCCAGTTCGGTTTCATGAACGCCCGACGTGCTGGTGCCGATCAATACCGCGATACGGTGCGCACCGTAACGCTCGCGTGCCTGTGCCACCGCGTCTTCGAATCCGTCCTGGCGCAGGCCGAGCCGTGCGAGACGGTTGTTGCGGCAATCGAATTCGTCCAGCCCGCCCGTCACCGGCTCGTGTTCGAGTCCGTCGACGCGGCCGATCCACGTCTCGAGCGCGGGGGTCTCGAAATCGTTGGGCCGCAATCCGGAGCGCGACTCGCGCAGGGCGGCGAACATGGCTTCACAGCCCGAACCGAGCGAACTGACGGTGGCACGAGAACTGAGGACAAGAGGGTTCAAAGGGGGGCGCGATGAAAGCGGGGCAAGTATAGACCAAATCCCGTCGCAGGCCGTGCGCGCGCCAGTGCTGTGATAGCATTTCCTCGGAGGCGATCGTGGACCACGGAAACGCCGCAACTCGTGGATGGAACCCCCCGAATCGCGCGGGCGGGACGGCGCGGCGCTGCGATGTACTTGTCATCGGGGGCGGGCCGGCCGGCTCCACGGCCGCGGCGCTCCTCGCGGACAAAGGCTGGGAAGTCGTCCTGCTCGAGAAGGACCGCCATCCCCGGTTCCATATCGGCGAGTCGCTGCTGCCAATGAATCTGCCGCTCTTCGACGCGCTCGGCGTGCGCGGCGAGATCGAAGAAATCGCCATGATGAAGTACGGCGCCGAGCTGTGCTCGCCACACCACGACTGGAAGCAGACCTATCTATTCTCCGACGCGCTCGACAAGTCGTGGCCCCACGCGTACCAGGTGCCGCGCGCCGCGTTCGATCACATCCTGCTGCGCAACTGCGCGCGCAAAGGCGTGAAAGTGATCGAGGAGTGCCGAGTCACGCGCGTTGGTTTTCCGAAGGCTGGCGGTTGCGTGGTTAGCGCCGCCGGCGCAGGGCAGGGCGAGCAGGTCTGGGAGGCGCGCTACCTGGTGGACGCCTCCGGACGCGACACGTTTCTCGCGAACAAGCTCGGCATCAAGCGCCGCAATCCGCGCCACGCGAGCGCCGCGTTGTTCGGTCACTTCACGGGCGTGGAGCGCCTGCCGGGCCGGGACGAGGGCAATATCAGCATCTTCTGGTTCGAGCACGGCTGGTTCTGGGTGATTCCGCTGCGGAACGGCATTACCAGCGTGGGCGCCGTATGCTGGCCCCGCTACCTCAAGTCGCGGGCGAGCAGCTCTGAGGCGTTTCTGTGGGAAACGATCGCATTGTCTCCCGGGCTTTCGTCACGGATGCGGAACGCCCGGTTGACCACGCCCGTCACGGCAACGGGGAATTATTCCTACATGGCTGAACGCATGGCGGGCAAAGGCTACGTCATGCTCGGCGACGCGTTCGCGTTCATCGATCCGGTGTTCTCTTCTGGGGTGTTCTTCGCCATGAACAGCGCGCTGCTGGGCGCCGAAACGGTGGACGGCGCGCTGCGCCATCCGGCACGGCGCAGGATCTATGAGGCCAGATTCGACAAGGCGGTGCGGCGCGGGTTGACCAGCTTCTCCTGGTTCATCTACCGCATGACGAGCCCGACGATACGCGACATGCTGATGTCGCCTCGCAACGTCTGCCGTATCCAGGAAGCGCTGTTGTCGCTGCTGGCGGGAGATGTTTTCCGCTCGCGCTCCGTGCACCTTCGCCTGTTGCTTTTCAAGGCGATCTACTACGTCAATGCAGCCCGTGCGGCGCGACGCAGCTTCGCCGCATGGCGCCGGCGCAAGCGGGCGCTGCGGGATGATTACCGGGAGCCGGCTGCCGGTTGAAGGGCCGGATCGCCCGCGCCCGTCCAGGTGGCCACGCCGGGGCGACTCAGGTCGCCCCGCGTCGTGTTTCCCTGGTTGAAAGAACTGCGGACATCACGAAAGACAGCACTGCGCCCAAGGCCACGGTTACGCCGATGGCGTGAAGCACGGGAGTCCGTGAGAACGCGAGGCAGCCGAACGCGGAAAGCGTGGTGGCGCCGCACACGACGAGCGACAGCAGGGTGCGTTGTTGTTCGTCCGGGTCCGCCACGGGACGGTTGAAGAACAGCGCGTAATTGAGCCCGATGCCGACGACCAGCAACAAGGCGACGAGATTGAAAAGCGAGAGCCGGTGTCCCCACGATAACAGGATCGCGACGTCGAGTATCAACGCGGCGAGGACGGGAGCGAGCACACGCGCGGCTTCGACCACACTGCGCAAGCCCCATGCGAGTAGCCCAGCCATGCAGAGCAGACCGAGCGCGATCAGCCGCAGCGATTCGTCACGGTAGCTGTTGACGAGGTTGTTGGACTCCGTCTTGAGGTCCAGCAGCTCATGCCCCGCGGTTCGGGCCGTGGCGGCGAGTTCCGCCGGACGGCTTACACCACGCAGGGGCGCGAGCGCTGCCCAGCCATCCTCGCTGGCGACGAGCAGGGTGTTGACTTTGAGTTCAAACCCCGAACCGCGCAGATCTTCAATGGTAAGCAGCGGTCCTGTGCGCGCCCGCTCGACCGCCTCCAGAAATGGCGCGAACACGCCTTCACGGAACGGCACGTCGCGCAGCGCAAGATCGAGATTCCGGGCGAGCGTCGTTGCGTCGGGGAGTGCGGCGCGGCGGCTCTGCTGCGTTTTTCTGCTGGGCAGGTAGTTCGAGGGCAGGTCATAGCCGGCAATCCAGCCGCGCCCGACCGTCTCACGCAGCCATGCACCCGCCGCCTCACTCGCTTCGAGCGCGGACTCGCGATCCCTGCCGCGGGCGATGACGAGATAGCGAAAATCCGGTGCGCCCAACTCCGCACGCAGGGTGCGGTCCAGGCTCTTTGCGGCTTCGGACAGCGGACTGAGGTTGGCGAGATCGTCGTCCCAGAGGCGGTCATGATGCCATGCGACCCCTGCCAGCCCTGCGACGATACTTGCCGCGGCGATCCAGCGACCGCGCCGTGCGATCGTCATCGCGCCTCGTGCGTCGATGGGGAATGCATAGACCTTCCGGGAAACCGCGTTCGCCGGCGTGATCGCCGGGAGCACCCAGCGCGTCACCAGTCCGGCAGCGCCGACGCCAACGATGGTCAACAGCCCGAGTTGGGCAAGCCCCTGAAAGCTCGAGAGTGCCATCGCCGAGGCGCCAAGGACAGTCGTGAGCACGGCCAGCCGCAGCGTCGGCCCGATCCGGACGACCGTGTCGGCAAGGCGCTCGCCGCGCGCGGCCTGAATGTAGGCAAAGCTTGGATAGTCCACCGCCTCGCCGATCAGCGTGGCGCCGAAGCCGAGTGTGATGCCGTGCACCGGCCCGAATACCCAGCTCACCGCCGCGATGCCGGCGAGCATGCCCGTCGCGACCGGCAGCACGCTGAACACCATGGGCCCGGGCGCGCGGTACACGGCAAACAGGATCAGCATGACCAAACCCATCGCGGCTGCCGCGAGCCACTGCGCTTCCGACTGGATGGTGGCACGCGCTTCGGACGCGAAGACGCCCGGTCCGGAGAGCAGCAGCCGTACCCTGGTTGCTCCCGTTGCTTGAAGCGCGTCGCGTATGGCCTTGATCGCCATGGCCTGGCCGTCGATGTCGAAGCCGGCGGCGCGTGTCTCTGCAATCAGCAGCGCGCGCGTCCCATCGCGGGAAAACCAGACGCCGTCCCGGATCTCGGGGCCCGTGTCGGGCACCAGAAACTCGACGATGTGGCGCGACTCCCCGGTCGGATCGGACGGCAGGATCTTCCGGATGAACGGCCCGGCCGGTGACGCGAGCAGTGCGAGACTCTCATTGAGAGCGGCGGATAGTCCCGCAACCGTAAATCGCTCGGCAGTGACCGCGGGACTCATCAGGTAGCGGTAGGCAAGCAACAATTCCCGCTCTTTGACGGCGCTTGCCAGATCGCCGTCGTTGATGAAGCCGAACTGGCCGCTTGCCCGGAGCCCCCGGGCAAGTTCACGGCTCGCCTGCACGAGCGCCGGAGGTTCTTCCCCCTCCAAAGCGATCAGGATCAACCGAGACGCTACGCCGTCGCGCAACTGGCTGACGAGCATGCGCTGCGCGGAGTTGGTCGATGGCGGCAGAAAGACGGTGAGATCGGTCCCGATCGAGAGATTGCGATAGAGCCATCCGGAGCAAAGGGCGACCAGCACCAACCATGCGGCGAGCGCCGCGCGCGGTGGCATGCTCATTTGCGCCTCATCCGTGCTGCTCGCTGATCTCCATCACCGACCGGTCGCCGCTCGCTTCCTCGATCGTGATGCGGCCGATACGTGCCCCGGCGCCGGACAGCTCCAGCGAGACCACGTAATCTGCGGTCCGGGAATCGAGCGGCTTGAGCGTAAGGGTCCATTGCCCGCGGTGGCCCTCGACCTGAAGTGCGTAGTAGCGCTGCAGGGCGGGAAGGTCGCCGGCGCGGGTCGCGCGTATGCTCTCGATCAACGCGGCGAGCCCCGGCGCGCCGGAGACGGACATGGTCTTGCGCCGGTTGTGGGTGCGATTCTCGAAGGTGAGACGGCCGCCATCCACGGCGATGCGCTCATCATAGGGCGCCAGCACGTGCTTCTCCACGCGGTCCGGGCGGCGGTAGGTCAGAGTCCCTTTCAGGACGAGCGGCGCCTTGAGGAGCGCGCTGTGCCGGGTCTCCACAAACCGAGCGTTCGCGCTTTCAACCGAGGCGAGCATCTGCATCAATTCGACAATCGATAACGGCGGCGGCGAATTCGCGGCATTGCCGGCGGTCGGCGCCGCGAGAAGCACGACGAGCAGCGCGAGTTCAGCGCAGCCCTTCATCCCAGAAATCATAGAAGTTGAACCAGTTGTAGGGCGCCGCGCGAGCATAATGCTCGAGTCGCTCGACGTACCGTTCGACCCAGCGCGCCGCAGCATCGGCGCGTTCCTCGCCTGCGGCGGTCGGACGGCCCGCGAGCTCTTCAAGACAGATCTGATAGTGATTCGCGCCTCGGTAAAGGCCGAAGAACAACACGACAGGCACTTCGAGCGCCAGCGCCAGCCGGAACGGCCCCTGGGGAAACCGTGCAGCAACGCCCAGAAACGGGCAGATCGTCGATTTCTCGCTGCCGAATGGACGGTCACCCAGGATGCCCACGATCTCTCCGCGGTCCAGGCATTCCTTGATGCGCAGCATCGTTTCCGGGCGACCCGGCGCGATCATATGCGGCCTCAATTCCGGCGCCAGGCGGTCAAGCGCCGCGTCGGTATTCTGCGTGACGCCTTCGTGCATAACGATGTTGATCGGATGATGCGTGAGTTGGCGTGCCAGCGCGTGCGAAGCTTCAAAACTGCCGAGATGAGAGCCAAGCAATATGCAACCACGTCCCCGGGCGAGGATGGCATCGACCGGCGCAGCGCCGTCAATAGCGATATCGAGGGCCTCGAAGCGCCCGCAGCGCAGGTAGATGCGATCGTGGAGGGTCGCTGCGAAAGCGTGAAAATTCCGCAGTATGTCGGGCCCGCCCGCCCTGCGTCCCAGCGCTCTGCCAAGAAAAGCACGCGAGGCACGCCGCGCCTTGGGCGCGAATGCGAAGAAATAAAACGACAGCGGAACCAGCAGCCAGCGCGTGGCGCTGCGTCCCAGCCTGAGCGCAAGCCAAGTGACGAAATGAATCGCGGCGCGGCTCCCGCGTTCGGGTTCGGTCGCCCAGATCGCGCTCATTCGACAGGCTGCCCGTGCGAATGCGCGATCAATTTGTAATTGCGCAGCCGGCAGATCATCTGCCACGGGGAGATGTGCGCGTGGTGGCGATAACGCACGCGCCGGTAGAGGTACTCCAGAATAAAGAACAGCACCACCAGCAAATAGTTCAGGATGTTGCTGAATAGCGACCACGCAGCCAGCGGCCCGGTCACCGCCAGGGTCGCTGAAATCGCCGCCATCAGCAAGAAGAATCCGGCCCAGGTTCGGGTGAGGTTACGCGTATAGCGCGCGAGATCCGGGGCGAGCTGACCGCCGCGCCCAATCCGCGCAAAGTGGCTCACCAGGGGTTCGCGTCCTCGCCGCAGCGTGCGCGCAAAGACCGTGCACAAAGCGAGATTGATTGCGACCGGCGGGACGTAAAGCAGCATCCCGGGAAAATGAGCCGCCAACCACAGCACCAAGCCGAGTGTGGACACGGCGACGAACGTCGCCACCAGCGCGCTCAGCCATCTCGTGGCGATCGCCCATGCGACCAGTGCGATGCCGAGCGCCGCCCACCGTGGTTCATTGAGTACCGCCGCGGCATGGTTGAGCGCCGGGTAGGCGCAACATACCCCTACCGCGAACGGGCGCACCCACCTGCCGTGGTGTCCTACAAGCTGCGGTGGAATCCGCCGGAAAAGCATGCTCACGGTCTTTCGCTTACGGCGAGCGTGCCGTCGGCGATGCACGCATTCGCCGTATCGACGCTGAACTTGATGCGGTCCACCGCAACGCGGTCCAGCGTGATGCAAAAGGTTTCCGCAGGGCGTAGTACCCGCCGAAAGCGCGCGTCAGGCACACCGCATACCGACAGGCACGCTCCAAACCGCTCGCGGACGGCGTTCTCGACCAGGCCGAGCAGCCATACCCCAGGCACGAGCGGGTCGCCGGGAAAGTGGAACGGCAGCGCAGGATGCGCCGCAGGGACTTCCTGCCACTGTGCTTTGCCTGCGTCCTGCAGCGGGCCGCCGTGACCGTGGGTCGCAGCCAGTCGGCGCAAGCTCTCCTGCGACAGCTTGCCCGCCCGATTGCGCGGAAGGGAATCGACCAGGATCAGCGGACGCGGCAGAAACACGGGATCCAGTCGCTGGCGCAGGTGGTCCAGGATCTCGTGAGGATTCTTGCCGGGTGCGACGGCGAATGCCACCAGACGGGCTTCGACCCGTCCATCGTCTTCGCGCAGCCAGACTGCGCTGTCCTTGACGCCGGGTACCTGCCCGAGTTCGGCATTGAGCGCGGCAAGCGAACCGCGCTTGCCGGCGATCTTGACCAGGTCTTGTGTGCGTCCGCGAAATACGAACTGCGTTTCGTTGTGCAGAGCCAGCACGTCATTGAGCGTCACCGGCTCCATGAGATGGCCACCCTGCGCCACGGTCACTCCCGAGCCATTGGACAGCGTGATCTCGCCCAGCGTTTCGAATATCGCTGTCTGCGTGGGTCGTCGCGTGGCAAGCGTCCCGGTTTCCGTGCTGCCGTAGATCTCGAACAATGGCGCACGGTAGCGCTGCTCGACCGCGAGCGCGAGTTCCGCGGGCAGCGCCGCGGTGGCCGAGAGCACCCCGGCAACCGGCGGCAGTCTCTCGCCAGCAGTGACGCAGGCGCGCAGATGCAGCGGGGTGGCAACGAGCCAGAGCGGGGAGGGCAGCGATTCCAGTGCCGCCGCGATTTCCGCAGGAAGCAGTGGACAGCCGGCCGCTACGGCACACCCGGATTGCAGCGGCAGCATCACGGTCATCTCGAAGCCCCACATGTGCTGTGCGGGAACCGCGCCGAGCAGCGTGCTGCCGGGGACGAGTGGCAGGCGCGCCTGTACCGCCGCCGCGGCGCGCACCAGGGAAAGCCAGGTCTTGACGTGCGGACGGGGCGTCCCGGTACTGCCCGACGTGAACAGCAACGCCGCTTCATGGGCAAAGGGGATTTCGGGCACGCAGGCCGTTTCGCCCCCCGCTGGCCACTCGGAGATGTCGATGCCGGTGAGAGTCGAGTCAGCCTGATCGGAGCGGTCGGTAAGGAGCACCGAACCGGGGTAGGTCCCGCCCAGCGTGCGTATGACCTCGGGGGCTCGACTCTGCGGCAACAGACTGGTCGAGCGGGCCATCAATGCCGCGGCAAAACCCAGCAGGAAATTCAGCCGATCCTCACACAGGTTGACGCAGTAGCCGTCGCTCGGGAGCCTTGCCGCAAGCGCGGACGCTGACGAAACGAGGCGCTCCCACGTAATCGTTTGACGGTCACGCTGGCCGATGGGTGCGCCGGGCGCGAATCCGCGCAGCAGCGGGGCGCCATTCATGAAGCTACTTCGTGCGGTGCTTGTCGATATGGGCTGCGAGATTGCGCAGTGATGCAAAGACCGTGCGATTGTCCGCATCGTCCGAGCGCAGGGAAAACCCATATCGCTGCGAAACAGCCAGAGCGACCTCGAGCATGTCGATGGAGTCCAGTCCGAGGCCCTGACCAAAAAGGGGCGCGGCCGGATCGATCTGCTCGGGGGCGAGGTCGAGGTTGGTCGCTGCGGCGATCAATCTCGCCAGTTCAAGTTCGAACGCAGATTGTTGCGTTCCGAGAACGGCTTCAGGCGGCAGATTTCCCACGGTAAGTTGCGCTCCGGGATACTGGGTTGGATGTCGCAGGCTAAAGGAGGCTCAACTGCGCGTCGCGGACCATTTGTGTTCTCCCCATTCAAGTCGATAACGGCCGATTCAGCAACGCATCGAACGCGAACGCTTGCCGTGCATGGCGCCCAGAATGCGCGTATGTTACCAGTGCAGAGTGTGCGTTTCCAGCATTGCCACGAGGCAAGACCGTCCGACGCCACGCTGACCGGCTGCCATCATTCTGGCCGTATCGGGCGCCCGCCGTAATCCCATGAACATGGGATTGGCCGTGATCCGCCCCGCCGCCGTACTGTTCCCTGCCTGGCCCGCCAGGCGCACTCAGTACTTTCCCTCCTTTACCCAGGTTGCCACCAGCATAGCGGTGTCGGCCGGTCCCAATCCGTGGCCAACGGCCTGGTTGTAGCAAGCCAGCGCCTGCGCAGTGACCGGCGACGCATATCCAAGCCGCTGCGCTTCCTCGACCATCGTGCGCAGGTCCTTGCGCGCAAGCTCGATGTCGAACGATACCGGTTGCGGCGCTTTGCCCTGGAGCGCTTCGGCAAGCACTCCGCCGCGCCATTTGATGACGTTGGGACCGCCCGAGGTGTCCGCGAAGATGTCCATCACCCGAGCCGGATCGAGGCCCAGTGGCTTGACGAGCGACAGCGC
>MEQT01000296.1 GCA_001770325.1 Betaproteobacteria bacterium RIFCSPLOWO2_02_64_14
GGGAAACCGCGGCATGCACCAGGATGTGCCGGTCGAGGACGTGATCATCCAGCGCGCGGAAGTGGTCTGAGGGCAGGAGTGAGGATTGAGTTGTCAGGATTGAGGCAAATGCCGGACCTTGCGACTTCTGCTCAATCCTCTATCCTCATTCCTCAATCCTATGCATACGCTGTTCGTCTCGGACCTGCACTTGAGCGCCGAACGCCCGCACATCAACCAGCAGTTCTTCGACTTTACCGGGCGCATCGCGCCCGGAGCCGGCGCGCTGTATATCCTGGGCGACCTGTTCGAGTATTGGCTGGGTGACGACGACGTTACCGACCCGCTGAATGCCGCGGTAGCCGACGCCCTGGGAAACCTCTCATCGCGGGGTGTCGCGGTGAACCTCATGCATGGCAATCGCGACCTTCTCATCGGACGCGCGTTTGCGGCCCGCTGCGGGGCTGAACTGATCCCCGATCCAATGCTGATCGACCTCCACGGCACGCGCACCCTCGTCATGCATGGCGACACACTATGCACCGACGATCTCGAATACCAGAGCTTCCGCCGCTACGCGCGCAACCTCGATAACCAGGCGAGGTTCCTCGCGCAGCCGTTGGCGGCGCGCAGGGAGCAGATGCTGGGAATGCGCGGGCGGAGCGAGCAAAGCAAGCAGGCCAAGGCCGCGGAGATCATGGATGCGTCGATCGGCGCAGTTGAACAGGCGCTGCGGGAGCACGGCTATCCGAGGTTGATCCACGGCCACACCCACCGCCCGGCGCGGCATCTGCACGTGGTCGACGGCCACACGTGCGAACGCTGGGTGCTGAACGACTGGTATCAGCGCGGCGGCTATCTGCGCTGCGACTCACGCGGCTGCACTGCAGTGGAGCTATAATGCAAGCGCCGCCAGAAACGCCAAGTTGATGACCGGAAACAATTCATGCGGCGGGTTACGCCGCTCCGCCGCTAACCCGCCCTACGATTCTGCCGTCGTCTGGATACCGCTTTCCTGTTCCTGAATTCCTTCGCGTCCTTCGCGTTTCAGCTTTATTTCGTCAGCCCCCGCGCGAGGTCGGCCTTGATGTCCTCGATGTGCTCGAGCCCGACGGCAACGCGCAGCAGGCCGTCGCCGATGCCCGCCGCTGCCCGGGCCTCCGCGGAAATGCGCCCGTGTGTGGTCGACGCAGGGTGAGTGATCGTCGTCTTGGTGTCGCCGAGATTGGCCGTGATCGAAAGCAATCGCGTCGCATCCACCACCCGCCATGCGGCATCCTTCCCGCCCTTCATGTCGAAGGAGACGATCGCACCGGGACCTTTCTGCTGCCGCTTCGCGAGTTCGTGCTGCGGATGCGACGGCAGCCCGGGATAGTACACGCGTTCGATGCCCGGCTGCCGCTCGAGCCAGCGCGCCAGCTCCAGCGCGCCCGCGGACTGGGCTTCCACGCGTATGCGCAGGGTTTCGAGTCCCTTGAGTATCACCCAGGCATTGAACGGACTCAACGTCGGGCCCGCGGTGCGCAGGAATCCGAACACCCCTTCATGGATGACCGCCTTCTTGCCAAGCACCGCTCCACCCAGGGTGCGGCCCTGTCCATCGAGAAACTTGGTCGCCGAATGAATCACGACATCCGCCCCGAATTCAAGCGGGCGCTGCAGCGCCGGCGTGCAAAAGCAATTGTCCACGACCAGCAGGGCGCCGGCCTTGCGGGCGATCGCGCCGAGCGCCGCGATGTCGTACACCTCGGTCAGCGGATTCGAGGGCGTCTCGACGTACAGCATCCGGGTCGCAGGCGTTACCGCCGCCTGCCACCCCGCGAGGGCCGTCCCCGACACGAAGGTGGTGCCGACGCCGAAGCGCTTCATGATCGTGCCGAACAGAGTCACGGTCGCCCCGAAGATTCCCGAGGAACATACGATGTGATCCCCGGCCTTGAGCAAACCCATGACACACGAAAGTATCGCGGCCATCCCGGATGAGGTCGCGATGCAGCACTCGGCGCCTTCCAGCGCGGCGAGGCGCTCTTCGAACACCGCGACCGTCGGATTGGTGAAACGCGAGTAGATATTGCCGGGTTCCTGGTTCGCGAAGCGCGCCGCGGCCTGCGCCGCGCTCCGGAATACGAAGCTCGAGGTGAGGTACAGCGCCTCGGAATGCTCACCGAACTGGCTGCGCTCGATCCCGGCGCGTACCGCCAGCGTTTCCAGCCGATAGTCGTCGGCGCGGCTCATTCAACCTCTTCCAGACCCAGATCGAGCTGCGTGCTGATCGCCGCCTGCTGCGCCTGCTTCATGCCGTCGCGCCGCTGCGCCTCGACGCCGTCGAGATAGGCCTGCGTCACGTCACCCGTGATGTAGACGCCGCTGAAGCACGAAGCCTCGAAGCTTTCCACCTCGGGGTTGACGCTGCGCACGTCCTCGATCAGCGCTTCGAGGTCCTGGTAGATCAACTCGTCACAGCCGACCTCGCGCGCGACCTGGGCTTCCGTGCGGCCGCTTGCGATCAGCTCTTCGCGCGTCGGCATATCGATGCCGTACACGTTGGGATAGCGCACCGGCGGCGCGGCCGAGGCGAAGAACACGCGTCTCGCCCCCGACTCGCGCGCCATCTGCACGATCTCCCGGCTGGTGGTGCCGCGCACGATCGAGTCATCCACCAGCAGCACGTTCTTGCCGTGGAACTCCATGCCGATCGCATTGAGTTTCTGGCGCACGGATTTTCGGCGTATGCCCTGCCCCGGCATGATGAAGGTGCGGCCGATGTAGCGGTTCTTGATGAAGCCCTCGCGATAGGGGATATTGAGGTGCTTCGAAAGCTGCATCGCCGCCGGCCGGCTCGAATCCGGGATCGGGATCACCACGTCGATGTCGAGGTGGCGGTAGTGGCGCTGGATCTTGTCGGCGAGACTCTCTCCCATCCGCAGGCGCGTCTGGTACACCGAGATCCCGTCAATGACCGAGTCCGGCCGCGCAAGGTACACGAATTCGAAAATGCACGGGTTGAGAGAAATGTGCTGCGCGCACTGGCGGCTGTAGAAGTTGCCGTCCATGTCGATGAAGATCGCCTCGCCGGGCGCCACATCGCGCACCAGCCTGAATCCCAGCGTATCGAGCGCGACGCTTTCCGAGGCGACCTGATATTCGTAGCCCTGGTCGGTCTCCGCGCGCCCGAACACCAGGGGGCGAATGCCGTACGGATCTCGAAACGCCAGCAAACCGTAGCCCGCGATCATCGCCACCACCGCGTAGGCGCCGCGGCATCGCCGGTGCACGCCCGAGACGGCGGCGAAGATGGTTGCCGGATCGAGCTTGTAGTTGGTCGCCGCCTCCTGCAACTCATGAGCGAGAACGTTGAGGAGCACCTCCGAGTCGGAGTTGGTGTTGACGTGGCGCAGGTCCTGGCGGAAGAGATCGTTTTTCAACTGCTCGGTGTTGGTGAGGTTTCCGTTGTGTCCCAGCACGATGCCGAACGGGGAATTCACGTAGAACGGCTGCGATTCGGCCGCGGACCAGGCCGAACCCGCTGTCGGGTACCGCGTATGGGCGATTCCCGCATGCCCGGCCAGCGCGCGCATGTTGCGGGTGCGAAATACATCGCGCACCATCCCGCTGCCTTTGTGCATGTGGAAGGTCGCGCCCTCCGCAGTGACGATGCCGGCCGCATCCTGGCCGCGGTGCTGGAGCACCAGAAGGGCGTCGTACAGGACCTGGTTAACCGGGCCTTTTGCCACTACACCAAGAATTCCGCACATCGCCGGTCCTCAGTCGTATCGGATGCGTTGCGACAAGTCACCCGGAAGCCACTGCTTCACCTGCATGGCGACCGCCTCGAGCGGCGGGCTCAACAGCGCGTCGCGCCACGCCCAGTGTTGCGGCAGGGACGTAAGCCCGCCGACCAGCACCAGGGCCGTCACTATCAACATGCCGCGCGCCGCGCCGAAAACGACGCCGAGCACCCGGTCCTCCAAACCCAGACCCGCCGCCTTGACCAGCTTCGACGCAACCACCGCCGCAAGGCTCATGAGCACCAGAAACACCACGAATACGGCAACGTATCCCGCCATCAGGCGCAATTCCAGCGTCGGGATCTCATCCGGCAGCTGGTGCGCCAGCCACCCGCCGAACAGACCCGCAGCAACAAATGCCACCACCCACGCCGCGAGCGACAGCACCTCCCGCACCAGGCCGCGAATCACGCCCAGCAGGATCGACAGGCCGATAATGGCGGCCACCCCGTAATCGAACACCGTCATTTGACGGGAATGACTTTGCCATCGAGCTTCTTGCCATCGAATTCTATGCGCTGGATCCGCTCGCGGGCGCTCTCGGCGGCTTCGCTCGTCGGGAACGGGCCGGCCCTGACGCGCGTCACATCACCCCTCGCCGTCTTCACGACTTCGGTATACGACTTGATGCCTGCGGTCTGTATCCGCTCCTGGATCGCAGCCGCGCGCTCTGCGTTGAGCAACGCAGCCACCTGCACCACATGCGAGCCAGTCGCAGACTCCTGCTTTGCTGCCTCAGCGTTCGGCACCTCGGCCGTAGCCGGGGGCTTGGCGGTGTCCTGGGGGACGGGTGCCTTCGCGACATTCGGTCCTGCTTTGGCCGCCCCGGACTTCGTGGCCGGAGCATCTGACGCGACGGGAACCCCCCTGGAACCCGGGGCATCCTTCCTGGCGCCTTCGGGCCTGGCAGCCGCGCCCGCAGGAGATTTCGGCGCGGGCTTGCCATCGGGTGCCGGAGCGATGGGCACGATCTTCGACTTGAATGCGCCTGCGTCGGGCGATGGAATGCGGATATCGATATCCTGGCTCACCGGCTTGGGCTCGTTGTCGAGCACCATCGGCAGCACCAGCACGACCACCATCACCAGGATGATAGCGCCGATCAGGCGGCGTCGCGCGCGCTTCTTGAGCTGCAGTTCCTCGTCACCGGTCGGTCGTGCCATGCGCGGTCAATCCAGCATCAAAATCTCAGCCTGTCGCATTACCACGGCTGCCAGCCTGGTCGCCGCGCGCCGGGCGCGCCCGCATCACGGCAGCCACCGTGTAGAAGGAGCCAAACACGAGAATTTTATCATCTTCCGTCGCCATCTCGCAGGCGGTGGCGTACGCCGCACCGATATCGTCACACCGCGTCATCGAGCATGATGCTCCTGCTTCCCGCAGGTGCCGCTCGATGACCTCGGCGGGCGCCCCCCGCGGTGAATCGGCAGCGGCAACGCACCAGTGATCGACATGCGCTTTCACCGCATCGATCACGCCACCGATGTCCTTGTCGCGCAACATCGAAAATACGGCGATCGTCCTCTGGCGCGATCCCATTTGTCCGAGATTATCCGCAAGCGCCTTCGCGGCGTGCGGATTGTGGGCAACGTCGAGAATGACGATCGGTCGTCCTGGCAACACCTGGAAGCGCCCGGGAATTTCCGCCTGCAGCAAGCCTGCGCGCACGTCGCCCATGCTCACTGGCAGCCGCTCGCGCATGGCACCGAGCGCAGTGAGGCACGCCGAGGCATTCGCGAGCTGGATGCCGCCTCTTAACGCCGGATGGGGCAGGCCTTCTCTCTTACCAAAGGGACCCCAGTACCGCCATTGATTCCGGTCGCCGACGAACCCGAAGTCCCGCTCCCGCAGCAGGAGCCTCGCGCCAATGTCCTGGGCATGCCGTATCAGGCTCTGCGGAGCGGGTACCGCGCCACAGATCGCGGGCCGGCCGGCCCGGAAGATACCGGCCTTCTCGAACGCGATATGCTCACGCGTCGGCCCGAGATATTCCATGTGATCGAGATCCACGCTCGTCACCAGCGCGCAGGCCGGATCGAAACAATTGACGGCATCGAGCCTGCCGCCCAGGCCGACCTCGAGGATGGCCGCGTCAACCCGCTCCCGCGCAAAGAGCCAGACCGCCGCCAGCGTGCCGAACTCGAAGTACGTAAGAGCGGTTGCTCCGCGTGCGCGCTCGACCTCATCGAATGCACGGAGCAGATCAGCATCCGAGGCCTCGCGGCGGCCGATACGCGCGCGTTCGTTGTAGCGCAGCAGGTGAGGCGACGTATAGCAGCCCACCTTGTAACCGGCCTCGCTCAGCATTGCCTCGAGCATGGCACAGGCGGAACCCTTGCCGTTGGTGCCGCCCACCGTAATGACTGGAAACGCTGGAGTGATCCGCAACGCGTCGCGCACGATGTTGACCCGGTCGAGCCCCATCGCAATGTGCCGGGGATGCAAGCCCTCGATGTACTCGAGCCACTGTGCGAGAGTCTGCCGCTGGCCGATTGCAGCCGGCAGCGTTTGGCCTGTATTGCTCATTCGGAATGGACGATGCAGCTCCTGGCAAACCCGGCCGACTGCGAACGGGAAACCGCCGGCTTGCTCAAGCCGCAGCTGGCAGCTTCATCAGCAGCGTAAAGAGACTTGCGAGCTTGTCGCGCATCGCGCGCCGGTCCACGATCATGTCGACCGCGCCGTGCTGCAACAGGAATTCTGAGCGCTGGAACCCCTCCGGGAGCGTCTCGCGCACGGTCTGCTCGATCACCCGCGGCCCCGCAAACCCGACCAGCGCGCCGGGTTCGGCAAGCACCACGTCGCCTATCATGGCGAAACTCGCCGACACCCCCCCCATCGTCGGATCGGTTAGTACTGACACGAACGGCAGGCGCTCGCGGGCAAGTTTGGTCAGCGTCGCGCACGTCTTGGCCATCTGCATCAGGGACAGCAATCCTTCCTGCATGCGTGCGCCGCCGGTTGCGGAAAAGCACACGAACGGCAGCCGTTGCTCCAGGCACACCTGCACGCCGCGGGCAAAGCGCTCTCCCACCACGGACCCCATCGACCCGCCGAGAAACTTGAACTCGAAAGCCGCCGCCACTGCCGGCAGCGCCTTGATGCTGCCCTGCATCACCACCAGCGCATCCTCCTCGGAAGTCTCCTTGCGCGCCTCCGCGAGACGCTCGGTGTAGCGCCGGCTGTCCTTGAACTTGAGAGTGTCCACCGGCAGCACCTCCGCGCCGATCTCGTAGCGGCCCTCAAGGTCAAGGATGAAATTGAGGCGCTCGCGCGCCGAGATGCGGTTGTGATGGCTGCACTTGGGGCAGACGTCGAGGTTCTGCTCGAGATCCGAGCGATAGAGCACCGCCTCGCACGACTCGCATTTGCTCCACAGCCCCTCTGGTACCGTCTTCCTCGGGCCGCCATCGCGCTTGATCTTCGGCGGCAGCAGTTTCTGCAGCCAGCTCATGCGATCGCGCCCTTCGTTACGAGAGATGCGTCCATCGCCGCGCGCACCCCGGAAAGGAACGCGGTGACGGCTGTGGTCACCCTGTCGCGCGGCGAGTTTTCAATCTCCTGCACCAGCCGGCTGCCGATGATGACCGCATCCGAGAATTCCGCCATGCGCCGCGCCGTCTCGCCGTCGCGAATACCGAACCCGACGCCGATCGGCAGCCGGGTAAAGCCCCGGATGTGCCGGATGCGTGCCGCTACCTGATCGGGATCGACGTGCCCTGCGCCGGTGACGCCCATCAGGGAGACGTAGTAGAGATAACCACGCCCGAGGGCGGCCATCCGCTCGAGCCGCGCATCTTCGGTCGTGGGCGAGAGCAGGAACACCGTATCCAGCCCGCGCGCGTCGAGCGACTCGACCAGCCGATGCGCCTCTTCGGGTGGATAATCGACGACCAACGCGCCATCGGCGTCGGCCGACCCGGCTGCGTCGGCAAAACGCTCGACGCCCATCGCTTCGATGGGGTTGGCATAGCCAAATAGCACAACCGGCGTCGCACGGTCGGTCTTCCGGAAATCCGCCACGAACGCGATGACGTCCTTCAGCGACACGCCGTGCCTGAGCGCCCGCTCGCTCGAACGCTGGATGACCGGACCGTCTGCCATGGGATCGGAGAATGGCACGCCGAGTTCGATAATGTCGGCGCCGCCCGCCACCAGTGCATGCATGATGGGCACCGCCAGCGCCGGTTCCGGATCGCCCGCCGTGACGAAAGGAATGAGGGCTTTTCTCCCCTCGTCTTTGAGGCGCGCGAAAGTGGCGGCGATGCGGGACATGCTCAGAAAATGATGAATGATGAATGATGAATGATGAATGGCACGGCAACGCGGATCACGCTGGCGATCATGAATTCATCATTCCGCATTCTGCATTTCGCGTACATCATTAGAACTTGAGGCCCGATTTCTCTGCGACGGTGTGCATATCCTTGTCGCCGCGGCCGGAGAGGTTGACCAGAAGAACCTGTTCCCGCTTCAGGCGCGGGGCGAGCTTCGCCGCGTAGGCGAGAGCGTGGCTCGACTCGAGCGCCGGAAGGATGCCTTCCAGGCGGCAAAGGCTGTGAAACGCGCTCAATGCCTCGTCGTCCGTGACCGCGACATACTCGGCGCGGCCGCTGTCCTTGAGCCATGCGTGCTCCGGGCCAACCCCGGGGTAGTCGAGTCCGGCAGATATGGAGTGCGTTTCGATGATCTGGCCATTGTCGTCCTGCAGGAGATACGTGCGGTTTCCATGGAGGACGCCGGCCTTGCCCGCGGAGAGCGTTGCCGCGTGCTTGCCGCTTTCCAGACCGTAACCCGCTGCTTCCACACCGATCAGGCGCACCGACTCGTTCGCGATGTAGGGGTAGAAAATGCCCATCGCATTGGAACCGCCGCCGACGCAGGCAAGCACCGCGTCAGGATGGCGGCCCGTCATCTCGAGCATCTGCTCGCGCGCTTCGCGCCCGATCACCGACTGGAAGTCGCGCACCATCATCGGGTAGGGATGCGGGCCCGCGACCGTGCCGATGATGTAGAACGTATTCTCGACGTTGGTGACCCAGTCGCGCATCGCTTCGTTCAGTGCGTCCTTCAACGTCTTCGAGCCGCTCTCGACCGGGACCACGGTGGCGCCGAGCAGCTTCATGCGGTAGACGTTCTGCGCCTGGCGTTTGATGTCCTCGGAGCCCATGTACACCACGCACTCCATCCCGTAGCGCGCGGCGATCGTCGCCGCGGCCACGCCATGCTGCCCCGCGCCGGTCTCGGCGATGACCCGCGGCTTGCCCATGCGCCGCGCGAGCATTGCCTGGCCGATGACGTTGTTGATCTTGTGCGCGCCGGTATGATTGAGGTCTTCGCGTTTGAGGTAGACCTGCGCACCGCCGAAATGCTGCGACCAGCGCCGCGCGTGATACACCGGGCTGGGACGGCCCACGTAGTGCTTGAGTTCGTACTCGAACTCCGCAAGAAAGTCGGGATCCTTCTGGTAACGGGCGTAAGCCTCTTTCAACTGGTCCAGGGCATGGATCAGCGTCTCGGCCACGAATACGCCGCCGTACGGTCCGAAATGGCCCCCCGCATCGGGCAGGTCATACATCTGCATCGCGTACTCCCGACATGAATGCGGCGATTCGCGCCGCATCCTTGATACCCGGCGCTGCTTCCACGCCGCTTGAAACATCCACCGCCCAGGGCCGTACCGCGCGCACCGCCTGCTCGACGTTCTGGGGGTTCAATCCTCCGGACAGGATGACCGGCAGCGGTATGGTCCGCGGGATCAGTTTCCAGTCGAAACTTGTGCCGGTGCCGCCGTGCGTCCCGTCCACGTACGCATCGAGCAGCAAGCCCTTGGCATCGCGGTATGTGCGCGCGTATTGTAGCAAATCCACTCCGGACCTGACCCGCACTGCTTTTACATACGGCAGTTCGAACTGCGCGCAGAATTCCGGCGGTTCACTCCCATGAAATTGCAGGAGGTGGCACCTCGCTTCCGCGACAGTGGCTCGAACCTCGCCGGCGTCAGCGTCAACGAACAGGCCGACCACCGATACGAAGGGCGGCAGTGCGGCGACGATCGCCGCAGCCTGCGACGGCGACACGCAACGCGGGCTTGGGCGGTAGAACACCACGCCCACAGCGTGCGCGCCGCACCGGGCGGCCGCCAGTGCGTCCTCGACGCGCGTGATGCCGCAGATCTTTACCACCGTCGTCATGCCGTCACGCATCGATCGCGGTCAGGCGACCCGGTGCCTGTGCGCTGACAGCGTCCGGGAGGTCCCAGACGGGGTCGTAGACGACGCGGGCGAGATAGAGACCCGACGCCGAAAATGTGGGCGCCGCCCCAGTCCGGTCGCGCCCGGCCAGCACCGCAGCGAGCCACTCGGGCGGGCGGCGGCCGCCGCCCACATACACCAGGCAGCCAACGATATTCCGGACCATATGGTGCAGGAACGCATTTGCACTCAGGTCGAAGACGACGTACTCGCCGCTGCGCCGGATTTCGATGCGCACGAGATTGCGCACCGGCGAACGCGCCTGGCATTCGCTCGATCGAAACGCGCTGAAGTCATGCTCGCCGATCAAGGCGCTCGCCGCGTGCCTCATGCGCTCGAGGTCGAGAGGCAGATGACACCACCCGACGCGGCCCTGGTCGGCGGCAGGGCGCACCGCGCGATTCAGAAGCACGTAGCGGTAGCTGCGCTCGCGCGCCGAGTAACGGGCGTGAAACTCATCGCCGACGGCCCTCGCCCAGGTGACCGCAAGCGTCGCCGGCGTGAGCGCATTGACGCCCCGGACCCAGGCGTTGAGCGGACGGTCCGCCACGGGATCCAAATGAACAACCTGACCCAGCGCATGCACGCCGGCATCCGTGCGCCCGGCACATACCGTCCCGACCGGCGAGCCCGCAATCTGCGCCAGCGCCGATTCGAGTTTATCCTGCACCGCACAACCTGCGAGCTGGGTCTGCCAGCCGCAAAACGCACTGCCGTCGTACTCGATCCCCAATGCGATTCTCATGGAGTCCGCACAAATAAAAAAACCGCGCCTGGCTCAACCGGCGCGGTTCGTTTCCGGCATCCAGCCGGTCAACCCAGACTGTCGAGCAGCGTCTTCGCCTTGGCCTGCTGTTCGCCATCGCCTTCCTGCACCACTTCCTTGAGTATTTCCCCGGCGCCCGCCTTGTCGCCCATCTCCTGGTACGCCTTGGCCAGATCGAACTTGGCTTGAACGTCGTGCCAGTGCGCATCATGCTCACCGGCCGGGACTGCCCCAGGCTTCCTGTCGTCAAGCCCCAGATCGAGCGCGCCCAGGTCCAGCTTGAAATCGAGTGCCGCGCCAGAGTCTGCCGCCGGTGGCGAAGGGGTAGCTGGGGCAGCAGGCGGAACCTCGAGCTTGGGCACTTCAATCTCAAAGTCGAGGGCACCGTCATCCGCCGGTGCGGCAGCCGCAGCTTTCGGCTTCTCTGCTGGGATCTCGAGTTCGACGTCGGGTGCCGCGGATGTCTGCACTGGCGCGGGGGACGCGGTCTCCCCGGCTGGAGCATCGAGATTGAAATCGAGATCAGTCGCCACAGCCTCGGGCGCCGCCGCCGCCGTGACCGAGACGTTCTGCGTGGCCGTATACAACGGATTGCCGGGGTCGAGGGCATATCCCATCGCGGCGACTCCGATCCAGGCCGTCCCCGTGCCGCCGCTAAGCTTGCGAAATTCCTCGGCCTGCCGCGCGAACGCCGCCTTGTCTTTGCGCAATGCGTAAACTTCCAGAAGTTTCACGTGCAGCGCCTCGCGCCCCGGATTCTTCGCAATCGCCTCCGTCAGGATGGCTTCGGCTTGCGCATCGCGGCCATGGGTCACGTAGACGCTAGCTTCATCGAGCGGGTCAACTTCCACGGCGGGCGCAGCGGCTGCCGCGCCCGCATTGACCGGGGCCATGGCTGGAGCGGGCTCCACCTTGGGACGGGGAGGAGCAGCCGTCACCGAAGGTTCCACCTGCGTGGAGTCTTGAGCGCGCCGGCGCCGCATCAGCCAGTAACCGAGGCCGGCCAACACTACCACCGCCCCGCCGCCGAGATAGATGGGATCGAGCAGCGTGTCGATCAGATCAGGAGCAGGCGGTGGAGACGGCTGCGCCTTCACCTCCGGTTTCGGTTTCGGCTTCTCGGCCGCGGGTTTCGGCGCGGGCTTGTCGGCAGCTTTTTCAGCGTCCGGTTTTGGCGCAGCCTGTCCCTCGGCTGCGAGAGCCGGCGTCTCCGGTTTGGGCACAGCTTCGGGCTTGGCCGCCGGAGCCTGCAACGCAGCAGGCGCTTTCGCGTCAGGCTTCTCCGACCCGGGCGTGGCAGCGGCCTTGGTCTGGGCCTGCTGCTGAGCGGTCGTCATCCCCGCGCTCTTGATTTCCGCGAGGCGTTGCATATCCTTGATCGTCTTCTCCAACTGAGCGACCCGCTCGTTCGCCTCTTTCAGTGCTTTGTCCCGCGAGGCGACTTCTTCCTCCAGCGTCCTGATGCGATCGGCCGCACTCCCCTTGCCGCCCGCGCCCACCGCGCCCGGCCCCGGAGCTTCGCCCTTGGAGAGCCGCACCACGTCCTTGGCTCCGGTCGCCGCCCCGTCGTCTATGCGCGTCGTAATGCGCCCGCTCACCGCAGGGCCACCCTCACGCGCCGGAGCCGGCGCATCCGCGAGTCGCGCGCGGTAGCTCTTCCAGTCGGCGACCTGCGCTCGATACTCCTTCACGGCCTCCCGTTGGGAAACCGCGGCGATCTCGTCCCTTTCCGGCACCCGCAATATCTTCCCGCTTCGCACCAGATTCATGTTCTTGTTGATGAACGCATCCGGGTTGCTGCGGAAAAGCCCGACCAGCATCTGCTCGAGCGTGACCCCTTCCGGCTTGAGACTGCCGGCGATCTTGGAGAGCGTTTCTCCCCTCTGGATTGGTCCGTAACTCCCGGCGGCGACCCCGGGTGTCCGAAGAGCCGCCGCTGGAAGCGGCGCCTGCACAGGCCGCACTTGCGGCGCAGGCGCCAACGGTGCCGCGACCACGGGTGCCGGCGCCATCCCGGGCGGATCGAGCAAGGCCGTAAACTCCCGCAACAGCCGGCCGGACGACCAGTTCAGTTCGATCAGAAGATCGAGAAACGGCTCGCTTACCGGGCGGGACGATGTGACCTTGATGAATGGCTGGCCGTTTGCGCGCTTCTCGATGCTGATACGCAGACCGACCAGCGCCGAGCCATATTGCAGGTTTGCCTGCTGGTACGCATCCGGCGAGGCGAGACGCGCCGAGAGCGAAGCCAGGTCCTCCTTCTGCACCGAGACCAGTTCGATCTCGGCATTGAAAGGCTCGCCGAGGGCCGAGAGCACGCTAAGCCTCCCCAACCCTGCTGCGTCAGCCACGCATGGCAGCAGCAATGCAGCTGCAATCAGCCACTTCTTCAGCGTGAATCGAGACACGGCGTCACCTTGGGCGTTATTATGCGGGACATAAGAACAAATAAAATAACATCAGCCAGTTAGCGATGCAAGCTGAGATTCGCTCTAACGTTACCGCCTAATCTGGCTATTTTTAACAGATTTTTCATCAACATAGACGGGTGGGGCCGGGCCCGCGGGCCCGATGCTTCGTTGTCCATGTTGCGAGATTGCCTCAGCGGCGCGTCCTGCGAACAGGCGTGAATGAACGCAACGACCCCGCTGCGGCTGGATAGCGAATCGATTGATGCGGGGCATTTCGGCCCATGCACGGCTGGAAAAGCCGTGCGCGGCTCGCGCCACGCAGCGCCGGCTTCAGGGGAACGTCACAGCCTGGCAGCCACCCCATAATGCCAGAAACTGCGAGCCGGAAAGCGTCGGCACGCAGCCTACTTCTTGGCGGTGGTGTCTTTCACCGTTTTTTCGAGTTCCTTGATACGCGCATTGGCTTCTTTCAGGGCGCGATCGCGCGCGATCAACTCCTCTTCCAAACTCTGGATGCGCTCGGTGCTGCTGCCTGGCTTGGCGCCTGCCGGTTGGCCGCGCGAGAGTTTCAACACGTCTTTCCCGCCCGCCTCGCCTCCCTCCTTCACGCGAACCGAGCCGCGCTTGCCAGTATCCGACGTCCTTTCCGTCGCCTTGGTGGCGGAGTCGGCAAGCTTGCGCCGATACCGATTCCAGTCCACGGTTTGCACCCGCACCTCCTGCCGCGCTTTGTCTCGTGGCAATTCCGCGAGCTGAGCACTGTCCGGGATCCGCAAGGTAGCGCCGGCCTTCAGGCGGTTGATGTTGTTATTGACGAAGGCATGGGGATTGGCGTGCAGGATCGCAATCAGCATCTGTTCCAGCGAGATGCCTTCCGGCTTGACTTTCACTGCGATCCGGGAAAGCGTCTCCCCGCGCTTGACCGGACCGTACTCGGTTCCCCCGGTCTTCGCCGGCGCCGGTGTGGTGACTGCGGCGGGCGCCCGTGCCGCCGGGGCGGGCCGCGTTTCCACGCGCGCTGGTGCAAAAGTCTGAGGTGCGCTCGCATATCCGGGCGGATCGAGCAACGCGGTGAACTGGCGCATCAGAGTTCCCCCCGGACCGCTAAGCTCGACCAGGAGATTGACAAAAGGCTCATTGACGGGCTGCGAGGACACGGCCCGGATATAAAGCTGCCCGCTGGCTCGCTGGAGCAGACTGAGACTCACGCCGCGCAGCGCGGAACCGTACTCGACGTTTGCCTGGCGGTACGCCTCGGGCGATGCTACGCGCACCAGCAGCGTGCCCGCGTCCTCCTTGCGCACCGACAGCACGTCGATCTCGGCGTGAAACGGCTGTCCCAGAGACGAAAGTACGTTGATTTGTCCGAGGCCCGCTGCTCCCGCCGCCCCGGGCAGCAGCAACCCAGCCAGCGTCAGAAACCTGATTAAGGTAAGCATGTGTGCGAGTTCACCCTTTTGCGTCCGGTCGAGGAGCGTTCAGCATAACATCAAAGCGGCCGGGCCGTGCACCCGGCATGATTACAACGCGTGGTCGGGCACCGCGCGCCGGGTCAAGCGTTCACCAGCGCCTTGCGCGAGGCAACCTGCCCGCCTGCTGCGCCGCCCGCCGCCTCGAACGCGATGGCGATGCGCAACATCCGCCGCAATGGTTCGGCCGCGCCCCATAGCAACTGATCCCCTACCGTGAACGCGCCCAGGTACTCGTCGCCAATTGCGAGCTTGCGCACGCGGCCGACCGGGATGTGCAGCCGGCCCGAGACCGCCGCCGGGTTCAACTCGCGCATGGAACTCTCGCGCTCGTTCGGAATGAGGCGCACCCACTCGTTCGCGCCCGCGATGATCTCGGTCAGCTCCGCGAGTGGAAGATTCCTTTTCAGCTTGATCGTCAGCGCCTGGCTGTGGCAGCGCATCGCTCCGATCCGCACGCACAGACTGTCGATGGGCGTGGCAGGCGTGCCAAACGCCTCGCCGCGGCCGAGTATCTTGTTGGTTTCGGCGCCGCCCTTCCATTCCTCGAGAGAGACGCCGTTACCCAGGTCGCGGTCGATCCAGGGAATCAGATTGCCCGCAAGCGGCACCCCGCCGGAGTTTTCCATCGGCAGCGTGCCGTCTGTCTGCTTCGCAAGCACGCGGCGGTCGATATCGAGAATGGAGCTCGCCGGATCGGCCAGCAGATCCCGCACCTCCGCGTTGACCAATCCAAACTGGGTCAGGAGTTCGCGCATGTGCTGGGCGCCCCCGCCCGACGCCGCCTGATAGGTCGTGCAGGTCATCCACTCGACGAGATCGTGCGCGAACAACCCGTGCATGCCCATCACCATGCAGCTCACCGTGCAGTTGCCCCCGATGTAATTCCTGATCCCCTTCGCGAGCGCATTCTGGATTACCGATCTGTTGACGGGGTCCAGCACGATGACCGCATCGTCGTTCATCCGCAATGTCCTTGCGGCGTCGATCCAGTAACCGTTCCACCCCGCCGCCCGGAGCTTGGAATACATCCCTGCCGTGTAATCGCTGCCCTGGCAGGAAACCAGGATATCCATGGCCGCGAGTTCAGGCACGCTGCTCGCATCCCGTACCGGCGGCACGCTCCTGCCGATCGCCGGCGCGTTGCCCCCCGCCCGAGTGGTCGAGAAAAACACGGGTTCGATCAGGTCGAAGTCCCCTTCCTCGCGCATGCGCTGCACCAGCACGGAACCCACCATGCCGCGCCAGCCGATAATGCCTGCTTTCATCATTCGAGTTGCCCCAATCCGGTAACGATTCTAGCAGCCTCGCGCTCAGAGCGCCGCGACCACCGCGTCGCCCATTTCACGTGTGCCCACCTTGCGCGTGCCGGGCTCGAAAATATCCGCGGTCCGGTATCCCTCGCTCAAGACCTTCTTTACCGCAGCCTCGATACGATACGCCCATTCATCCCGGTTAAACGTGTAGCGCAACATCATCGCTGACGACAGTATGGTCGCAAGCGGATTCGCCAGATTCCGCCCGGCGATATCCGGCGCCGAACCGTGCACCGGTTCGTAGAGGCCCTTGCCGCGTGCGTCGAGCGACGCGGACGGCAGCATGCCGATCGACCCCGTCAGCATCGACGCCTCGTCCGACAGTATGTCGCCGAACATGTTCCCGGTAACGATGACGTCGAAATGCCTGGGATTGCGCACGAGCTGCATCGCGGCGTTATCCACGTACATATGGGTAAGCTCGACCTGGGGGTACTTCTTGCCGATGTCGCCCGCCACCTCGCGCCAGAACCGGCTCGTCTCCAGCACGTTTTCCTTGTCCACCGAGCAGAGTTTCCTGCCGCGCTTGAGGGCGGTCTGAAACCCGACCTCGACGATGCGCCGGATCTCGGACTCCGCGTAAAGCATGGTGTCGTAGCCCTCGCGTTCGCCGCGCGCATTCGAGCGGCGCCCGCGGGGTTCACCGAAATAGATGTCGCCCGTGAGCTCGCGCACGATCATGATGTCGAGCCCCGACACCACCTCCGGCTTGAGCGTGGAAGCGCCGACCAGTTCCGGGAACAGCACCGCCGGGCGCAGGTTGGCGAAGAGCCCTAGTTCCTTGCGGATGCGCAGTATTCCCTGCTCGGGACGCTGCGGCCGGGGCAATGCGTCGTACTTGGGGCCGCCGACTGCTCCACACAGCACCGCATCCGCCTGCTGCGCGAGTCTCAGAGTCGAAGTGGGGAGCGGATCGCCATGCGCGTCGTAGCCGGCACCCCCGAATGGCGCCGCTTCGAGCTCGATCTTGAGCCCGTCAGAGGCGAGCGCCTGGAGCACCCTCG
>MEQT01000297.1 GCA_001770325.1 Betaproteobacteria bacterium RIFCSPLOWO2_02_64_14
CAAAGACATCGGCTACGAGCTGCGCTGCGCCGATCCGACGCCGTCGGACATCGAATACACCCGCGACCTGGGCTACTGCGCCGCGAAATTCCTGCTCGAGGGGGGCTCGAACGCGATGATCTCGCTGCAGGGGGGGCAGTTTGTGCCGGTGCCGTTCGCGACGCTCATCGATCCGGCGACGGGGAAGACCAGGGTCCGCACCGTCGACATTCACTCGACGCGCTACGCGATCGCCCGACGCTATATGATGCGCCTGCGCCGCGACGATTTCGAGAATTCGCAAAAGCTCGCGCGACTCGCGCAGACCGCCGGTCTGTCCCCGGAGGAGTTCCGCTCGCGGTTCGAGTACGTGGTGGAACATGAACCACCGCCGCTCGTGCTGTTGCCGCGCCGTGCGCACTGATCGGGGAGCATGTCCCGTAATCGTAACGTTTATGGCTTGCTCAGATGCCGAGGTAGCTCGACTTGATGTCGGCGTTCGCCCATAGTTCCTGAGGGCGTGCCGAGTGGACGACCTGGCCCTTGCTCATGATGTGCACGTAATCGACGAGCTTGATGGCGAGCGAGGCGTTCTGTTCGACCAGCAGGATCGAGAGGCCCTCCCGCCTGAGCGTCGCGATCGCCTCCCACACCCCCTGGATGACGATGGGCGCGAGCCCCTCGGAAGGTTCGTCCATGATAAGGCAGTCGGGATGGGTCATGAGCGCCCGGCCGATCGCCAGCATCTGCTGCTCGCCTCCCGAGAGCGTTCTCGCGCGCTGGGCGCGGCGCTCCTTCAGTCTCGGGAAAAGAGCGTAGACGCGTTCGAGTTTCCAGCCGAGCCGGCCCGCGCCGCGCGCGGCTACGGTGAGGTTTTCCTCCACGTTGAGCGAGGGGAAGGTGCGCCGTCCCTGGGGCACCAGGCCCACGCCCATGCGAACCGTTTCAAACGACGAGACACTCGTGATGTCCGCACCCTTGAAGATGATTCTTCCCCGGCGCGGGCGATTGAAGCCCATCACCGAGTTGACGAGCGTGGTCTTGCCGACACCGTTCCGGCCGAGCAGCCCGAGGATTTGCCCTTCCTCGAGTTTCAGCGAAAGCCCCTGGAGTACGTAGGCGTCACCGTAATAGGTGTGGATGTCCTCGATTTCCAGGATCGCCACCGGTTACCCCGTTCCCAGATAGATTTCCTGCACCTTCGCGCTGCTGCGGATCTCGCTCGTCGCGCCGTCTTCCACCATCCTGCCGAAGTGAAGGACCGAAATGCGGTCCACCACGTCGAACACGACATCCATATCGTGCTCGATCAGAAGAATCGCGAGATCGGGATCGAGCCGCTTGAGGAATGCCGCCATCTCGCGCGACTCGCCCGATGCGAGCCCCGCGGCCGGCTCGTCAAGGAGCAGGATCTTCGGGTCGCTCGCAAGGGCGAGCACGATTTCGATCTGGCGCTGCTCGCCGTGCGAGAGCTGTCGAACCTCGACGTCCCTCCGCTCCCAGTAGCCGGCGCTTTCCAGCAGGCGCCGCGCCTTCTCGTGCGGATCGCGGTAGGAGGAGAGAAACCGCCACATCACGAACTTCGTCCTGCGCAGGCCCCCGATGGCGAGCAGCACGTTGTCAAGGACCGTCAGTTTCGGAAAGAGGCTCGTGATCTGGAAAGTGCGCGCCATTCCCAGAGCGGTCCGGCGGTGGCTTGGCCAGCGCGTCACGTCCCGGCCGAACAGCAGGACCTGTCCGGAAGTCGCGGGCAGGACGCCGCTTATGAGATTGAAGAGCGTGGTCTTGCCTGCCCCGTTCGGCCCGATGATCGCTTTCCGGTCGCCCGGGAAAATTTTCAGGTCGACGTCCCGCACGGCGTCGAGCCCGCCAAAACTCTTGGACAGACCTCTCAGTTCGAGAGCGGGGCGCCCTCCGTTCATACCATTCTCGGCAGCGATGGTCGCCGCGCCTCACTCGCGATCACACAAGGGCCGACCCTTCATTCGCAGTACTTGCATGGAGGGAATTCGCGGCTGTAAACCGGCTGCTTCAGGAATTCCGCCTTGGGATACTTCCAGAACTGGCCCACGTTCGGGTACGTCTTCACCACGGTGTTCCAGAGCTCGTCCTTGTCGTAACCGTGCTCCTTCTTCTTTCGCACCACCCGGATGTACACGTTGTGAACCGGGTTCCTCATCTCGTCGAGGCGCACCGGACCGCGCGGGGTCTCGAGCTGCACGCCGGCAAGCATCTTGACGAACTGTTCCGTGCCCGGCCACTTGCCCTTCGTCTTCTTCAACACCTCGTGGATCATCTGGGCAGTCGAGTAGTTTGACTCCGAGTAGTAGGAGGGCACCTTGCCGTACTTCTCGCGGTACTTCTTCACGAAGGCCGCGTTCTTCGGCGTGTCGAGCGCCGCGCTGTACTGCAGGGCCGATACATGACCGATGACCTCGTCGCCCATCGACGGAAGCACGAACTCGTCGTAGCTCGTCCCACCGCCCAGCACGGGCTTCTTGATGCCCGCCGCGGCCAGCTGCTTGGGAAACTGGAGCGACATCGGCCCGACCATAAGCGTGAATATCGCGTCCGCGTCTTTCTTCATGGTCGGGATGTACGGACCGAAGTCGATCGTTCCCAGCGGTGGCCAGATCTTCTGGATGATCCTGCCGCCGCAACCCTCGAAGGTCTTCTGAAACCCGCCCACGACCTCGTGGCCGAAGG
Source organism: Betaproteobacteria bacterium RIFCSPLOWO2_02_64_14 (assembly GCA_001770325.1). Taxonomy (GTDB): domain Bacteria; phylum Pseudomonadota; class Gammaproteobacteria; order Burkholderiales; family SG8-41; genus DSOT01. The sequence continues at coordinate 2,686 of MEQT01000297.1, forward strand.
CGTAATCGGCGGCGATCGTCACGATCCGCTTGTAGCCCTGCTCACACGCCCACTCCCCGAACGGGTGATTGGGCTGGGAACTGGTCCAGCCGGTGCGGACCATGTAGGGAAACTTGGCGCTGTCCCGCTGCGTCAGATCGTCCGCGGCCGGGATGGAGGCGACGTACACCGTTTTAAGCCGCGTGCTGACCGGGGCCAGCGCGTAACCCGTCGACGCGAGCAGCCCCCCGATGAACATGTGAACCTTGTCCTGCCGGATCAGCTTCTCGACCTTGCGCACCCCGACCGGCGGCTTGCCCTCTTCGTCCTCCACGATGAACTTCACCTTGGCGCCGGCGAAGTCGCCTCCGACCTCGTCCAGGTACATCTGGAAGCCGTTGGTCATGTCCTTGCCGACCTGGGCAAAGATCCCGGTCGTCGGCGCAAGGAAGCCGATGCGCAGCTCCTGCGCCGCCATGACGGGCGGCGGGCTCATGAACGTTCCGAGCCCAAGGGCTCCTGCGATCAATCCCCACGCAATGCTTCGTACGACTTGGCTCGACATGGCGTTCCCTCCTTTAATGAGACTCGGACTGCAATCGGAAAATGGGGTCAGAGTCAATTTTCCGAATAACTTTCACGAGGTGTGCCGCGGAAATTTGACTCTGACCCCATTTTCCCACCGCGCACGCCAGCCGCGGATTCTCTCCGGCACGCTCATCAGGCCCCCCGGCAGATATAGTATCGTCAGCACATAAACCCCGCCCAGCACGTACTGCCACCACGGGACGAGCGTGCTCAGGTACTCCCGCAGAAAGACCACGATCCCGGCCCCGACCGCGCCTCCCACCAGGGTCCCCGGCCCCCCCAGCACCACCATCAGCAGCGCGTCCACCGAGGTCGCGAGGACCACGTCTTCGGGACTGACCAGACCGTGGGCGTGCGCCCACAACACACCCGCGAGCCCTCCGAAACCGCCAGCGATGATGAACGCGAGGTACTTGTGCAGCCACGTGTGGTATCCCAGTATGCGCATTCTCGGCTCGTTCTCCCGAATTCCCACCAGGCTGCGGCCAAACGGCGACCGCACCAGGACGGTCAGCAAAGCCAGGGCCGCGACAAAGAAACCGAACACGACGAAGAAATACGTCACGTCGTCGGCGAGCTGGATCCCGAACTCGGGTCGCGTCGGGAGCACGATCCCGTTGTCCCCGCCGGTCAGGGAATTCCACCGGTAAGCGAGTCCCCATACGCACATTCCCAGCGCCAGGGTGATCATCAGAAAATAGACGCCGCCGGCGTGGACCGCGAACAGTCCGAACAGCGCCGCCGTCGCCGCGCCGATCAGGATACCCAACACGACCACCAATCCGAAAGTCCAGTCGAGACCGAACTGGAAGCGGGTGGCCAGAATCGCCGTCAGATAGGCGCCCATGCCCAGGTACGCCGCCTGGCCGAGTGAAGGCAATCCGGCAAAGCCCAACAGGATATCCAGGCTCATGGCGAGGATGGCGAAAATCAGCGCGTGCGTGACGAGAACGATGACGTACGAGTTGGCGAAAGGCGTCACGATCAGCACCGCCAGCAACGCCGCGATGACGATCAGCAGTTTGCGCCGGCTTTCCATCATCACTCCCGCCCGAAGAGGCCCGTCGGTTTCAACGCCAGGATTAGGACCATCGGCGCGTAGAGGGTGAAATAGGAAACCTCCGGGAACAGCGCCTTGCCGAAGTTGTCCGCAAGCCCGACGATCAGACTGCCCACGGCCGCCCCGGTCAGGCTGCCCATTCCGCCGATGATGACGACGGCAAAGGCGATCGGCAGGATCGCGAAATCCAGGCCCGGATAGACGCCGAGAAACGCGCCCCCGATCACGCCTCCCAACGCCGCCAGAAACGCGCCCAGCGCGAAGATGAACATCGAAACACGGGAGGTGTCGATACCCACGCCGCGCGCCATCTGCGCATCGTCCACCGTCGCGCGGATCATCGCCCCGATGCGCGTTTTTTCCATCGTGACCCACAGGGCAAGGCCTATCGTGCCCGCCATGCCGATCATGAAGATCCGGTACACCGGCAAGTGCAGTCCCTCGATGACGATGCTTCCCTTCAGGATGTCGGGCGGCGTGATGTCGAGGTTGTCCCCGCCCCAGATGTCGAGCGCCGCCTGCTGGAACAGGTACGCGAAGCCGACCGTCAGCAGGACCTGCCGCAACGGATCAAAACCCAGCGGTCTGAGAAAGATCCGCTCCATGAGCAGGCCCACCACGGCGACCGTCAATGCGGCCACCGGGATCGCCAGCAGCCAGGAGCCCGTCGTCCAGATCACCGTCAGCGCGACGTAGCCGCCGAGGAGAAAGAACGAGCCGTGAGCGAGATTGACGATCCGCATCACGCCGAAAATAAGCGACAGGCCGCTCGCGAGCAGGAACAGGAGGGCGCCGTAGGAAATCCCGTTGAAGGCCTGGATCAGCCAGAACTGTGCATCCACTCCTCACCTCACCTGGTTCGCCGGCCGCACGAAACGCAAAACGCGTTCTTGAAGCTTCCTGGCAACCGCCTGGGCCTGGATTGTCTCCCCGGTGTCCGCAGGGCTGGATGCCCTTTCCCCTCGGCCTGCTTGCCCGCCGAGCGCAGGATCGGCCGATAGCCGGGTCCGTGTGCTATTCCGCCTTGAGGTTCGCCCCTTTGATGAGCGGCCACCACCTTTCGATCTCGGATTTGTGAAAAGCGGCCAGTGCCTCGGGCGTCAACTGCTCGCGCGTCGGAATCTCCTGCCCGAGATCATTCAGCCGCTTGATCACGGTGGGATCGGCGAATGCCTTGACGACTGCCTCATTGAGTTTGGCGATGACAGGCTTGGGCGTCCCCTTCGGCGCCCATAAGCCCTGCCAGAATGCGATATAAGTGTCCGACGCTCCGATTTCCCCCATCGTCGGCACCTCGGGCAGGGGACGCCACCGCGTTTTCGACATGACCACCAGGGGTTTTATCCGGTTGGCCCTGAAGTGCGGCAGCATCTGCGACGCCTCGCCGCAGAACAGATCAACCTGGTTGGCCATCAGATCCGCCATCACGGGCGCGCCGCCCCGATACGGCACGTAGCGAAATTTGGTGCCGGTTTTCTGCTCGAAGTAGATGCCGCAAATGTGCGCCCCGCTTCCCGCGCCCACGGTCGCCACCGTCGCCTGGTCCGGGTTCGCCTTGAGCCAGGCGATCAGTTCCTTGCCACCGTTCACCGGCAATCCGGTACGGGCCACGATGATGAGCGTGGTGGTACTCAACATCGCGACCGGCTCCAGGTCGTTCAGGATATGCCAGGGAACCTTGTAGACCGCGCTGGCGCCGACGTGGCTCGTCCAGTTGCCAACGCTCAGGGTATATCCGTCGGGAGCGGACTGGATGGCGCGGCCGACGCCGATTGTCGAACCCGCTCCGGTGACGTTCTGAACGACCACCGTCTGACCGAGCGCCTGCCGCATGGGTTCAGAGATGATGCGCGCGATGGCGTCCGTCGACCCCCCGGCCGGGAACGGCACGATCAGGACAATCTGCCGCGCTGGATAGTCTTGTGCAGCGGTGGCGCCGGGAAACGCGAGCCCGGCGATGACGCAAAGGATTACGCGTTCAAACCAGCGCCGATACTGGCCTCGCCAGCATTGCCGTTGAGCCGCGGAAAACCGTGTCAAACCCACACTTCCGCGTCTGATGGTCGTCATTTCCCCTCCTCCACATGGTGGCTTCGAAGCACGTCAATCTTCATGTTGCGAAAGCAATATGTCGTCCATACGCTCCGGAGCTCCAGACGAAACCCCGTACCAGGCTTCCCAGTATCAGGGCGTGTCGTGCCTTCGTCAATTCCGAGGATTCTTCCGGGCGAGCGCACACGCAATCGATGCCCGCCTCACGTCCCGCCTCCCCCTCAGGCCGGATGGCGGCCCACGAAAAACGCGCTGTCGGGATCCTCGGTGGGATTGAGGCCGCAGCGCTTTGATGCCTCCCGCAACTGCCGCATGTGCACGTCGCGGATCTTCATGGTGGGTTGACGCAGCGGCCCGCCATTGAACCCCTGCAGCCACGCCTGGTATTTCCAGACCATGCGGTGAATGATGCCCGCGCCGACGCTATAGGTGGCCGTAACGGCCCGCTGCGCGGAGCGCGCCGGATGAATTCTCCAATAGTGCTCCATCATCTCTTCGAACCTGCCGTCGCGCACGAGATTGAACATGCGCGGGATGAGGTCACCATAGAACTCATAGTTGCTCGTGCCCATGAACTGCAGCGGCACGAGGCCCGCGAACGGCAGCGCATCGGCTTCGATCGGGCAGGTCACGACCACTTCGTGCGCATGATTCCTCCAGGTCTGGACGAATCCCGCCGGCGTCGGCATGCCGGACTCGGCCTTGATGCACACGATGTTGGGGATGTCCTTCACCATCTGCCGGATGAGTTCGGGGGACATGCCGGCCGGGTGCACGCGCTCGAAACCCCAATGCGGCACCGGGAAGAGGATGACGCCGAGGCGCGTCGCGTCGCAGAAGCGCTTCGTGTAGTCGAAGATCTGTTCGCTCGTGGTGGCGTAAAAGTTGCTGGGGTAGCCGAGCAACACCAGCTCGCACCCCTCCTCCTCCGCCATCCGCACCGCCTCGATGTTTTCCTCCAGCGTATTGAAGATGGCGTGATGGACCAGGGTGAGCCTGCCGCGCGCTTCATCGTGCGCCCACTGGATGAACTGCCGGTACTCCGGCAGCGTAATGGCGGTCTCGGCGACGAGCAGCGTGCCCCAGAATCCGTACTCGATCTCCTTGCGGATATCGTGGCGGATGCCCGGTTCGTTCAGCCCCTTGAGATCGAGCGTGTAGGAGGGAATGACGACGTTGCAGAGCCCGCGCATGTTCGCCCGCGCCCATGCCCGCGCTTCGCTCTTCGTGTAGCGCACCATGCGTCGTTACCGGCCAATGCGCGGCACGGTGACGCCGACCAGCGCGTCGCGCGTCAGGATCTCCGCCAGTTGCTCTTCACTCCAGCCTTCGGTGCCTTCAGGGCGCATCGGGATCACGACGTAGCGCATGTCGGCGTTGGAGTCGTGCACGCGCACCGTGACGTGGTCCGGGAGCACCGTGCCGAACTCGTGGAGCACCGTGCGCGGCTCGAAGACGACGCGCGAACGGTAATTGCGGCTCTTGTACCAAGTGGGCGGCATGCCCAGCAGCGCGCGCGGGTAGCACGAGCACAGCGTGCAGACGATAACGTTGTGCACGTCGGGCGTGTTCTCCACGGCAATCAAGCGCTCCGATTCGAGAACGATGTCCATCTCCGCGCACGCCGCCCTGCCGTCCGCGAGCAGCCGCGCCTTGAACGCGGGATCGGTCCAGGCGCGCGCGATCACGCGCGAGCCGCGGTACGGGAACTCCTCGTCGAAGAGTTCCATCCGGCGGCGCACCTGCTCGGCGGTGATCAGGCCTTTTTCCTCGAGCAGTTCCTGCATCGCCCGGCTCATGATCTCGTAGTCGGACGGCGGCCCGTTGTCGTGTTCATTGACCGGGGCATGATCGTCGTGGTCATGATTGTGGTCATGACCGTGCTCCTGCTTCGCGCGGGCGTAATAATCGAAATTCGGATTGCTCATGGCGTTTGTCCCTTCACTGGCGGAGACTCCGCGGATGCGGGTTCCAGCCAGTGCTCGAAGATTTCCATTTCGATGATGTCGTGCGCCGGGCCGGCATAGCGCGGCCACACGTCCTGCTGGGGAAAACGCACGCGATACAGCGTCTTCTCGGGTTTGCCGCTGAAGCCGTAGGCAAGTTCTTCCGGATTGGGAAACGCGCCGCAGATGCGCTCGATCACACCCTGCTTGCCGCGGATGTAATAAGGCGTGCGCCGATGCCCAGGCGGAAAGGCGCGCTTGACGACCACGCGGTCGCCCACGTCGTAGCGGTGCCCGGGCGCCGGCGTGTAGCTCGAAGTGAAAGATTGCCTTTCGGGCTTGGCGCTCGCCGCCATGATCAACGCGCCTTCGCCTTGATGGGAGATTCCATCTCGTCCGGCACGTTGAAGCGTGCCCGGATCTCCGCCATCTTGGCCTTGAGTTCTTCCTCGCTGAAGATGCTCTTCTCCAGCAGCACCGTTCGAAGCGCCCGGGTGGTGATTTCGAAATACTGGAGCCCGCGGTACTCATCGCCGAGATCCTCCGCTGCGCGGCGCAACTCGTCCACGCAGGTGATCCCGTTGGCCCCGAGGGTAGAGCGTAATGCGTTAGCCTGCCGCTCCCAGAACTTCATGCCGTGGTCGGTGGTGTCGATCGGCCCGGCCGCTTCGCCGCCGATGTCGTGGGGTCCCCTGTTCAGAGGTTTATCGCTCATCGTGTTTCCTGTCGGGGTGATGATCGCACAGGATAAGCCAATTGCCGTACGCAATTCAACGCCGCGAAGAATTGTCACGCCCGGATTTCCGCACATCGGGCAGTGGCCGCGGCCTCCCCCTTCCCGCCGGCGAACGCGGGGACGATCTCGCGGGCGAAGCGCCGCAGGCTCTCGCGCGAATCACCGCCGATATTGGCAAGGACGTAGGTCACCCCAACGGCGCGCAGGGCTTCGAACTTTTCCGCGATCTCGTCCAGCGTGCCGTAGACCGCGACCGACTCGCGGCTTGCGGCGGAGTGATCGTAGGCGAGAATGTGCGAGCCACCGGGCCGGTCTGGCGCGCGGGACACGTCGAGTATGCGTTGGCGCGCGCGCGCATTGCGTGCCAGCGCCGCCTCCCTGTCGGCCTCGTCCTTTGCAACATAGACGTCGCGGGCAACGGCGACCGTCATCGGGTCGAACACCCGCCCGCGCGCTTCCACCTCGGCGCGGAACAGTGCGATGCGCTCGCCGATCACCCGAGGCGTCGCGAACTGGTCGAGCAGCAGGTTGAAACCGCGCTCGGCAACGCGCCGGATCGAGGCCGGGCTGTTTGCCGCCATCCAGAACGGTGGATGCGGCTTCTGCGCCGGAGCCGGCTCGACGACAATTTCGTCGAACTGCCAGTATTTGCCGCGATGGGAGATGCGCCCGGTCGTGCTCCAGGCCCGGGTGATCACTTCGAGTGCCTCGTCGAAACGCGCTTCGGCTTCCTCGATCGGAATGTGGAACCCGCGGAACTCGGTATAGCGGTATCCCTTCCCGATGCCGAAATCGAGCCGCCCGCCCGAGAGCAGATCCAATGTGGCCGCCTGCTCGGCGAGGAGCACCGGATTGTGCCACGGCAGCACGATCACGGCCGTTCCGACCCGCAGCGTTCGAGTGTGCGCAGCGAGCCAGGTGAGCAGATGGAGC
>MEQT01000298.1 GCA_001770325.1 Betaproteobacteria bacterium RIFCSPLOWO2_02_64_14
GCGGCCGCGCCAGCAGGAAGCACCCGCGTGCCAGGCACGCATGCGGCACGGCACGAACTGGATGAGCGCCCCGTCGCGGCGGATGAGGAAGTGCGCTGAGACCTTGAGACCGGCGATGCCCGCATAGTACGGGTGCGCGGCGGGATCGAGCCGGTTGGTAAAGAGCTCGACGATTCCCGGCCCGCCGAATTCCCCGGGCGGCAGGCTGATGCTGTGTATCACCAGGAGGTCGATTGGCGTCCCGGCCGGGCGCTCATCGCAATTGGGCGAGGCGATGAAGCAGGCGCCCTCGACCAGACCGTCCGCAGCGACAACCAGCTTCAAGGAAATCGGAAGGGCCGGGCGACCCGGAACGCGTGATCGGTGATCCGTGATCCGACCGGAGGCGGATAGGAAATGCGTGATCCGTGAATCGTGATCCGACAGGTCATTTCGGACTTCGTCGGTTCACGCCCTTGCCGTTGTCTGCTCACGGCTCACGCCTTTGCCCTTGTCGGATCACGATTCACGAATCTCAGCCCTTCGCGTCGAGCTCGTCCTTGATGCCGAGGCGCTCCATGCGGTAACGCAGCGCGCGGAACGTGACGCCCAGGATCTTTGCCGCGGCAGTGCGGTTGTAATGCGTCTGCTCCAGCGCCGCGAGGATCGCCTTGCGTTCGACGTGATCGAGCCGCTCCTGCAGGGGCAGGCCGGCCAGTTCGTGCGTATCGCCCGCCGGCCGGGTGGGCGCGAGTCGCAGATCTTCGACGCCGATCTCGCTGCCCGCGGCGAGCGCCACCGCGCGTTCGAGCACGTTCTCCAGCTCGCGCACGTTCCCCGGGAACTCGTAACCCTGCAACCGCTCCAGCGCCTCCACCGAGAGTGTCGGCGCTGCACCCGAGCTGGCCTGCCGCTTGAGGATCGTGCCGACGAGCAACGGGATGTCCTCGCGCATCTCGCGCAGGCTCGGCATACGCAGTTCGATCACGTTCAGGCGGTAGTACAGGTCCTGCCGGAACTTGCCCGCGCCCACCTCATCGGCCAGGCTGCGGTGCGTCGCGCTGATGATCCTCACGTCCACGTTTTCTTCCGTCGTGGCGCCTACCTTGCGCACCCGCTTCTCCTGGATCGCGCGCAGCAGCTTCACCTGCATCAGCAGTGGCAGGTCGGCCACCTCGTCGAGAAACAAGGTGCCCGCGTTCGCGGCCTGGAAGAAGCCGTCGCGGTCCGCCGCCGCGCCGGTGAAAGCGCCCTTCTTGTAGCCAAAGAACTCGGACTCCATCAGGTTTTCGGGGATCGCGCCGCAGTTGACGGCCATGAACTGCGCCTCCCGCCGCGCGCCTTTGAGGTGGATGAGCCGCGCGGCGAGTTCCTTCCCGCAGCCGGATTCGCCGGTAATGTGTATCGGCGCCTGGCTGCGGGCGAGTTTCTCGATCATCTCGCGGGTGGCATGCATCAGCGCCGACTCGCCGATCAGCACCGGATGCTCCGCCCCGGAACCGTGCTCCTCGCCGGCGCGGCGCCCCGGGCGCGGGAGTTTCAGCGCCGAGCGCACCAGGCTGCGCAACTGGTTCAGCGACACGGGTTTGGACAGGTAGTCGAACGCACCCGCCTTCAGCGCGGCCACCGCGTTCTCGGTACTGCCGAACGCCGTGATCACCGCCACCGGAGTGTTCGGATGGTGTTTTGCGACGTGATCGACCACCGCGAGGCCATCTCCATCGGGGAGCCGCATGTCGGTCAAGCACAGATCGTAGCTGTGCTTCGCCAGCAGCTCGAACGCTTCGCGCGTGCTCGCGGCGCTGTGGGCCTCGAGACCCATGCCGGTCAACGTCATGCCGAGCAGCTCGCGGATGTCCGCTTCGTCGTCAACCACCAGTATCTGGTTCTTCGCGGTCATCCCCCGGTCCTGCACGATACCGTGAATTGCGCGCCCGCCGGCGTCTCAATGTAGTCGAGCAGCGCGCCGTTTGCCTCGCAGATCTCGCGCGAGATGTAGAGCCCGAGCCCGCTTCCTCCCGCGTCGGTCGTGACGAACGGCTCGAACATCTGCCCGCGCAGCGCGGGCGGCACGCCCGGGCCGTCGTCGATGATGTCCAATTTTACAATACTGCCGCTGCGCTCCGTGCTCACCCTGATGTGTATGCTGCCAGTCTCGCGCCGGCAATGCCGCAGCGCGTTGCGGCAGAGATTCCACATGACCTGGTCGAGGTAATTGCGGTCGAAGAGCACGCGCGGGTTCGCCTTCAACTCGATCGCAAAGGTCTCAGGGCGTATCTTCTCCACCTGGCAGAACTGCTCGACGAACTTCTGCAGGAATTCCACCAGCTTGATGCTCTCGCGCTGGGCGCGGTCGCCGCGATTGAGCCGCAGCACGTCGACCACCATGCGGTCCAGCCGCTGCGTATTGTCGTTGATGATCGCGATCAGCCGCTGCATCGTGTCATTCGCGGCGGGTTGCTCCCCGAGCAGCTGCGCGGCATGGCTGATCGCCCCCAGCGGGTTGCGGATCTCGTGCGCGATGTTCCCCGTGAGCCGCCCCAGCGCGGCGAGCTTCATCTGCAGCGCCTGGGACTGCACGCGGGTCATATCCTCGAGAAAGATCACCGCGCCCACCCGCCGGTTGGCGCCGACTGACACGTAGCGCGCGTTCAACCGGTTGTCGAACAGCGGCACCGGGTTGAGGTCGCCGCCGTCGCGGTCATCGCGCCACCTGCGGAAACTCTCGGCGAGGGCGGGCGCGTACTGCGGCAGCAGCGCGTCGCGCTGCCCTGCGAGCGGTCCCAGCATGTGCTCGGCGCGGGCGTTGATGTGCCGGATCACCCCGTCCATGTCGACCACCAGCACGCCGTCCTGCATGTCCTGGATCACGAGCTGGTTCACCTGCGCCAGATTCTCCAGGTCAACCTCGCGCTGCGCGGCAAGGCGCTCGCTTGCCGCCGCGTAGCGTGCGAGCGTGTGCGCGAGCAGTGCGGTCGCGAAGTACCCGACCGACAGCAACCCGGCCTGGACGAACTGCGCGCTGGCGGGCTCGAACCGCAGCACAGAGTAGGTGTGCTCGAGCAGGACGGCGATGCTGGCGACCGCCGCGTAGAACAGCGTCAACCGGCCGCGGCTGATCAGTCCCGCGCCGGCAAGGGTCGCAAGCAGCAGCAATCCGAGGCCGCTCGAAATGCCGCCGCTCGCGTGCATCAGGATCACCATGAACCCGATGTCGCCCACCACCTGCATGGTCAACTGCAGGGTGAAACGCCACCGCATCTTGATGAGGGTGAAGCAAGGGATGCTGAAGAGGATGTAGAAAATGACCGTGACGACGAACAGCGTCAGGTTCTGCGAGCCGAACTGCAGCGTGCCACGCCATATGGTGACGATGACCAGCATGAGCACGCCGACCGCCGCCCTGAAGACGTTGAAGAAGTAGAGCGAACGCCAGTACGGCTCCGGGTACTCCGGCGCAGCGGGCGCGGGTTCGGCGTCGCGGGCGAGCGGCTCGATGGGAAGGGCGGTGGACAGGGGGGGCGGGCCTCGTGCGCGGTCAGTCGGTTGGCGAATGCTGCCGCTGGTGCTCCGCGCTGCAGTAATAGAGCCCGCGGGTCACGAGACTCTCGCTGCGGGGCAGGTGCACGCCGCACAGCGCGCAGCGCACCATGTCTTCGCTCCCGCGCGGAGTCTTGTCATCGCCCGCGTCGCTGCGCGCGCGGTAGCGTTTGGCGATCCACCAGCCCACCAGCAGGCCGAGCGCCACCAGAAGCAGGAATTTGGCCACGCGTCACCGGAATGTCGGGCACCGGCGCCCAGTGTGCCCCAAGCCGGGGCTGCCGTCGAGTACTGTGCGTGGGTTGAGGACCGCGCGGCGACCGATCCGACAAGAGAGGGACCGAGAGTGAGGGAGTACTTTTGCGACGACCTTTACTTGAATGGATTGGTCGGGGTGAGAGGATTTGAACCTCCGACTCCTGCGTCCCGAACGCAGTACTCTACCAGGCTGAGCTACACCCCGAAAAAGGCCGCCGAGTATAACAGGGGCCGCCCATTACCTCAACGCTTCCGCGCCCAAGCCCGCCCTTCACCGTTCACGAGCCACGATTCACGAGCCACGAGCCACGGATTCTATGAGCCGTACCTGCTGTGGCAGGCAGATCGTCGCAAGGTCGTAGCGCTCCAGCGCGGTCTGGCGCGCCGCGGCACGCAGCGGGGCGTAGCGGGCGGGATGCGCAAGGCAGTCGATCACCCGCCGCGCCAGCGCCTCTATATCGAAGAAGTCCACGAGCAGCCCGTTCTTCTCGTGCGCGATCACTTCCTCGACCGGCGGCGTCGCGCTCCCCACCACCAGCGCGCCTGCGCTCAACGCCTCGATGCAACTCCAGCCCAGCACGAACGGATAGCTGAGATACACGTGGCACGCCGAGATCTGCAGCACCTTGAGATAGTCGGCGTAGGCGAGCCGCCCGAGGAAGAAGACGCGATCAGTGTCGAGGCGGTCCTTCACTTCATCGAAGAAGATCTGCTTCCAGGTCTTCCCCTGCGGGGCGGGGGCGCCGTAGGACACGCCGTCGGCCCCGACGATGAGCGCGAGCGCATTCGGCTGGTGGCGCAGGATCTCGGGCAGCGCGCGCATGAAGACGTGGTAGCCGCGGTATGGTTCGAGGTTACGGTTGACGAAGGTCACGATCTCGTCGCCCGCGCGCACGACGCGGTCCCCGGCCACCGTGATGTTCGCGCCGGGGTCGGGCCCCACGACACCGGTGTCGATACCGTCGAAGATCACGGCGACGCGCTCGCGGAACGCCTCCGGGATGACGCTGCGCTGGAAGTGCGTCGGGGCGAGGCCGCGATTCATGTCGGCGAGCGCCATCAGCATGTGCGCGTTCTTCGCGCGCAGCTTCGCGTCGCGCGCGACATCGGCGCGGTAGAACTCGGGATCGAAATCGAAGTCGAGCCCGCGCGCCGCGTAGTAGAACTCGATCAGCGTGAGCATCCGCGCCTGTGGCCACACGTCCTTCAGGAACAGGCTCTCACCCCAGCCCGGGTTCGCGACGATCACCTCCGGATCGAACCCCTCGGCCTTGAGGCGCGACGCCGCCGTCGCGCACGCCTCGCCGCGGATCACCTTGGTCTCGAATTCCTGCGCCCATGGGTGAATGTCCCGGCTGGTATTGCGCGCGGGCTTGTAGCGGCGCATGTCGATGCCGGGCAGCCCAGCGCCGTCGATCGCCAGCGCCCGCACCTGGTGCCCGGCGCGCGCGAAATGCGGCGCGAGATGCTTAAACTGCCCAGGGAAGTTCTGATGGACGAAGAGCAGGTTCATGCAACACGGTCAAGGCGAGCCCTTCTCCCCCCGGGAGAAGGGTTGGGATGAGGGAAACAGTCGGGCATATTACGGGCGCCCCTCACGCCGGCGCCATCCTGAAGCGCGCACAGTCGAAATCCTCTCCGCCTTCGATGAGCGCTTCGGGCTCGAGAACGTAATCCCTCCCTTCGAGCTGCATGGCGAGTCTTTGCGTAGCCAGGAAGTGCCCCGCCCGCATCAATACCAGCGTTTCCGTGCCGGTTTCGGATGCGTGCGACATGAGCACCGCCGACCTGCGCCGTTCGGACTCGGCCACGCGCGGGCCAGTCGCCGGCGCGAGCCTCACCACCGCCGCCACGCCTTCGATCAGGCCGATGCCGGCGCGGCGCCGGTTCGAGGCATCATAGGTGATGCGGCGCACGACCCCGATCCGCCAGATCGCGGCGCCCTCTTCGCGCATCGCGACGAGGCTGCCGATACGCAGCCAGTCCCCGCTCGCGGTGCGAACGCCGGTCACCGGGTCGAACTCGAACGACCCTCTTTCCTCCGGCACCAATGCCCCGTAGCCGCTGTCGCTCTTGTCGAACACCGTCCAAGTTTCCTGCTCGGCGAAGCTTTTCGGATCGAGCGACGCGCCGCCCGCCGCCAGTTCCAGGCAGCGCAGGATGTTCGGCAGGCCCGGCACCACCGTGACGCGGGTGGCGAACTGGCTGCGTTTCGCGCGGCGCGCGGGCGGCGTCGTGTCCCAGATGCGCATGAGATGCGCGAGCACCGATAGAACCGTCTCGGTATCGAAATGCCCGCCCAGGTTCACGGCGCCGGGAATGCCATCCTTCGCCCGGATTTCCTGCATGAGTTCAGCGAGCCCGCGCTCGGCCTCGCCCGCCCCGAAGAACCTCACCATCGAGCCCGGCGCCATGTCCTTGTGCACGCGCACGGGCGGCTTCGCAAGGGCGAGGTCGAAGGCATAGGCGCACTCCGGCGCGGATTTCTCCGCCAGCACGAAGCGGCCGGCAAAGTGCGCGGCGAAGCGCTCGGCCAGATGCAGATGCGGCGCCTCCAGGTTGTGCGGCGAGGCCATCACCAGCATCAGCGCCTTGAGCAGTTCTTCCTGCGCGCTCGAGGCGCCGCGGTCTTCGGCATAGGGTTCCACCCGCACCGCCGCCACGCCCTGCGTCTCGGCGAAGAGATACGTGCTTCCCAGGTCGCGCCAGACGTGCGCCTCAGCCTGCCCGTGGCGCAGATAGATCCATTTGAGCTGCAGACTCGCAGTTCGCAGCGCGCGCGCGGCGATGAGCGCCAGCACCTCCCTGGCGAGGGGCTCCGCGCCGGGTGTCGCCCTGAGCTGCGAAATGCATCGGAGGTAGGCCGCACCCAGCGTTTTCCAGAATGCGTGCGAAGCGTTCCACAGCTTCTCTTCGTCGGCCTTCTTCGACCTTCCCCCGGAGATGTACTCCTGCGCGAGCTTGCGCCGGTGTGCGACCGAGGCTTGGTCGAGCACATCAACCGCCTCCCATCGCTGCTGAAGCTCGAATTCCCGCGCCTGCACGATCGAATCGAGCCATCCGCTGATCCGTTCGAGGGCTTGCGGCGAATCGTTTGGGGGCAGCGCGGCGATGAGCTCGCGCGTTTTGTCGATGTCCGCCAGCGGGTGCGCCAGCTTGCTCTTCCTGAACCAACCGAACATGCGCTCCTCCCGGCCGACACGCGCTCGAAGCGGGCTGGCGTACGTTGTCAGGCACGCAGGTCCCCGGGTGTATCACTGGGGACGCACATTCCTCCGTCCCCTTGTCCCGGTTGCGATGATAAACCCGACGCGCGGGTGCAACAACGGCCCGCTCTCTGTGCGTGCAGTGCAGGAACGGCGGGACTGTACGCCGTTATGCCGTGCGCTTCAGTGCCCTGGTAATTGCGTCCGACGGGACGCCCTGCTCCTTCAGGCGCGCGACCAGTTCATGCAGATCAACGCCCTCGTGACGCTCAAGATCCTCCCGCAGGCCCGCCCCGACGTACGCCCGCATCAGCGCTTGATACCCCGCATAACCCTTGCGCGGCGCAATGCGCTTCAAATCCTCCACCACATCCGCGGGCATGCGCAGCGTCACCGAAATCATCGGGCGCTCCTTGGCGAGCCGCCGCTTAATCGTAGCCAGCTTCATAGAATCTCCTTTCATCACGCGTGGCGCGCCACGCCGAGATCAAACGAATGTGATCCTCTTCAACAATCAAGTGCACGACGAACAACACACGATATTCAAAATCCGCCCCGATAGCCCCTTCGCGCGCCTCGCCTTCCCGGCTCACATCGACATAACGCACAAAGGGATCAAGAAAAACCTGTGCCGCCTGTTCAAATGTCACGCCGTGTGTTGCGAGATTCTGCCGACCCTTTTCCGCGTCCCAGCGCAAGCGCACTCCGCGCAATTCGAACTCTACGTCCATAGGCGCAGTATAGCGAACGTATTTACGTTGTCAATACGTTCATTGACGGCGGTCGAGGGCGCCGCACAGCGGCTGCTCATCCGCCCGCGGCGGCAGGCGGAAGCTTGAGTAGCGTGGCGGCGAACGCGGTCGGCGCGGCCTTGAACGCAAACGCGGCGATCTCGAGGTTGCGGGAACCCGCGAAGACGTGGGAAAACCCGGCGTTCCTCAACAGCGCGACGAGCGACTTCTGCGTAAACCCGGTCTTGTGCGCGTAGAAATCCTGCCCGCTGCGCTCGATCTCCACGCCGAAACCGTAGAGCACGTCCCGCACGGTGATCGGCCCCGCCGGCGATTGATAGAGAAAATCATCGATGTCGAGCAGGACCTGCTCCCAGCCCTGGTAGATCGCGGGCAAGGCGATGTTCCTGCTGTTGCCGCCCACGTTCAGCACTTTTCTCATGCCGGCATCTCCCGACATGGATTTTGCGCCACGCGGTTGCGCCCCTGCGTACTGGATTGTCATTGCGAGCAAAGCGCGGCAATCCCGTTGCAGGCAACGCACCCGCGCCCGCCGCGAGATCGCCGCGTCAGCCCGCTTCCTCGCGAAGACAGACAAGGGTGGGTCAGGCGCGCAGTGCCGTAACCCACCACGTGCTCTGACTATACGTCGACGATCAGCTTGCCCGCATTAAGCAGGTTCGTAATGATCTGCTAGTCGACCGGGAGTCGCGGATCCTGTTCGCGAACGAAGCGGCGGGCCGGTTGCTCTCGGCAGCGGACGGATTGTCGGTGCACAAGGGGGCATTGGCCGGGGCAACGGCCAGCGAAACAACCGGCATCCATGCGTTCGTCGCGGGCTTCTTCGCGTCCGCCGCCCACGCGCGGGGCGTTCGCGTGCATCGCGTCGCTCGACCCTCGGGAAAGCGGTCCTATGCCTGCTTTGCGCACCCTCTGCCTCCGGGAAGCGGCGTGCAAGGCGTGAGAAGCGCCCCGGCGGTGATTATCTTCATTCGGGACCCGGCATCGGCATGCGCGTTCGAGCCGGAGGCGCTCGAGCGGCTATACGACCTCACCACCTCGGAGGCGATCCTCGCCCGCTCGCTCGCCCAGGGCCTCACCCTCGAAGACGCCGCCGCGAATCGCGGCATCAGTGACGAGACTGCACGCACGCAACTCAAGAGCCTGTTCGAGAAGACGGGCTGCCACCGCCAGGCCGAGCTGGTCGCGCTCCTCGTCGGCGGGAACCGCATCTGATCCCGGCGCCGCCGGCGACGCTTGCGTCATTGCGAGCGAAACGAAGCAATCCCGTTGCAGGCAACGCACCCGCGCCCGCCGCGAGATCGCCGCGTCAGCCCGCTTCCTCGCGAAGACAAATGCGGGGTGCGCGCAGCGCGCGTCCCTCTCACACCCTCCAAGTCATCAGCGTGGTGGCGCCGCCGCCCGTGCTCGCTTCCCACAAGAGCATCGCCACCTCCGCCCCCGCGAGTCCTAGCAGTGCTTTGCCCTTGCGGTACCACAGCGTGGTGAACGCGGTCTCCTGCCGCTGGAGATCGATCAGGCCGTAGCCGTCGCGGCGCAGCTTGAGGACGGTCGTCTCGAAGTGCTCGTCGCCTTCCAGCACCACGCTCTCCGCAGGCTTGAGCGCCATGATCTTCTCCATGACCGCCGCTTTCCGGCTGCCGGGAAAAGCCTGCAAGTGCTCGATGTCCTCGTCGTTGATTCTTGTTTCCATTCGGTGCTTCACCTGTTGCAAAGATTCAGGACGAAATCCTACACACGTACCTGAGGATGTCTACCGGACTTAAGTATCGGACTTCAGGCCGGGACAGAGTGTCACCAGCTCAACATGAGCGGCGCATTTTGCCACGTTGCGTCAGCGATTGCCGTAAAACGTCAGACGCTGCACAAAAAAATCAGGGCCAATTTCTACCTTACACGGACCTTACAAGCGGGCACGAAAAATGTTCCCGTGAATTCAGCGGTTAATTTCAGCTGCCCGCAGTGAGTTGCGAGTTGGTGCATCGTTTTTGGAGCACGGCGGCCGGTATCGACGGGCCCCCGATACTTTGGTATCGGTTTTCGGATTCCCCCGATACTTTGGTATCGGATCGGGGGCCAGCGACCGAGAGGTCGGGCGGTTGGTGGTGCGCAGTGCGCACCCGACGATTAGTACGTGCGGGTGACGGCGAAGTCGGCGAGTTGGAGGAGGTGGTCGCGATAGGGCGAAGCTGGCAGCGCAGCGAGCGCTTCGCAGGCGGCGCGCGATTCGGCGAGCGCCTGCGCGCGCGCGTAGTCGAGGGCGCCCGAACCGCGGATCGCGTCGAGCACCGCGCCGAGTTCCTCCAGCCCGCCGTGCTCGATCGCGCCGCGGATCAACACCGCCTGCTCGCGCGTGCCGCGCTTCATCGCGTGAATGAGTGGCAGCGTCGCCTTGCCCTCGGCGAGATCGTCGCCCAGGTTCTTGCCGATTGACTGCCGGTCGCCGGAGTAGTCGAGCACGTCGTCGATCAACTGGAACGCGGTGCCCAGGTGCACGCCGTACATCGCGATCGCCTCTTCCGCCGCGCCCCCTGCGCCACCGAGGATCGCGCCGAGCCGGGTGGCCGCTTCGAAGAGCTTCGCGGTCTTGTAGCGGATCACTTGGAGATAGTTTTCCTCGTCGATGCCGGCGTTGTGGCAGTTCATGAGCTGGAGCACCTCGCCCTCGGCGATGACGTTGGTCGCGTCGGCGAGCACCTGCAGCACGCGCATGCTGTCAACGCCCACCATCATCTGGAAGGCGCGCGAGTAGACGAAGTCGCCCACCAGCACGCTCGCGGCGTTGCCGAAGAGCGAGTTGGCGGTGGGTCGGCCGCGCCGCAGCGCCGACTCGTCCACGACGTCGTCGTGGAGCAGCGTGGCGGTGTGAATGAATTCGACGACCGCGGCGAGCTCGTGGTGGTGGCGGCCGCG
>MEQT01000299.1:0-41993 GCA_001770325.1 Betaproteobacteria bacterium RIFCSPLOWO2_02_64_14
GCCGCCCGGATCGCGCGATGCGCAGCGCGCGCGCCATGTCGTCGCCGAGACCCGCGGCGTTCTGCGCGGTCCACGAAGCCTTGGTCACCGGCGTGGCCAACTCAGCCTGCGCCATTTCCTGAAACGCGCCGCGGCCCAGTTCGCGCAATGGTGCGTGGCCTGAAAGCATCACGAGTGGAGACTCCGACGCCAATGCAGTGTAGAGGGCGCCGATACCGTTGGCGTGGCCCGGTCCGCCCGTGAGCAGCGCGACACCCGCCTCGCCCGTGAGGCGGCCCCAGGCGTCCGCCATGTGCACCGCCGCGCCTTCATGGCGTACGTGCGTGATCGCGAGACGCGCGTCGAGGGCCGCGTCGTACACCGGCATGATCTGGTTGCCCGAGAGGGAAAACAGATGCCTCACGCCCGCCCGTGCCAGCGCGCGGGCGAGAATATCAGCGCCTCTGAGCGCCACGACCTACCACCCGGTATTCGAGATCGACATGCAGGGTGGGAAGCGATCCGACAGGACGCCAGGGACGCAATGCTCGGCGACCGATCTTCCCTCTCGTCCTTCGCGTTTCCTTGGCGTCTTTCGCGTTTTCGCTTTACGCACTCTCGTAGAGCCGGGTCATCACGAACTCCCGGTGACCCAGCGCTTCCGCGGCCGTGAGCCGCCCGTTGCACGTGCGCAGCATCACTTCGATCAGTTCGTCGCCCGTCTGGTCGAGATTCTTCTCGCGCTGCAACAACCCGGAACAGTCGTAGTCAATGTGCTCGGACATGGTGCGAACCGTGCGCGGATTGGCGCTGAGCTTGATCACGGGCAGGATCGGATTGCCGATGACGTTTCCCTGGCCGGTCGGAAAGAGGTGGACGGCGTACCCCGCTGCAGCCAACAGCGTCACCATCTCGGCGGCGGCGGACGACGAATCCATGAACCACAGGCCCGGGCGGGTCGGCGTCTCGGCCTTGTCCAGCACGCCGATCACCTTGCATTTCTTGCCGATCTTCTGGATGTTGCCGAGCGCCTTCTCCTCGATGGTGGTGAGCCCGCCCGCGAGATTGCCCTTGGTCGGCTGCGAGTCCGAAAGGTCGTCGACCTTGTGGCGTTCGATCACCTCCTGGTAACGATTGAACATCGCCATGAACTGCTCCCGCACCGCCGGCGTGGCGCAGCGGTCCGCCACGATGTGCTCGCCGCCCGTGATCTCGGTGGTCTCGCCGAAGCACATGGTGACGCCGAGCGGCTCGAGCTTGTCGAAAGCGCTGCCGACGGTCGGATTGGAACCGCAGCCCGAAGTGGTGTCGGATTCACCGCACTTGGTCGAAACCCAGAGCTCGCTGATCGGGCACTCGACGCGCTGCCGCTCGGAGGCCCACTGCACATACTCCTTCGCAACCTTGGAGGCGCGCAGGATCGTGTCGTGATCACCGTGCAGTTCAATGCCGAAGCCGGTCACCGGCTTGCCGGTTTTTGCGATGCCATCGACGACGCGCTTGGCCCATTCCTGCTCGATGCAGATCACCACGACGGCAGCGACGTTAGGGTTCGAACCCGCGCCGATCAACGTGCGGAAATGCAGGTCCAGATCCGCGCCGAACTGCAGGCGGCCGTAGGGGTGAGGGATCGCCATCGCGCCCTTGATTTGGTGGGCCACCGCCTCGGCTGCGGCATTGGACAGGTCGTCCACCGGAAGAATAATGACGTGATTGCGCACGCCGACCCGGCCATTTTCGCGCCGGTAGCCCCAGAATGTGGTTTTGCTTGAAATCATTTCACAACCTCGTAATAAGTGATGGGTGATGGGTAACGGGCGGAAACCGCACTGTTGCGCTTACCCGTTCTCCTACCAGCGTTTGGTTTTTAGGTTGTGGACGTGTGCGTGCTCGCCCACCGCGATGTCGGCCACCGACTTGCCGATGTCGAAACCGTACTTGATTACGGTGTCACCCTTCTTGATCGGTTTGGTCGCCACCTTGTGGCCGATGGGGATGTCGTTCAGCGCCTTGACCTTGATAGTCGAATCATCTTCCATCACCCAGCCGGTCAGTTCCTGGCCGGCCTTGATGCCTTCGATCACGGCGACGCCGACCGTGTCCTTCTTGTCGTGAACCAGAATGTGGATCATGTCTGCTCCTTGCTGCACCACGCGTTGCGGAAAGAGGAAACTGCGGACTGCGGATTATTCTTCTACTCGCGCGATCCTAGTCAGGTTCGGTCTCAAAGTCAACTATATGACCTATATGACTTTCTCCTGGCCGATGATAGAATCCCCGCGCTCACATTCACCACACGGACCAGCATGATGGCCGACACGCTCGCGGCAGGCAACCTCACCCTCAATCCGCTCTACAAGGAAGTCAAGATACGCATCACACGCGGGCTCGCTGCGGGGGAGTGGAAGCCCGGCGGCGCGATCCCCAGCGAGACCCGGCTCGCCAAACAGTTCAATGTCTCGATCGGCACCATTCGCAAGGCAATCGACGAGTTGGTCGCGGAAAAGATCCTGCTGCGCCAGCAGGGACGCGGCACTTTCGTCGCGACCCATAGCGATGACCGCACCCTTTTCTATTTCTTCCATATCGTCGGCAAGGACGGCGGCCGCGAGCTGCCGGTCACCGAACTGCTCTCGTTCCGCAAGGGGCGCGCCGAGGCCGGCGAGGATGTGCGGCTCGGGATGCCGCGCGGGGGCAGAATACTGCGGGTCGAGAACCTGCTGAAGCTCGAAGGCAAGCCCGTGATTCTTGACGAAATCGTGGTGCCCGCCGTGCTGTTCCCCGATCTCGACCAGGAAACGTTCGGCGGGCGCGCGGGGACGATCTACGGGCTGTACCAGGCGCGCTACGACATCAACGTCATACGCATCAGCGAACGGCTGTCGGCGGCCATCGCACCTCCCAAGGTCGCGGCCTTGCTCGGCATCACGGCGAGCGTGCCTGCCCTGAAAATCAAGCGCGTGGCGTACACCTACGACGACACCCCGGTCGAGTATCGCGTGAGCTGGGTCAATACCGGGAACCATGAATACCTGAGCGACCTCTGGAAGAACGAGGCGCGCTAGGGGCGTGTCGGACTGTCTCCCGACACACTCCTTACAATTTCTTCAGTTCGCGCCGCGCAACGTCCTGTTGCACCGGATCGCGGGAATTCCTTAGCACCCATTCGAACTGGGCCCGTGCGTCGTCGCGGTAGCCGCCCCGCGCGAGGCTCAAGCCGGCGGCAAGCCGCGCCTGGCGGGCGAGCGCGTCCGGCAAGTTCGAGTCCGCATGCGCTGCGGAGCGCAGGTAGTGCTCCGCAGCCGCGAGTGGTTTTCCCGTCATATCGCTCGCACGGCCGAGGTTGAAGAGTACGTGCCGGCGTTCCAATCCGTCGGCGCGCTGCGCCAGGGCCGCAAGCAATGGCTCGGCGGCGCCCGCGTGGCCCGCATCCAGGAACTCAAGGGACAGGGCAGATGCCCGCTTCACGACATCCGGTGGCCATGGGCCGGTCGCTGCGACTGCCTGCGTGATCTGCGCCACCCCCACGTCCAGCTGGCCGGCGCGCATCATGGCTGCGGCAAGCCGCAACTGCCAATCGACGGGCGCGAGCCCAGGCGGAAGCTCCAACCCCTCCCACATCCGCACTGCGGCAGCGTGCAGCCCGTGCGTCTCTCCGACCCCACCCAGCGCGTAACGCAGGCGTGGATCGAGCGTCGCCAGGTCGATGTCAGCATCGTTGAACAGCCGCAACGCCGCAACCTCGAGCTTTGCGAGCTGCAAGGAAAGTTCGAGTTGTAGCTGCGCGTTGGTGCGTGCCCCAGGCGTTGCGCCCCGTCGCGCGAGATGCGCAAAGACAGCGCGGGCAATCATCGGGTCGGTAGTGGCCCGGCTTGCCGCGAAGGCGCTCCATCCGGCATCGTCGTTGTCGAGGAGATGCTGCCTGTCCGCAGACTCGCGCGCCGCCGAAAAATAGGTCTGCCACAGCTCCCGTGCGCCCCCGGCCCGTGATGAGCTTGCGGGAGTCGAGTGCTGCAACTGCTGTTCGAGCGCCTCGATCCGGAGCGCCCGCCTGCCCTGCGTCCGCGCCGCGCGTGCAATGATTTCCCACCATCCGGCGCCCGGACGTTTGATCGCCGCCGGGCGCGCCAGGTTGATCGCTGCCTCGGGCTCGACGAGTCCGGCTTGAAGGCGCAACATGAGCTTGATCGGGTCCCCGTCGTCGAGGCTCGCCAGCCAGTTCACCGCCTCCTTCGCCATGCCGAGATCGAGCAGCGCCGTCACGAAGCGCGTGGCCGTGCGGCGCTCCACGGGCCGATGATCCAGATCGAAGCGCAACATGCTGCGATACGCATCGCCGCCATGCCGGTCAGCCACGTAACTTTCGATGACGAGCAGCCGGAGTTCGCGCAACTCATCGCCTGAGGCCGCGCCCTGCCACAACAGGCGCGCGGCGTGGCGCCGTGCGGCAGCGCCCTGCCCTGTAGCAACGGCAGTACGCGCTGCCGGCATCAGGCACGCGCGCAGCGTCGGCGTCGCCACACCGGCAGGAAGGCGCTCCGCGCGCGCGAGAAGGTCCCGCACACGATCGAGCCGCGCGAGCAGACTGCAACGCAATGCCTCTCACTCGCCCCAACGCGACGCACCGGGATCGGCGGATTGCGTCTTTTCCACCAGGTCCAGGGCGAGTTGCGGTGTCCCGCTCGCAGCGAGGCGCTGCGCGTTTTGCAGCGCGTCCGTGGTTTCTGCTGCCAGAGCGAGAGCGGCGCAGTACAGCAGCATTCCGGTCAACACTCGCATCGCGCTATTTTCCGCCCTGAAGCACGCGCGCTGCGAGCCAAAAAAAAGGCGGCCAGGCCGCCTTTGCGCACGACGCAAGGCCTGCGCCTGCTACTGGTTGTCCGCCTCGGGCGCCGCTTCCGTAGCGCCGGCGAGTTTCTCCTTGATGCGGGCCGCCTTGCCGGAACGCTGACGTAGGTAGTAGAGTTTGGCGCGGCCCACGTCGCCGCGGCGCTTGACCTCGACGCTGGCGATGAGCGGCGAATAGGTCTGAAAGTTGCGCTCCACGCCCTCGCCCGAGGAGATCTTGCGCACGGTGAAGGACGAGTTCAGCCCGCGATTGCGTTTTGCGATCACCACGCCCTCGTAGGCCTGCACCCGCTTGCGGTCTCCTTCCACCACGTTGACGTTGACCACGACCGTGTCCCCCGCCGCAAATTCGGGGACTTCCTTGCCAAGGCGTTTGATCTCTTCCCGTTCCAGTTCCCTGATGATATCCATGTTCATGCTCCCGTGGAGTCCATCTCGCTCCTGAATTCTTCCAGCAGCCCGCGCTCCGCCGCCGACAACTCGCGGTTTGCGAGCAGATCCGGCCGCCGCAGCCAGGTCCGGCCCAGCGCCTGCTTCAGGCGCCAGCGGCTGATTTCCGCGTGGTTGCCCGACAGCAATACTGCAGGCACCGTCAGACCTTCAAACTCATCCGGCCGCGTGTAATGCGGGCAATCGAGCAGCCCGCGCACAAATGAATCCTGTTCCGCCGATTCCGCATCACCCAGCGCACCCGGCAACTGGCGCACCACGCAGTCGATCAACACCATCGCAGCCAGTTCGCCGCCGGACAGCACATAGTCGCCGATCGAAATCTCTTCGATCGGGTGGCGCCTCAGCAAACGCTCGTCCACGCCTTCGTAGCGCCCGGCGAGCAGCACCAGTCCGCTTTCGCGCGCCAACCCGGCGACCAGGGCATGATTCAGCAACCGGCCCTGCGGTGACAAATAAATCATCCGCGGCGTCGCCACCCCTGAACTCGCCTGGCGTTGCGCCGCGGCCGCAAGCGCCTTGGACAGCGGCTCCACCATCATCACCATTCCGGGCCCGCCGCCGTACGGGCGGTCGTCAACGCTACGGTAAGCGTTTCCTGCAAAATCCCGGGGGTTCCACAACACCAGTTGGTAGAGCCCTCTGTCACGCGCCCGCCCCGTGACCCCGCATTCGGTCACCGCGTCAAACATCGGGGGGAACAACGTGACGACGTCGAACTGCAGCATCAGGTCAGTAGTCAGCGCCCCAGTCCACGCGGATGATGCCACTCGCGAGGTCGACCTTCTGTATCACCGCCGCGACGAATGGAATCAAGCGCTCGCGTTCACCCCGCACCACCAGCACGTCGTTGGCCCCGGTTTCGAAGATCCGAACCACAACCCCCAATTCTTCGCCGACGACGTTTACTACCTTGAGACCGAACAGGTCGGCCCAATAGAACTCGTTCTCCTTTGCGGCGGGAAGCGCCGCCCGCGGCACGGCTACCTCTTTGCCGCGCAGCGCCGTCGCCGCGTCACGGTCTTCGCACCCGAGCAATTGCGCCACGACCGCCGCACCGTGCACCCGCGCCTGCGCGACCTGCCGCTCTTCCCAGCGTTCCCCGTGACCCATCCACCACGAGCGATAGCGCAGCAGGTTTCCGGTTGCCGCGGTGAAGGGGACGACGCGCACCCATCCCTTCACTCCGTACGGGGCGGTTATCCGCCCCAGTATCACAAAACGATCAGGCAGCCTTTTGCTCACCAAACTGCTTGACGAGCCGCGCTGCGGTGTCCGAGAGCCGCGCGCCCTTGCCGCGCCAATGCGCGAGGCGCTCGCGGTTTATGCGAAGCGTTTCCTGGCCTTCGGGGGCCTTGGGATTGT
Source organism: Betaproteobacteria bacterium RIFCSPLOWO2_02_64_14 (assembly GCA_001770325.1). Taxonomy (GTDB): domain Bacteria; phylum Pseudomonadota; class Gammaproteobacteria; order Burkholderiales; family SG8-41; genus DSOT01. Next base: position 6,643 of record MEQT01000299.1, read on the forward strand.
AGAACCCGATGCGCTCGATAAAACGCCCATCGCGTGGGGAACGCGAATCCGCCACCACCAAGTTGAAAAACGGGCGCTTCTTCGCCCCGCCACGCGCCAAACGGATGACAACCATGGTCTACCTGCCGCTCTGCAGAATACGGAAAGGGCGTGATTTTACGCTAGTTTTTGGAAGCCACGCAAGAAATTCGGCGGCTGGTGCGCTGCCTTGCCGGGCCTGCAGACACGATTTCTGAGTAGATCTTAAGGCCTTGATTCTGTTGTTGACCAATCGCGTTCCGGGCAAAATGCACCTTTTTTTCGGAGCCCGCATGACGACCTGCACGCGAGCACAGGCAACGCGCCTGGAAGAGGTTCTCGCCGAGCGATTTGGCACAGCCTTCAGCGCCCCTGCAGATGCGCCGGGCGTCGACGAACTCATGCGCATGGCGAATCATCGCTCGCACCGCCGCTACCTGCCGCGTACCGTCGAACCAGCACTGCTGCGGTTGTTGTTCGGCTGCGCCCTGTCGGCGCCGTCCAAGAGCGACCTGCAGCAAGCCGATATCATCCACGTCGAGGATCGTTCCACGGTCAAGGCAATCGTCGACCTCATTCCCGACATGCCATGGATCAACCAGGCGCCGGTGTTTCTGGTTTTCTGCGGCAACAACCGCCGCATCCGGAAGATCGGCGACTGGCGCGGCAAGCCGTTTGCCAACGACCATCTCGACCACTTCATGAACGCGGCGGTCGATGCGGGACTCGTCATGATGAACTTCATCCGCGCCGCGACTGCAGCCGGATTGGGCACCTGCCCGATCAGCGCGGTTCGCAACCGGCCCAACGAGGTCAGCCGCCTGCTGGAACTGCCAGACTGGGTGTTTCCGGTGGCCGGCCTGTGCGTTGGATATCCCGCGGAAGCGGGGCGCGTCAGCCCGCGCCTGCCGCTTGCGGTCACTGTGCACACCAACCGTTACGATGAAGCCAACTTGGAACGGAACATCGATGCCTACGACCCGCGCCGGCAGGCGCTGCAGCCGTACCGCCGCCAACGATACGCCGATCGCTATGCCGACGTTGAATTCTACGGCTGGTCGGAGGAGAAGGCGCGCCACTACTCGGTGCCGGAGCGCACGGATTTCGGCGCCTTTATCCGCGACAAGGGATTCAGCTTGAAATAACCTTACGCGCCGCGATGCCGCTGCGGTCGCCCTATGTCAGGCAGCGCCGTCGGCGTTCGTCGATGGATAAGTTCTTGCCATGAGGAATGCGCTGACGCTGGTCAGCGCATTCCTGGGAACATCCCCTTCATCGACCGCATCATCTTGCCCATCCCGCCCTTCGCCATCATCTTCATCATCTTCTGCATCTGCTCGAACTGGTTGAGCAGGCGGTTCACTTCCTGCACGGTGACGCCGGCGCCGGCGGCGATGCGGCGCTTGCGGGAGGCCTTGATGATCTCGGGCCGGGCGCGCTCCTGCGGCGTCATCGAGTTGATGACGCCCTCGATCCGCCGCAGCGCTTTCTCCTCGGTCTGCGGGGCATTCTGCGCGAGCTGCGCCAGGTTGCCGGGAAGCTTATCGGCAATCGCGGCGATGCCGCCCATGTTCTTCATCTGCGCGAGCTGCTGCTTGAAGTCCTCCAGATCGAAGCCCTTGCCGGACTTGACCTTTTTCGCGAGCTTTTCGGCTTCGTCGCGGTCGATGCCTTTCTGCACTCCCTCGATGAGCGAAAGTACGTCGCCCATGCCCAGGATGCGCGAAGCCATGCGCTCCGGATAGAACGCCTCGAGCCCCCCCACTTTCTCGCTCACGCCCACGAACTTGATGGGCTTTCCGGTGACGTGACGCACCGACAGTGCCGCGCCGCCGCGGGCATCGCCGTCGAGCTTGGTAAGCACGATGCCAGTGAGCGGCAGCGCGGCGCCAAACGCGCGAGCGGTGTTGACGGCGTCCTGGCCCTGCATCGAATCCACCACGAAGAGCGTCTCGATGGGATTAAGCGCGGCGTGCAGGTCACGGATTTCATGCATCATCGCTTCATCGATCGCAAGCCGCCCCGCAGTGTCCACGATCAGCACGTCGTGGTAATGCGTGCGCGCGAAGTCGACCGCGGCCTGAGCGATCGCCACCGGATTCTCCCCGGCCGCGGATGGGTGGAAGTCGGCATCGACCTGGCCCGCCAGCAATCTGAGCTGCTCGATCGCCGCCGGCCGGTAGACGTCGCAGCTCGCCAGCAGGACTTTCTTGCGCTCAACCTCTCGCAACCATTTCGCGAGCTTGGCGCTGGTGGTCGTCTTGCCCGATCCCTGCAGGCCGGCCATCAGGATCACCGCGGGCGGCTGCGTCGCGAGGTTGAGCGCGTCATTCTTCTCGCCCATCAACTTGACGAGTTCACGGTGCACGACACCCACCACCGCCTGCCCGGGGGTGAGGCTTCCCATCACCTCCTGCCCGAGCGCGCGCTCGCGCACCTGCGCGATGAAGTCCTTCACCACGGGCAGAGCCACGTCGGCCTCCAGCAGCGCGACACGCACCTCCCGCAATGCGTCCGCGAGATTGTTCTCCGTGACGCGCGCTTCGCCGCGCAACGTCTTCATCACGCGCGCGAGGCGCTGGGTCAGGTTGTCGAACATGCGACGGGGTTCAGGTAAACTTCATCCATGCCGTGGATTCTACCGTATGCAATCGACGCTCTGCTCTACGGTGCGCTTGCCGTTTATTTCTGGCGCACGCGCTGGGCGCGGCGGGAAGGCGAACCGCACGCGGCGCGGTCGGCCGCACTGGAACACCACGCAGTGCTCGCGCCGCTCGGACTGCATGCCTGGTTGCTCGCGCAATCCGCATTCGGCGCACCCGGACTGACCCTGGGCCTTGGAAACGCCGTATCGGCGATACTGTGGTTGACGGTGCTGATCTACTGGTTAGGCAACTTTTTCTACAAGCTCGAAGGCTTGCAGGCGCTGGTCATGCCGGTCGCGGCAGTCGCGGCGCTGCTGCCTGCGCTGCTGCCGCTGCCGCAGCCACTTCCCAACACCGAGCATGCCGTGTTCAAGTTCCATCTGCTCATCGCCATGCTCGCCTACAGCCTCTTCACCATCGGGTCGCTGCACGTCCTGCTGATGGCCTTGCTGGAGCGCCGCCTGCACGACGGGTCGCTGTCGCAGACGCTGCAGCGGCTGCCGCCGTTGCTCGCCATGGAAGCGCTGCTGTTCCGCATCATCTGGGCGGGTTTTGCCCTGCTCACGCTGACGCTCGCGAGCGGCGTCGTTTTCTCCGAGGAACTCTTCGGCCGCGCCGCCAGATTCAACCACAAGACGGTGTTCGGCGTCCTGTCGTGGCTGATTTTCGCCGCATTGCTTGCGGGGCGTCACATCTACGGCTGGCGCGGGCGCGTCGCGGTGCGCTGGACGCTCGCCGGATTTCTCACGCTCGTGCTCGCCTACATCGGCAGCAAATTCGTCCTCGAAGTGATACTCGGCCGCGGTTGAGCGGCAACGCGCCGCTCACTGGCGCCGACTGCACAACGGGAATGCCCGCCAGGGGGGACCATGGAACTGCTCATTCTCGCCAGCCTGATACTGCTCAACGGCCTGTTCGCGATGTCGGAGGTGGCGCTGCTCACCGCGCGCAAGCCGCGCCTTGCCGCGCTCGCGAGGCGCGTCGTTTTCTCCGAGGAACTCTTCGGCCGCGCCGCCAGATTCAACCACAAGACGGTGTTCGGCGTCCTGTCGTGGCTGATTTTCGCCGCATTGCTTGCGGGGCGTCACATCTACGGCTGGCGCGGGCGCGTCGCGGTGCGCTGGACGCTCGCCGGATTTCTCACGCTCGTGCTCGCCTACATCGGCAGCAAATTCGTCCTCGAAGTGATACTCGGCCGCGGTTGAGCGGCAACGCGCCGCTCACTGGCGCCGACTGCACAACGGGAATGCCCGCCAGGGGGGACCATGGAACTGCTCATTCTCGCCAGCCTGATACTGCTCAACGGCCTGTTCGCGATGTCGGAGGTGGCGCTGCTCACCGCGCGCAAGCCGCGCCTTGCCGCGCTCGCGAGGCGCGGCGACCGGCTTGCGGCTGCTGCCGTAAGACTCGGCGCGGAGCCGACGCGTTTTCTGTCAACCATTCAGATCGGAATCACCAGCATCGGGTTGCTGAGCGGCATCGTCGGGGAGGCGGTATTTGCCGCCCCGCTTGCCGACTGGTTCAGGTCGTTCGGTCTGGAGCACACGCCAAGCAGCGTCGCGGCGACGGCGATCGTCGTGCTCTCGATAACCTACGTTTCCATCGTCGTCGGCGAAATCGTGCCCAAGCGCCTGGGCCAGCACAGCGCCGAAGGCATTGCGCGGCTCGTGGCATGGCCGATGCACGGACTCGCGCGGATTTCGGCGCCGTTCGTGCACCTGCTGTCGGCGTCCACCGACGCCATCCTGAAGCCATTGCTCAGACTGCTTCGCATCCGCACCGAGGAGTTCGGCGCGCAGGCGCTCTCGCCCGACGAGATCCGCACCGTGGTGCTCGAATCCTCGAACATCCTGCCAAAGAAACACGTGACGATCCTGCTCAACCTGTTCGATCTCGAAGCGATCACGGTGGACGACGTGATGGTGCCCCGCAACCAGATCGAGGCCATCGACATCCAGGCTGCGCTGGAGGACATCGTGCAGCAGCTCGGCACGGCGCACCATCGCCGCGTCCTCGTGTACCGGCATCAGCTCGACGAAATCGTGGGCGTAGTGCGGGTGCGGCACGCCTTGACTCTTGCGCAACAAGGTGAACTCACCAGGGAACGGCTGGGTGAACTCGTGCGCGAACCCTACTTTGTCCCGACGAAAACGGCGCTTTTTTCGCAGCTTCAGAACTTCCAGGAACAACAGGAGCGGGTGAGCCTGGTCGTCGACGAGTATGGCGAACTGCTGGGGCTGGTGACGGTCGAGGACATTCTCGAGGAAATCATCGGGGAGTTCACGACGCAGTCCCCGCTGAAAAGCACGGGATTCGTGCGCCAGAAGGACGGCAGCTACCTCGTGGAAGGCGGCACCCTGTTGCGGGAACTTAACCGCAAGCTGGGACTGCGCTTCCCGCTGGACGGGCCGCGAACGTTGAACGGTCTGATCCTGGAGCATCTGCGCGAGATTCCCGAGCCGAACACGAGCCTCAAGATCGCCGAATGCCGCATCGAGATACTGCAGACCCAGGACCGCGTCGTGCGCGTGGTGCGCATCTTTCCGCCGCCTGCGGGGCGCCCGGTGACGCCTGAATCCTGAAACTGTGGCAAATTGACCTTTACAAAGCGCGGGGAGACGTGCATCATTTTGTGAGCAATCACGGCTAACTTGCTGGAAGAGCATCGTATTCGAGGGATTGAACATGGCCACAGCCGCTGCCGCCGTCAAGAAACCTGCGGTTAAGGAGTACAACTTCACGTGGGTCGGGAAGGACAAGGCCGGCAAGGTCATGCGCGGCGAAATGCGTGCCGCCGGCGAGGCGCAGGTCAACGCCGTGCTCCGGCGCCAGGGCGTACGCGAGGCCCGGGTCAAGAGACAGCGGCTGGGCCGCGGTGGCTCGATCACCGAGAAGGACATCACGCTGTTTACGCGGCAGCTCGCAACGATGATGAAGTCCGGCGTGCCGCTGCTGCAGTCATTCGATATCGTCGCGAAGGGGCACAACAATGCCGCGGTGGCCCGGTTGCTGATCGACATCAAGACCGAGGTTGAAACCGGCTCGAGCCTCAAGCAGGCGTTCGAGAAGCATCCGCTCTATTTCGACGCGTTGTTCTGCAACCTGATCGGCGCCGGCGAGCAGGCCGGTATTCTCGACAGCCTGCTCGACCGGCTGGCAAGCTACAAGGAGAAGATCCTCGCCATCAAGAGCAAGATCAAGTCGGCCCTGTTCTATCCGATAGCGATCATCATCGTCGCGTTCGTGATCACGGCGGTCATCATGATTTTCGTGGTTCCGGCGTTCAAGTCGGTGTTTGCGAGTTTCGGCGCGGATCTTCCCGGTCCGACATTGATGGTGATGGCGATATCGGATTTCTTCGTCGAGTACTGGTACGCCATCTTCGGCAGCATCGGCGGCGGAATCTACGCGTTTTTCTGGACCTGGAAGCGGTCGGAAAAAATGCAGATCTTCATGGACCGCGTCATGTTGCGCGTTCCGGTGTTTGGAGATCTCATCAGGAAATCCGCGATCGCGCGCTGGACACGGACACTCGCGACCATGTTCGCCGCCGGCGTCCCGCTCGTGGAAGCCCTCGACTCGGTGGCGGGGGCGGCGGGCAATTACGAGTACTACGTGGCCACGAAGAAAATCCAGTCCGAGGTAGCGACGGGATCGAGTCTCATGTCCGCGATGCAGGGCACCGAGGTGTTTCCCAGCATGGTGCTGCAGATGGTGACGATCGGCGAGGAGGCCGGTTCGCTCGATGCCATGCTGTCAAAGGTGGCGGACTTCTTCGAAGCCGAAGTCGACGATGCCGTGGAGGCGCTGGCAAGCCTCATGGAGCCGATGATCATGGTCGTTCTGGGTACATTGATCGGCGGCCTGGTGATCGCGATGTATCTGCCGATCTTCAAGTTGGGCGCGGTCGTCTGAGAGAGCAGGGAGCGCCTGCAGGGGCCCGGGCGGGGCAGCGCCGCCCCGCCCCGCGGGTGACGCCCGCCTTCCTTCCGACGTGTCGATCGTAGCGCTCCTGCAATCATCCCCAGCGTTTCTTGTCACCGTTGCGGTGCTGCTCGGCCTCGTGGTCGGCAGTTTCCTGAACGTCGTGATCCACCGTCTGCCGAAGATGCTGGAGCGGCAGTGGCGCACGGAATGCGCGGAATTGACCGGCGAGGCCGCTCAGCCCGTGGAGGTTGAAGCCTTCAACCTGGTCGTTCCGCGTTCGCGTTGCCCGTCTTGCGGACACGGCGTCACGGCGATCGAAAACATTCCGCTGCTGAGTTATGCCGCGCTGCGGGGCCGTTGCTCATCGTGCGGCGTGCGCATATCACTGCGTTATCCGCTCGTCGAAGCGCTGAGCGGCTTCCTGTGCGGCTACGCCGCATGGCGTTTCGGACTGGGCGCGGCCGCGCTGGGAGCGTTTATCTTCACGTGGGCGATGATCGCGCTCGCCTTCATCGACCTCGATACCTTCTACCTCCCGGACAGCATCACATTGCTCCTGCTGTGGGTGGGGCTTCTGTTCAACCTGTTTCGCGTGTTCACCGATCTGGAGTCCGCGGTCATCGGCGCGGTGGCGGGGTACCTCGCGCTGTGGAGCGTATTCTGGACCTACAGGCTCGCGACCGGAAAGGAAGGCATGGGCTACGGCGACTTCAAGCTGCTGGCCGCGATCGGCGCGTGGCTCGGCTGGAAAATGTTGCCGCTTGCCATCCTGCTGGCCTCGTGCGCCGGGGCCGTGATCGGCATTGCGCTGATCGTTTTTGCGCGCCGCGGGCGCGACACGCCGATCCCGTTCGGGCCGTATCTCGCGATCGGGGGCCTGGTCGCGATGTTCTACGGCGAAGAGATCGCCAGACAATATCTCGGATTCTTCTGATCGTGTTGCCGTTTTGCGTGGGCCTCACTGGCGGCATCGGGTCGGGCAAGTCCAGCGCGGCGCGCATGTTCGAGGAACTGGGCGCCGCCGTCGTCGATACCGACGCGATTGCCCACGAACTGACGCGCCCCGGCGGCGTAGTCTTGAATGCAATCCGCAGCACCTTCGGCGAAGAGTACATCGCCAGCGATAGCGGGCTCGATCGCCCCCGCATGCGACGACTCGTTTTCTCCGACGCGGCAGCGCGCGGGAAACTCGAGGCGATTCTGCATCCGCTGATCCGCGACGAGGCGCGTGCGCACGTAGCCACTGCGCGCGCCCCGTATGTCGTGATCGTCGTGCCGCTGCTACTTGAAACCGGGGCTTACCGCGATCTGACGAACCGTGTCGCGATCGTCGACTGCAGCGAGAAAGCGCAGCTTGAGCGCACTATGGAGAGAAGCGGGCTCACCGAGGCGGAAGTGCGCGCGATCATGGCAACGCAGCTGCCCCGGGCGCGCCGGCTCGCCGCAGCGGACGACGTGCTCCATAATGACGGCGACCTCGCGGCACTGCGCCACGAGGTGCAGGCGCTGCACCGTCGCTACCTGTCCCTCGCACATGCTGCGCGTTCTGCGGATGGCGCAACCTGACCCCCGCACGCACTTCGGCGCAAAGCGCACCAGCGGGCGCCCCACAACCCTTGAGGAAAGTTTAAAACCCTGCATTAACCCCTTTATTTTTTTCGGGTTTTGGTGAATACTTCGGGGCAATCTTCACATTGTGGCGGTGTCGGCGTGCCGTGATCAGCTACGAGTATCCTCTGAGCGAACGCGTGCGGACGCTGCTGAGGCTGGAGGACCTCTACGAGCGCGTCGAGTACTTTCTGGCGAAGGATGACCCGCACGAGCATCATGTCGCGCTGCTCGCGCTGTTCGAGATCCTCGAAGTCTCAAGCCGCGCCGACCTCAAATCGGACCTGCTGCAGGAACTCGAACGCCAGAAGCACGCGCTTGAGGTCCTGCGCGACAATCCCGAAATTTCCGAGCAGGCCCTTGATAACGTCTTGTGGCAGATCGACCAGGCCTCATCGCGCCTCTTCCAGTCTTCCGGCAAGACCGGACAGGAACTGCGGGAGAATGAATGGTTGATGAGCATCAAGCAGCGCACCAATATTCCCGGCGGGGTGTGCGAGTTCGACGTGCCGTCGTATCACCATTGGCTGCAGCAGGGCGCCGAAGTGCGCCGTCGAGATCTGCAGCAGTGGCTCGCGCCATTCCTGCCGATACGGGAGGGCATGGGCATCGTCGTGCGGCTTCTGCGCGAGTCGGGAAAATCCACCACGCAGGTGGCTTACCAAGGCGTGTACCAGCAGATGATGGCCGGCCGGATCGCGCAGATGCTGCGCATCCGCCTTGCGCGCGATTATCCGTGCGTGCCGGAGGTCAGCGCCAACAAGTATGCCCTGAACATCCGGTTCATGACCCAGGAGGGCATGCAACGCCCGAAGGTCGCGGAAATCGACGTCGAGTTTGAGCTGACATTCTGCAACCTTTAGGAGTTTGTCGGACTCAGGTCGGACAAACTCCTAATGCAAAACCGCCCGCAACAAGAAAGAAAAAGGGATTCAATCTGGATTCCTGAGACGCGTTTCATCGATGCCATCAAAGCCCCGTCCAGTTGCCTGCCCAACCTGCGGCAAGAGCGTGTTATGGACGCCAACGAATGCTTGGCGTCCATTCTGTTCCGAGCGTTGCAAGCTGCTCGACCTCGGGGCGTGGGCCGAGGAGGCATACCGCATACCCATTGCGGAAAGCAAGGATCATCCCGAACCCGACGAGCCCGGCGACAGAGCATGAGTCCGGCGTTGCGCCGGAGAATCGCGCCAACTCCAACTTTGCGCGAAACAAGTGTGCGTCCCCTTTCCTCCTTTACACGCCCGGACTTGCGACTGATGATTATTCCTGCTCGTTGTATCCGCTCTCCTCGGTAAGCGTGGAGTTGACCGCAGAGGTCAACTCCACGCTCCGCGCATCATGCTGATGCCATGGGCACCCGCGCGCCATGCGTTCTCAAGATCGGATGGCCGCATGCCGCCCAGCGCGTATACCGGCACGGGGTAGTTCCCGATCAGCGCAGCGAAACGTGACCAGCCCAACGGCTTGGCGCCGGGGTGCGTCGCGGTTGGCCGTACCGGTCCGAGCACCACAAAATCCGCGTCGATGCGGTGCGCCTGATCGAGTTCTCCAGCGTCATGGCAGGACGCGCCAACAAGATCGAATCCTTCCGGCCGGCGATCGAGTGAATGTAACTGCGCCGATGTGAGATGGATGCCATCGGCGCCGCAGCGGCGTGCCACGTCGAAGTTGTCGTTGACCAGCACGCGCGCGCCGCAACGCCGCGCGGTCTGGAGTGCGCGAGCGGCGAGCGCCTGGAGATCTTCGCCGGACATCTCCTTTTCCCGGATCTGGACGAGCTCGAGGCCTCGCTCCAGTGCGCTTTCAAAGCGCTGCTCCCACACTCCCACGCCCAGGCCCGCGGCAAAGCTGATGCCATACACCGGCGGCAGAGACAGGGCGCGCAGAATGGGCCCGTTGGCCGGAAGCAGCGGAGCGACGGTGAGATCGCGGGTTGACTGCCACGCGAGTTGCTGCGCCTCCCTGCCGCGCGGCTCGCCCCGCCAGCCGACGACTCTGAAGAAGCGCAGGTGCACCGCGGCATGGGAATAGTCGTAGTCACGCGTCACCCATGGAAACGCCGTGACCGCATCGACTCCGAGTTCCTCGTGGAGTTCGCGCCGGAGCGCGTCATCCGCGGATTCGCCGTTCTCGATCTTCCCGCCCGGGAATTCCCAGTAGCCCGCGTACGCCTTGCCCGCCGGGCGCCGCGCCAGGAGAAACCTGCCATCATCGCGCAGGATGACAGCCGCCACGACCTCGACGCGATGCCGGCGCATCGTTCAAAGGATGAAGGATGAAGGATGAAGGATGAAAGAAAAGCGGCAATCGCACCTCGCGGCACTTGTCTTTTTCATCCTTCCGCCTTCTGCCTTCATCCGCGTCCTACCCCTTCCGCCTTCCGCCTTCATCCTTCATCCTTGCCTTATTCCCTTCCGCCTTCATCCTCTGCTTGCCCGCCCAATCACGGGCAAACTGCCACGCCACCCGACCGCTGCGCGAACCGCGCTGCAGCGACCACTGCAGCGCCGCACGCCGCGCGGCATCCGAGTGCGCCGCCGGCGCCTTGAAGTGATCGAGCCAGACGTCGACGATCCTGAGGTAGTCGTCCTGATCAAAGGGGTAGAACGACACCCACAGCCCGAAGCGCTCCGAGAGCGAGACTTTCTCCTCCGAGGTTTCACCGGGGTGGATCTCCTCGCCGACGTGTTTGTACTCGAGGTTCTCGTGCATGAACTCGGGCATGAGATGCCGGCGATTGGAGGTCGCGTAAATGAGGCAGTTCTCGGACGCGGCCGCCACCGATCCATCGAGCACGACCTTGAGGGCCTTGTAACCGGGTTCGTCGGCCTCGAACGACAGATCGTCGCAGTACAGGATGAAGCGCTCGGTACGCCGATAAATGCGCTCGACGATGTCCGGCAGATCCACCAGGTCCTGCTTCTCGACCTCAATCAGACGCAGGCCGCGCGGTGCGTAGCGGTTGAGCAGCGCCTTCACCAGCGACGACTTGCCGGTGCCCCGCGCTCCTGTGAGCAGCACGTTGTTCGCCGGGAAGCCGCCAACGAATTGCCGCGTGTTCTCCTCGACCCGGTGCTTCTGCTCGTCGATCCCGCGCAGGTCACCCAGTTCGATGCGGTGAACGTTGATGACCGGCTCGATCGACCGGCCGCGCTCGCGCCTGCGCCAGCGAAAGGCGATCGACGCCTTCCAGTCGATTGCGGGTGGGGCGCCCGGCACGAGCCTCTCCAGCCGCTCCACCAGCCCCTCCGCGCGCGCGATCAGCGTCGAAACGTCGTTCATGGCAACCCTAGGGGGTCAGCTCCGGTAATCTGCGTTGATGCTGACGTAATCGTGCGACAGGTCGCAGGTCCAGACCGTGTCCGACGCGGTGCCGCGATTCAGCACCAACCGCACCGTGATCTCGCTCGCCTTCATCACGCGCTGACCGTCCGCTTCGCGATAGCCCGGATGGAGCGCGCCCTTCGCGGCTACGAGAACGTCGTCAAGATAGAGATCGATCAAATCAACGTTGAGATCGGCCACATCGGCGTGCCCCACGGCCGCGAGTATGCGCCCCAAATTCGGATCGGAGGCGAAGAACGCGGTCTTGACCAGCGGGGAATGCGCGACGGCAAATGCGACTTTCCGGCACTCATCGGCGCCGCGCCCCCCCTCCACCCGCACCGTAATGAACTTGGTGGCACCCTCTCCATCTCGCACAATGGCGTGCGCCAGCTCGCGCGCCACCGCCGTAACCCCGTCGCGCCATGCAACATATTCGGGACTGCGCTCGCCGTCGATCTCGGGCATCTTTTGCGCGCCGGTCGCGATCAGCACGAAGGCATCATTGGTCGAAGTATCGCCATCGACCGTAACGCAGTTGAACGAGCGATCCGCGGCATGGGTCACCGCCTTGCGCACGAGCGGCAGCGCCACGCGGGCATCGGTAGCGACAAAGCCCAGCATGGTTGCCATGTTGGGGTGGATCATCCCCGCGCCCTTGGCGACGCCGGTGACGACGACCTCGGATTCCCCCACGGTGACGCGACGCGATACCGCTTTCGGCACCGTATCGGTAGTCATGATCGCATGTGCGGCGGCAAGCCAGTTGTCCCCGCGCAGGTCCGCGACACACCTCGGCAGACCCGCTGCGATCCTGTCAACCGGCAAAGGTTCCATGATGACGCCGGTCGAGAACGGGAGAATCTGCCCGGCTGCGCAACCGAGCAGACGGGCAAGCTCCGCGCAGGTCTGCCGGGCAGCGGCGACTCCGGCCTTGCCGGTGCCCGCGTTGGCATAACCCGTGTTCACGACCAGCGCGCGGATCGCGGCATCTGGATCGAGCATCGTCAAGTGCTGCCGCGCCACCACCACGGGCGCGGCGCAAAAGCGATTTTTCGTGAACACTGCCGCCACGCGTGCGCCCTCCTCAAGCCGCATCACCAGGAGATCCCGGCGATCGGGCTTGCGAATGCCTGCTTCCGCGGCCCCGAGGACAACGCCCGGAACCGGCAGCAGCGAGCCCGGATCGGGCGGCGAAAGATTTACGGGCATGGCGGTGAGTTCAGGCCAGTTTTCCGTGACAGTGCTTGTACTTCTTGCCCGACCCGCAGGGACAGGGATCGTTCCGGCCCACCTTCCTGCCGGCACGCACGAATGGCTGGGGCTTCTCGGCGACCGCAACATCCATATCGGCATCGGCCGCCTCCGCGGCAGCCGGCCCGGTCTCACCGGCCCCCGAAAAATCCGCATGCTGAAACTGGATGTTTGTCGGCGCCTCGGGTTCCTCCACCACAGCGAGCTCTTCCGCACTGCGAATCTGCACTGCAAGCAGCGTCTTGGTGACTTCGCTCTTGATCATCTCCAGCATCATCGAAAACAGCTCGAACGCTTCGCGCTTGTATTCCTGCGTCGGATTCTTCTGCGCGTAGCTCCGCAGGTGCACGCTCTGGCGCAGATGATCGAGCGCGGCAAGGTGCTCGCGCCAATGCGAGTCGAGGCTCTGTAGCATGATCGCCCGCTCGTAGTGGCGGATCGGCTCCTGTTCGACCTTGGCGATCTTCGTCCGGTAGTGCTCGTGCGCGGCTTCGACGATGCGCGCGCGCAGGTCCACCTCGTCGAGGTTGCTTTCCGCCTTCAACCATTCCTCGATCGGCAGCTTGACCTGCAGTTCCGCCTCCAGCGTGCGTTCGAGCCCCGGCACATCCCATTGCTCCTCGAGACTTTCGGGCGGGATATGCTGGTCGATATAACCGCCAACCACGTCCGCCCGCATGGCATCGAGCGTGGCGCTGATGTCGGTGGTCTCGAGCAGTTCGTTGCGCTGCTGGTAGATGACGCGGCGCTGGTCGTTGGCAACGTCGTCGTACTCCAGCAGGTGCTTGCGGATGTCGAAATTGCGCGCCTCGACCTTGCGCTGGGCGGTCTCGATCGAGCGCGTCACCCAGCGGTGTTCGATCGCCTCGCCTTCCGGCATCTTGAGACGATCCATGATCGCCGACACCCAGTCCGATGCGAAGATCCGGAGCAGCGGGTCTTCCAGCGAGAGATAAAACCGGCTCGACCCCGGATCGCCCTGCCGCCCGGACCGGCCGCGCAGCTGGTTGTCGATTCGGCGCGACTCGTGCCGCTCGGTACCGATGATATGAAGCCCTCCCGCCGCCACCACCTGGTTGTGCAGCTTCTGCCACTCGAAGCGCAGTTCCTCGACGCGCTTGCGCCGGCTTGCCTCATCTTGGGTCTCGTCGGCCAGCACTCGGTTGATCTCGGGCTCGGGGTTGCCGCCCAGCACGATGTCGGTCCCGCGTCCGGCCATGTTGGTGGCGATGGTGACCACGTTGGACCGGCCGGCCTGGATGATGATCTCCGCCTCGCGCGCGTGCTGCTTGGCGTTGAGAACGTTGTGCGGGAGCTTCTCCTTGTCGAGCATCGTGGAGAGCAGTTCCGAATTCTCGATCGAGGTGGTGCCCACCAGCACTGGTTGTCCGCGCTCGTGGCAATCCCGGATGTCGCTGATGATCGCCTGGTGCTTCTCGCGCGTGGTGCGATAGACCTGGTCCATCCGGTCCTCGCGGATCATCAGCTTGTGGGTGGGTATCACGATGGTTTCGAGCCCGTAAATCTGCTGAAACTCGTAGGCCTCCGTGTCAGCGGTGCCGGTCATGCCGGCAAGCTTCCCGTACATGCGGAAGTAATTCTGGAAGGTGATCGTGGCGAGCGTCTGGTTCTCCTTCTGGATCTCCACGCCTTCCTTGGCCTCGATCGCCTGGTGCAGGCCTTCCGACCAGCGTCTGCCGGGCATCAACCGTCCGGTGAACTCGTCCACGATGATGATCTCGTCGTCCTGCACCACGTAGTGCTGGTCGCGGTGAAACAGACCGTGCGCCCGCAGTGCCGCGTGCAGGTGATGCATGAGGATGATGTTGGCCGGATCGTAGAGACTGCTGCTCTCGGCGAGCATGCCGGCCTCGGCAAGCAGTTCCTCGGCGTGCTCGTGGCCCTCCTCGGAGAGCAGCACCTGGTGCGCCTTCTCGTCGACCCAGTAGTCGCCCGCCCCCTTCTCCTCCTTCTGCCGCACGAGCTTGGGCGGAATCCGGTTCATCGCGACGTACAGTTCCGTCGTATCCTCGGCCTGTCCGGAGATGATGAGCGGCGTGCGCGCTTCATCGATCAGGATCGAATCCACTTCGTCGACGATCGCGTAACTCAGGGCCCGCTGCACCTTCTCCGAGACCTGGTAGACCATGTTGTCGCGCAGGTAATCGAATCCGAACTCGTTGTTCGTGCCGTAAGTGATGTCTGCGGCATAGGCGGATTGCTTCAGGTCGTGGGCCATCTGTGAAAGATTCACTCCGACCGTCATGCCGAGGAAACGGTAGATCTTTCCCATCCAATCGGCATCGCGCTGGGCCAGGTAGTCATTGACGGTCACGATGTGCACGCCCGCTCCCGACAGCGCGTTGAGATAGGCCGGCAGCGTCGCCACCAGCGTCTTGCCTTCGCCGGTGCGCATCTCGCCGATCTTGCCGTTATGCAGCGCAAGCCCGCCGATCAACTGCACGTCGAAGTGGCGCATGTTAAGCGTGCGCCTGCCGGCCTCGCGAACGACCGCAAACGCCTCCGGAAGAAGCGCGTCGAGCGTTTCACGGCGTGCCTTTTCGCGCCCTGCGGCCATCTGCGCGGCCCGCTCCGGTTCGTCGGCCGGCGCCAGGGGCAGCTTTGCCATGCGCACCTGGAACCGCGTGCGGAACTCTGCGGTCTTGGCGCGCAGCGCCTCATCGGAGAGCTTCTCTATCTGCGGCTCGAGCGCGTTGATGTCGCGCACTACGCGCCGGTACTGCTTCAGCAGGCGTTCGTTACGGCTGCCAAAAACCTTTTTGAGTAAGTCTGTCACCATGAGAGTTCGTCAACACCCGCCACGCGCCGGGGGACCTCGACCGCCCCGGCATTCCGCGCATCAAATAAAAAGGGGTGGGGACACGCCCCACCCCCCGCGATCCTTGCCCCCGCAATGTCAGCCCGGCAGACGCAGAAACTGCATCGGGTTTTGCGGCGCACTGCGCTGCCGGACTTCAAAGTGCAGATGCGTGCCGGTCGCCCGTCCGGTCCTGCCGACCTCGGCGATACGCGCGCCCATCAATACCACGTCTCCGGCTTTTACCAGCATGCGCGAAGCATGCGCGTAGCGCGTAACGAGGTCATTGCCGTGGTCGACCTCGATCATATTACCATACTGCGGGTGGTACTCCGCCTGCACCACGACGCCTCCGGCCGCCGCCCTGATCGACGTCCCCTGTTCGGCGATGAAGTCAATGCCCTCGTGGAACGACTGCTGGCCGCTGAATGGATCCAGACGCCAGCCGAAGTTGGACGAATGCCAGCCGCCTTCGACCGGCACCATGGTCGGGATCAGCTTCTTGCGCGCGGCTTCGAGGGTAAATAGCGACTCCAGAACGCCAAGCCTGTCCCCCCGCTCCTCCAGTTGGCGCGTCAGCTGATCGATCTGCCCGGCGAATTCGGTGGGCGAGAGATCGTACCCGGGGATGGTGGAAAGCGCGCCGCCGCGGCCGGGCGGCTGATCGAACATCAGTTCCTGCGGTTTGAATCCGGCCACGCGCGCGAGCCGCTCCCCGAGCGTGTCGAGCCGCAGGAGCTGCGCCTGCATCTGACCGAGCCTGACCGCCATCGCGTTCAGGTTCTCGCGCAGGTACGACTCGGATTTTTCGTTCTGCCCCGGCTGGCTCGTGGGGAACAGCGACTGGAGGTAGGGAAAATTGTGATCGGCCGCGAACCTCAACGCGAACAGGTGCAGCAGCGCCGCCAGCACCAACACGGCGCCAAAACCCGTGACGCCCAGCATGACAAAGTGCGGCGTGCCGAGGGTGATTGCGCGTGCCTTTGCCAGCTTCCCCGAAACCAGAATAATATTCAACGTCATCCTCCCGTGGGCCTGCCATGCCAACACAACGGCTGAGCTTCTTGCTCGCCAGCGGTAAGTTCAGTCCGCTTTGCGACGAGAGCCGGCGCATGCGGAAACTGCAGCGGGTGTTTCTCGATTCAGCCCCCTTCTCCCTCGCCCGGGCGGCCCGGGTGAAGATGGTGAGGGCGGGAACCCTTTATCTCTCGGCCGATAATGTGGCGGTGGCGGCGAAACTGCGGCAGATCGCGCCCCGCTTGTTAAAAGCGTTCCGAGAATGGGTGCCTGAGGTTACTGGAATTCGTATTGAAGCGCAAGTAAACACAGGGGCGCAGGAGCTCCGAAAGAGTCCGAATAAAACCTCCTTGAGTCTTGAAACTATTGGAAATTTCGAGAAGTTGGCTGCGGCCATGCCGGACTCCGAGCTGAGAGCCGCGCTCGGCGCGCTGGTGCGCCGCCACCGAACTAAACGTACATGATCAGGCGCTCGAGCACGAACAGCGCCATGAACACGATCAGAAGGATCACGCCGAACTGGAAGATGCGCCAGGCGGCCGTCAGGAACCGGCGGTTGCGAGTGAAGAGGTAGAGGACGAGCGCCAGACCGATCGCCAGCAGAACCAGAATGCCGATCAGCCGGACAATGACCAACCGCGCTCCCCGCCTGCATCAACGGCGCAGCAGCTCAAGCCGCCCGCTGTTGCGCACTCACGCCTGCTGCGTGCGCCAGGTCAGGAACATCGGCGCATCCTCGAGGCGGTCGAAGGTCACGAACTCCCACGCGCGGCGCGCCTCGACCAACTGCCGCAGCAACTGATTGTTCAGCGCGTGGCCGGACTTGTGCCCGCGGAACGCGCCGATAACCGGGTGTCCAAGCAGGTACAGGTCGCCGATGGCGTCGAGCACCTTGTGTTTGACGAACTCGTCGTCGTAGCGCAGACCATCGTTGTTCAGCATCCGATACTCGTCCATCACGATCGCGTTGTCGAGGCTCCCGCCGAGGGCGAGCCCCTGGGCGCGCATCGACTCCACGTCCTGGGTGAAACCGAACGTTCGCGCGCGACTGATCTCCCTCACGTACGAGGTGGTGGAAAAATCCACCGTCACCGCCTGGGCCGAACGGTCGAAAACCGGGTGCTCGAAGTCGATGCTCAACTCGAGCCGGAATCCGTTGTACGGTTCGAACCGCACCCATTTCTCGCCCGCACGAACCTCCACCGGCTCGAGAATCCGGATGAACTTCTTGGGGGCGTTCTGCTCCTCCACACCCGCAGACTGCAGCAGAAACACGAATGGCCCGGCGCTGCCGTCCATGATGGGAACTTCGGGCGCGCTAAGGTCCACGTACGCGTTGTCGATGCCAAGGCCGGCAAACGCCGACATCAGATGTTCGACTGTGGATACCCGCACGTCGCCCTTCACCAGGCACGACGACAGGCGGGTATCGCCCACCGCGTACGGCTCGGCCTTGAGCTCGACCGGCGCCGCGAGGTCCACGCGCCGGAACACGATCCCGGTGTGAGCAGCGGCGGGCCGCAACGTCAGATAGACCTTTTCCCCCGTATGCAGGCCGATCCCGGTGGCACGCACGACGCTCTTTAATGTACGCTGCCTGAGCACGAAAATCTCTTCAATTTTTCAATCTGTTAAGCGAATTCTACCATAGCCCCCCGCCCGCGGAGGACGGCCGCGGGACCGTCCGCGAACGTCCACCGCGCGGCGCTCGCCATGCGCTGCCGCTGCCACCGCCCAGACCGCGGGCCGGTGCCGCGCTCCCCTAATCCGCCTGTTTGCGCAGGAAAGCCGGGATATCCAGCATCTCGACGCCGGACTGCCGCATCGCCTCGATGGTGGCATCGCGATTGCGCTTGCTGCGCACCACTGCAGGCATTTCAAGGGCGTCGTAATCGACTTCGAGCGGTGCGTTGTCGGTACCCGTCTTCTGCGCAACCACCGTGAGCGGCTTCGCCTGCTGGCGCAGCGCCGGCTTGCCCAGCCCGGTCGCAACGATAGTCACGCGCAGGTTGTCCTCCAGGCATTCGTCATAGACCGTGCCGACGATCACCGTCGCCGACTCCGAGGCGAAGGCCTTGATCGTTTCCATGACGTCGTACATCTCCTGCAACTGGAACGTCGCCCTGGTCGCCGAAATGTTCACCAGCACGCCGCGCGCGTCCGAGATGTTGATGTCTTCCAGCAGCGGGCAGGACACCGCCTGCTCGGCGGCGGCGCGCGCCCGGTCGGAGCCCGCCGCCTTCGCCGAACCCATCATCGCCATGCCCATCTCCGCCATCACGGTACGCACGTCCGCAAAATCGACGTTGATCATGCCCGGACAGCTGATGATCTCCGCGATGCCGGCGACGGCGCCATGCAGCACGTCGTTTGCCGCCTTGAACGCTTCGTCAAGGGTGATCTGATTGCCGAGCACCTGCATCAACTTGTCGTTGGGAATCACGATCAACGAGTCGACATGCTGCGCAAGCGCGTCCAGCCCCTCCTGCGCAATGCGCTGGCGCTTGCCCTCGAACGCGAACGGCTTGGTCACGACCGCAACCGTCAGGATGCCGAGGTCCTGCGCGATCTCGGCCACCACGGGCGCAGCCCCGGTGCCGGTGCCGCCGCCCATGCCGGCGGTGAGAAACAGCATGTCCGCGCCGCCGATGAGCTCGGCGATCCGCTCCCGGTCTTCGATCGCCGCCTGACGCCCGATCTCGGGATTTGCGCCGGCACCCAAGCCCTTGGTGATGCCGGCCCCGAGCTGGAGCTGCACCTTGGCCTGGTTGCGCTTGAGCGCCTGGGCGTCGGTATTGGCGGAGATGAACTCCACCCCCTGCACCCCCTGGGCGATCATGTGGTCAACCGCGTTGCCACCGCAGCCTCCGACGCCGACTACCTTGATTACCGCTTCCTGCGCTTGTGTATCGATGAGCTCGATCATGTAGACCTCCTGTTTCCGTTCACAAAATGTTGTCAAATTGCGATACCCCTGCGTCCCGCGTGCTTGCGTGCCACTATCAAAAATTGCCCGTAAACCAGTTCCTCATCCGCTCCAGCACCTGGTGGAAGGTGCTGATCTGCATGCGTGCCAGCTCCCGGCTGCGGTACTCCTGCGCTCCCGCAAGGAGGAGGCCGACCCCGGTCGAATAACGAGGGTGGCGTACGACCTCAGCAAGGCCGCCGCTGTAGGCAGGTTGCCCGATGCGCACCGGCATGTGGAATACCTCCTCGCCGAGCTCGACCATGCCGCGCATGACACCCGAACCTCCGGTGATCACCACGCCGGATGACAGCAGTTCCTCGTAGCCGCTGCGCCTCAGCTCCGACTGCACCAGCGAGTACAACTCCTCGACGCGGGGCTCGATCACCTCGGCGAGCGTCTTGCGCGAGAGTTGGCGCGCGGCGCGCTCGCCGACGCCCGGCACCTCGACCGTTTCCTGGGAATCCGCGAGCTGGGACAGGGCACAACCAAAGCGCTGCTTGATGTCCTCGGCGTCCTTGGTGGGCGTGCGCAACGCCATCGCGATGTCATTGGTGATCTGGTCGCCGGCGATAGGCAGTACCGCGGTGTGCCGGATCGCCCCGTGCGTGAACACCGCGACGTCGGTGGTGCCGCCACCGATGTCTACCAGGCATACACCGAGATCCTTCTCGTCATCGCTCACGACCGCGAGCGCGGATGCGAGCGGCTGCAGGATCAGGTCCCGCACCTCGAGGCCGCAGCGCCGCACGCACTTGATGATGTTCTGTGCGGCCGATACCGCTCCGGTGACGATGTGCACTTTCACCTCGAGCCGGACGCCCGACATGCCGAGCGGTTCGCGCACGTCCTCCTGCCCGTCGATGATGAATTCCTGGTTGAGTATGTGCAGGATCTGCTGGTCGTTCGGAATCTGTACCGCCTTGGCGGTTTCGACCACGCGATCGATGTCCATCTGGGACACCTCCTTGTCCTTGATGGCGACCATGCCCTGCGAGTTGAAACTCCTGATGTGGCTGCCGGCGATCCCGGTATAAACCTCCCGGATCTTGCAGTCGGCCATCAGTTCCGCCTCTTCGAGCGCGCGCTGGATGGCGTTGACCGTGGTCTCGATATTGACCACGACGCCCTTCTTGAGCCCCCGCGACGGGTGGCTGCCCATGCCGAGGATTTCGAAACCACCCTCGGGTTTCATTTCGGCTACGATCGCAACGATCTTCGACGTGCCGATATCCAGTCCGACGATGAGCTTCTTGTTTTCTTTTATCCTGGCCATATCGTGTGCCTATGCCCTGCCCTTGCGGCGCCCACTTGGCGCGACATCCCTGAGCTCGGGGATGCGCACCGCGAACCCGGCCGGATACCGCAAATCGACATACTCGATACGCCGGTTCAACCGCGCGATGGTGCGGTCGTAAACGGCGACAAAGCGCGCGAGTCGCGCCTCCACGTGCTCGCGCCCCAGCTCCAGCACGGTACCGCCGTCCAGGCGGATCTCCCACGCTCGACGGGAGGAAACGGAGACCTGCAGCGGTTTTCTGCCGACGGCCGCGAGGGCGCTGCGAAAATACTCGTACTGGATGGCAATCTCCTTTGCGGCTTCGGGGGGGCCGCCGAAGACGGGCAGCTCGCCGTCGTAGGGGGCCCGAAACAGCTCGCCGTGCGTGTTCACCAGCACGGCATCACCCCAGCGCGCGAGCGCCACGTGCTCCTCGAGCCGCACTTCGAGGCGCCCCGGCCAGTGCCGACGCAGCGTCGCGCTGCGCACCCAGGGCAGCTTCTCGAACGCCGCACGCGCCCCGGCGAGATCGAGAGTGACGAGAGTGCCGCGGACATCGCGCCGCATGAGCTCGGCCACCTCCTCCCTCGTCACCTGGGAGACCGCACCGTGCACGTCCACCTGCCGCATTGCGAACACCGGCGAATGGGCCACGACGTGGAGCGCGCCTGCGGTCGCCAGCACCAGCGCCAGCGTCAGCAGCAGGTCGGCTGCACGGTTGAGGGAGTCGGGCCTATCCCACATGCGCTGACTCCAGGATTTTCACGACGAGGTCCTCGAACGACACGCCGCGCGCGCGTGCCGCCATCGGCAGCAGGCTGTGGTCGGTCATGCCCGGCACGGTGTTGACTTCGAGGAATGCGGGCGTCCCCGTGTTCGAGAGCATGAGGTCCACCCTGCCCCACCCAACGCATCCGAGCAGCCGGTAAGCCGCGAGTGCCTGTTGCTGGATCGCGCGCTCCTCGTGTGCCGGCAGGCCGCACGGACAGATATAGCGCGTGTCGTCCGCGAAATACTTTGCCTCGTAGTCGTAGAACACGCGCGGCGTCTCGAGCCTGATCAGGGGCAACGCTTCGTCTGCCAGAATGCCGGCGGTGAGTTCCACGCCCTCGATAAAGCGCTCGGCGATGACGATACTGTCGAACCGTGCGGCGACCTCGAACGCCGCCTGCAGTTTTTCGATTGTCGTCACCTTGCTCATGCCGATGCTGGAGCCCTCGCGTGACGGCTTCACCATCAGCGGCAGCCCCAGCCGCGCCGCCACGCCCGGAAAGTCGCTTTGGGCGTGCAACAGCTCATATGGCGCCGTAGGGATGCCCGCAGCCTGCCACAACAGCTTGGTGCGCCACTTGTCCATGGCGAGTCCGCTCGCCATGACTCCGCTCCCGGTATACGGGATTCCCAGGTACTCCAGGGCGCCCTGCACCGTGCCGTCTTCGCCAAAATGCCCGTGCAGCGCGATGAACGCGCGGTCGAACTTCTCTGCGACCAGCCGCTCGATGCCCTGATCGCGCGGATCGAAGGCGTGCGCATCGATGCCGCTGCGTTTGAGCGCGGCGAGCACCATGGCCCCGCTCTTCAGCGAGATCTCCCGCTCGGCGGAGCGCCCGCCCATCAGAACCGCAACCTTTCCGAACTTTCCGTTCACCGTTCACCGTTCACTGTTCACGCCTCACCCACGATGCGCACTTCGCATTCGAGCTCGATCCCGAACTTCTCCCCGACTGCGCGCTGTGCGAGTTCAATCAGCGCCTCGATGTCCCGGGCGCGTGCAGCGCCGACGTTGACGATAAAGTTCGCGTGCTTCGGGGAAATCATCGCGCCGCCGATCACGTGCCCCTTGAGGCCGCAGGCTTCGATCAGCCGCGCTGCATGGTCGCCGGGCGGATTGCGAAAAACCGAACCGGCATTGGGCTGGCTCAGGGGCTGGCTCGCGATGCGGCACGCCAGCAATTCCTTGATGCGCCGCCGCGCAGCCGCGCTGTCCCCGCGCAAGAAGCGCAAGGTCGCCGCAATGAACCACTCTTCTGAGGGATGGGGGATGAGGGATGAGCGATGAATTCCTTCCGCCGTCCGCCGTCCGCCGTCCGCCTTGAAAGTTACCGAGCGATAACCGATCTCGAATTCCGCGGGTGTGCGCTCGTGAAGATCACCTTGACGATCGATCGTCTGCACTCGCGTGACCATGTCCCAGGTCTCCCCGCCGTAACAGCCCGCGTTCAGCGCCAGTGCGCCGCCCAGCGTGCCGGGTATTCCGGCGAGAAACTCGGCCCCGGTGCAACCGTTGACCGCCGCGATCCGCGCGATCCTGGGGCACGCGACGCCTGCCTCAACCGCGATCTCGCATTGCCCGGGGTCGATCCGAATCCCGCGCAACGCCCAGTGCGTGAACACGACTGTCCCATGCAGCCCGCCATCGCGCACCAGCAGGTTGCTGCCGAGCCCGACGAAGTAAATCGCTTCGCCTGCCGCGCGATTCGCCAGGAAGACCCGCAGGTCGGCGAGGTCCACGGGCTCGTAGGCGCGATCCGCCACACCGCCGGCGCGCCAGCTGACATGACGGCCCATCGGCTCGCGCTCGCGAAGTTGTCCACGCAGCACGGGCTCACTCATCCGGGTTCCGTCCCAGATCGGCTCGGGCCCTGCCGAAGGCGGAAAGCAGAAGAAGGGGGGCGGAAAGTTCCTCCCGTATGCTTGCCGTTGGGCTCTCGCGACCGTTTCTACCTTCATCCTTCATCCTTCATCCTTCACCCTTCCGCCTTGCCCTTTCATCCTTCATCCTTCGTCCTTGCCAATGCCGGGGCGACACTGCCGATCGACCCCGCGCCCATGGTCACCACGACATCGCCGTCCCGCGCCACCCGCCGTATGGCATCGGCGAGATCGGACACATTCGGGACCAACGTCGTCCTGGTGTGGGCGCTGCGCCTGATCCCGCGGTAGAGCGACTTCCCGTCAGCCCCGGCAATCGGCGTCTCGCCGGCCGGATAGACCTCGGTGAGGATCACCTCGTCCACGCTCGCGAGCACTTCTATGAAGTTGTCGAAGAGGTCCCGCGTCCGCGTGTAGCGGTGGGGCTGAAATGCAAGCACCAGCCGCCGATTGGGGAACGCGCCACGCAGCGCTTCGAGCGTCACGCGCATCTCCGCCGGATGGTGGCCGTAGTCGTCGACGAGACTCACTGTGCAGCCCCTGCGCAGGGTCACCTCGCCGAAGCGCTGCAGACGCCTGCCGACGCCCTGGAAGTTGCGCAGCGCGCGCAGAACGGCTTCGTCATCGAGTCCGAGCTCCAGCGCGACACCTATGGCCGCGCAGGCGTTGAGGACGTTATGGAATCCGGGGAGGTTGAGCGTGACCTCGAGCTCGGCCGTCTGGTTCCGGCGCAGCATCTTCTTCGCGCGCGCGACGGTGAATCGCATCTGGCCCCCGATGTGTTCCGCCGCGATGGCGCGGATATCGAAGTCCTGCCGGGTGCCATAGGTCACGACGCGCTTGCTCACCAGCGGGATGATGTCACTCACGCCGTCGTCGTCCCCGCACACGACGGCCGCGCCGTAGAAGGGCAGGTGCTCGAGGAAGTCGATGAACGTGCCCTTGAGCCGCGACAGGGAATGGCCATAGGTTTCCATGTGATCGACGTCGATGTTGGTGACGACGGCGATGGCGGGCTGAAGGTGCAGAAACGAAGCGTCGGACTCGTCGGCCTCGACCACCAGGAAATCGCTCGCGCCCAGCCTGGCGTGCGAGCCCGCGCTGTTCAAGCGGCCGCCGATCACGAATGTCGGATCCTCTCCGGCTTCGGCGAGCACGCTCGCAATCAGACTGGTCGTGGTCGTCTTGCCGTGCGTCCCCGCGACGGCGATGCCGATGCGTTTTAACCGCATAAGCTCCGCCAGCATCAATGCCCTTGGGATGACGGGGATGTGTTCCTTTCGCGCGGCGGCAATCTCCGGGTTGTCGTGCTTGATGGCGGTCGAGATCACCACCACGCTCGCACCCCGCACGTGTTTTGGATCGTGTCCGATGAAGACCCGGGCGCCTGCCGTGGTGAGGCGGCGCGTGACGGCGGTCTCCGCCATGTCCGAGCCGCTTACCTGATAACCCTCCTTCAGCAGCACCTCGGCGATGCCGCTCATTCCGGCGCCGCCGATGCCCACGAAGTGAATATGTTTCACCTTGTGCTTCATGCGGCGAGCTCCATGCACGCCTCGGCCACGGCGCGGGTTGCCCCGGGTCTGCCGGCCTCCCGCGCGGCGCGCGCCATCGCGAGGAGTTTTTCACGCGTCAACTCCGCGAGCAGCCCTGCAAGTTTCCCGGTGGTGAATTCGCTCTGCGGAATCAGCAGGGCCGCGTTGCGCTCGGCGAGATAACGCGCGTTCGTCGTCTGGTGGTCGTCGACCGCATGCGGAAAAGGCACCAGCACGCTCGCCACGCCGGCGGCGGCAAGTTCGGCGATGGTGGTGGCGCCGGCACGGCACACGACCAGGTCCGCCGATGCATACCGGTGCGCCATGTCGTCGATGAACGGCAGCAGTTCCGCCACGACCCCGGCACGGGCGTAGGCCTCCGACAGCGCTGCGATGTGCGCCGCCCCCGATTGATGCGCCACCCGCGGACGCGCGCTTTCGGGCAACAGCGCAAGTGCGCGCGGCACGGTCTCGTTGAGGATCTGTGCCCCGAGGCTGCCGCCTATTACGAGCAATTGCAGCTGTCCGCCGCGGCCCGCAAAGCGTTCCGACGGCGCGGCAAGGGCGGCGATCTCGGCGCGCACGGGATTGCCGACCAGGATGAGGGATGAGGGATGAGGGATGAGGGATGAGAGTCCCCGCGTTCCGGATCTCCCTTCCGCCTTCATCCTTCCGCCTTCATCCTTTGAGAATGGGTCCGGGAAGGCGACCAGCACGCGGTTCGCGAGGAGCGCCAGCACGCGGTTCGCCAGGCCTGCGACCGAGTTTTGCTCGTGTATCACCAGCGGCCGGTTGAACAGCGCAGCCATCATGCCGCCGGGAAAGGACGTGTATCCCCCCATTCCGAGCACGACATCGGGCCGGTGCGAAAACAGCGCCCGGGCGCTTTGCCAGAATGCGACGAGGAGTTGCAGCGGCAGCAGCAGAATGGGCAGCGGCCCGCGCCCGCGCACGCCGGAGAACCGGATCCAGGCCATGGTATGACCTTGTGGCGGCACCAGGCGGCTCTCCATCCCGGCCCGCGTGCCGAGCCACACCACCCGCCAGCCCTGTGCGCGCAGGAACTCGGCCACTGCGAGCGCCGGAAAAATGTGGCCTCCGGTGCCACCCGCCATGACCATGATGGTGCGTGGGGAGCGCGGCCCCTGCGTCGTCATACGTTCAATCCTCGCATGAGCTGGCGATTTTCCCAGTCGATGCGGAGCAACACGGCGATGGCGCAACACGTCGCGGCGATGGCGCTGCCGCCGAACGACATGAGCGGCAGGGTGAGGCCCTTGGTGGGCAGCATCCCCATGTTGACGCCCATGTTGACGATCGCCTGCACGCCGATCCACAACCCGATGCCCTGTGCCACCAGCGCCGGGAAGTGACGTTCGAGCAAGACCGCGCGGCGCCCGATCGCAAATGCCCGCGCCACTAGCCACGCGAAGATCACGATGATCGCGGCCACACCCGCAAAGCCCAGCTCCTCGGCGGTGACCGCCAGCAGAAAATCGGTGTGCGCCTCGGGCAGGTAGAACAGCTTCTCGACGCTCCCGCCCAGCCCCACGCCGAGCCATTCCCCGCGCCCGAAGGCGATCAGCGCGTGCGATAGCTGGTAACCCTTGCCGTACGGATCGGCCCACGGATCCATGAATCCGAGCACGCGCTGCAGCCGGTAGGGGGAGGTCACGATCAGCAGGAGGAATGCCGCCACCAGCATGACGATCAGGCCTGCGAAAAGCCGCCAGTTCATGCCGCCGAGAAAGAGTATCCCCATCGCGATCACGGCGATCACCGCGAACGCCCCAAAATCGGGCTCGCGCAGAAGCAGCCATCCGGTGAGGAGCATGACCACGAACATCGGCAAAAAGCCGCGGCGCAGGCTATGCATGTACCCCGCCTTGCGCACCGTGTAGTCGGCGGCATAGACCACCACGAAAAGCTTCATGAGCTCGGAGGGCTGGAAATTCGCGAAGTAGAGCGAGAGCCAGCGCCGGCTGCCGTTGATCTCGCGCCCGATTCCGGGAACGAGCACCAGCACGAGCAGGGTAAGGCCCAGCATGAAGAGCCAGGGCGCCGCTCTTTGCCAGACGGTGAGCGGGACCTGGAAAACGACGAGAGCGCACGCTGCGCTGATTGCAACGTAGGCGCCGTGGCGGACGAGATAGTAGGTCGGCTGATTGCCCGTGAAACGACTGCCTTCGGCGATCGCAATCGAGGCCGAATACACCATCACGCTGCCGAGCGCGAGCAGCGTGATGGTGAGCCAGAGCAGTGATGCGTCGTACTCGCCCGGCGGCGGCCGCTGCCTCAAGTCCGTGAATGACATCAGGCCTCCCCGCCTTTCGCGAGCTTGCCCACTGCCGCAGCGAAGGCTTCGCCGCGTTGCACGTAACTGCGAAACATGTCGTAACTCGCGCAGGCGGGCGAGAGCAGCACCGCGTCTCCGGGCCGGGACGCGGCGTACGCCGCCCGCACCGCTTCGTCCATGCTGCCCGCCCTCATCCGCTCGACGCCGCTATGAACGAGTACCTTGTCAATCAACGGCGCGTCGCGCCCGATCAGCACCACCGCCCGCGCGTGGCGGGCGACCGCTTGAGCGAGCGGCGAGAATTCCTGCCCCTTGCCGTCGCCGCCGGCGATCAACACGACAGGCTGGCTCATTCCCGAGAGCGCGGCCACGCTCGCGCCGACGTTGGTGCCCTTCGAGTCGTCGTAGAACACCACCCCGCCAACCTCGGCGATCCGTTGCAGCCGGTGGGGAAGCCCCGTGAATCCGCGCAGCGCATCGAGCAGCGGCGGTTCCGGAACGGCGATCGCGTGCGCGAGCGCCAGCGCGGCAAGCGCGTTCGCCGCGTTGTGCCTGCCCGCAAGCGGCAACTCCGCAAGGAGCATCAGACCGCGGGCTCCCCGCGCGAGCACCAGCCCCGCCGCTTCCGCACGCACGCCCCATTGGCGCCCGTCTCGCGGTTCGGTGAGGCCGAAGCTCCATACCGCGCGCCCCGGCTGTGCCATGGCCATGCTGCGCGCGTCGTCACGGTTGAGCACCTGCGCGCCAGCACCGGCGAAAATACGCGCTTTCGCCGCGGCATACTCCGTCATGCCGTCATAGCGATCGAGATGATCCTCGGTGAGGTTGAGCATGGCCGCCGCGTCGGGCCTCAGGCTCGCCGTGCTTTCCAGCTGAAAGCTCGACAGCTCGAGCACGAACACATCAATCGGAGCTGCATCGCGTTCGGTGGCAGTCAGGGCATCCAGCACCGGCAGGCCGATGTTCCCAGCGACCACGGTACTGCGCCCGGCGGCGCGGCACATTGCCCCGGCCATCGCCGTGACGGTGCTCTTGCCGTTGGAACCGGTGACGGCAAGCACCTTCGCGCGGTTGAGCGTTGAACGCTGGGCGTTTGATGAATCGAGCGCTTGTGCGAAGAGTTCGACGTCGCCAATGACCGGAATGCCGCGCCTGATGGCATCCGCGACCAGAGGCTGGCGGCGGTCGAGGCCGGGGCTGATCGCAATCATGTCCGCGTGCGCGAAATCGCGCTCGTGGAACGCACCTGCTGCGAGCTCGACCTGCGGCAGCTCATCCGCCAGCGTGCCCGCGTGGGGGGGCGCCTGCCGGCTGTCCGCGACCCGCACCTGCGCGCCGTGGCGTATGAGCCAGCGTGTCATCGAAAGGCCCGTGTCACCCAATCCCAGCACCAAGACCTGCCTGTCCTTCAGTGATCGCGTCATGCCCTGAATCAAGGAATGAGGATCGAGGATCGAGGATCGAGCAACGCACCCCGCACCATGACCTCGATCCTCGATCCTGAAAACGCGATTCTCATATTCACCGCAACTTGAGCGTCGAAAGTCCGACCAACACCAACATCATCGTTATGATCCAGAAACGGACCACGACCTGATTTTCTTTCCAGCCTTTCAATTCGTAGTGATGATGGAGGGGGGCCATGCGGAAGATGCGTTTCCCGGTGAGTTTGTACGAGGCTACCTGCAGCATGACCGACAAGGTCTCCACCACGAACACGCCCCCCATGATCAACAGCACGATCTCCTGCCGCACGATCACCGCGATGGTGCCCAGCGCCGCGCCCAGCGCGAGCGCGCCGACGTCTCCCATGAAGACTTCCGCCGGGTACGCGTTGAACCACAGGAAAGCGAGGCCCGCGCCCGCGATCGCGCCGCAGATCACCGCCAGTTCGCCCGCGCCGGGGATGAAAGGAAAGCCGAGGTATTTCGCGAACACAGCGTGGCCCGCGACGTAGCCGAAGATGCCGAGCGCGCCGCTGATCATCACCGTCGGCATGATCGCGAGTCCGTCGAGGCCATCGGTCAGGTTGACGGCATTGCTGGTGCCGACGATCACGAAATAGGTCATCGCGATGAAGCCGATGGCGCCCAGCGGGTAGGCGATCTCCTTGAAAAACGGGACGATGAACTGGGTCTGCGCCGGCAGCGTGGCCGAGAACGCGACATAGCAGGCGACGCCGATGCCTATCACCGACTGCCAGAAGAACTTCGAGCGCGCCGACAATCCCCTGGGGTTGCGCTCGACCACCTTGCGGTAATCGTCGATCCAGCCGATCGCGCCGAAGGCCAATGTAACCAGCAGCACGATCCAGACGAAGCGGTTCTCGAGATCCGCCCACAGCAGCGTGGTGACCGTAATCGACACCAGGATCAGTGCGCCGCCCATGGTTGGCGTGCCGGCCTTGCCGAGGTGCGTTTGCGGACCGTCGTCGCGTACGGCCTGTCCGATCTTGTAGGCGGTGAGCTTGCGGATCATCGCCGGGCCCACCACGAACGAAAATACGAGCGCCGTCAGGCACGCCAGCACCGCGCGCAGCGTGATGTAGTTGAACACGTTGAAGGCGCGAATGTCCTTTGCCAGCCATTGCGCGAGTTCTAGCAGCATCGCTCGCTCCCGCTCGCCTCTTCGTCAACGGCCAACGCCTTGACCACCCTTTCCATCTGCATGAAGCGCGAACCCTTGACCAGCAGCGTCGCCCGGGGCACGAGCGCGTTCTCGACTTCTGCCAGCAGGTCCTCCATGCGCGTGAAGTGGCGCGCGCCGGCGCCAAACGACCGTGCCGCGTGCGCAGCGACGTCACCGAAGGTGTAGAGGCGGTCCACGCCGGCCGCCCTGGCGTACGCGCCGACCTCCTCGTGATAGGTCGCGCCCTGGGTTCCGACTTCTCCCATGTCGCCCAGCACGAGCAGCTTGCGGCCCGCCGCTGCGGCGAGCACGTCGATCGCGGCCCGCACCGAGTCGGGATTGGCGTTGTAGGTATCGTCGAGCAGTCGCGCGCCGGCGACACCGCGGCGAGCCTGCATCCGGCCCTTGACCGCGGCAAAACGCGATAGCGCGCGCACGCACGCATCGAGCGACGCTCCCGCCGCCGTCGCTGCGGCGATCGCGGCGGCGGCGTTGCGCACGTTGTGCCGGCCCGGCACGTGCAGCGTGAAACTCGCTGCGCCCCGGGGCGTCCGCACTTCGATTTCCGCTCCGGTTTCAGTGAGGCGGAACTGCGCGCGCACTTCAGCCGGCGCTTCGAGCCCGAAGTCGCAGACTCGCCGGCCGGCGCTGATACGCCGCCAATAATCGGCGTAGGCGTCGTCGGCGTTGATAACCGCGACGCCGTTCTCCGGCAAACCCGCGATGAGCGCGCCGTGCTCGGCCGCAACGTCGGCGACCGTTTTCATGAACTCCTGATGCTCGCGCTGCGCGTTGTTGACGAGTGCGATGGTGGGCCGGGTGATCCCCGCGAGATACGCTGTTTCCCCGGGATGGTTCATCCCGATCTCGACCACCGCCGCGCGGTGCTCGCTGCGCAAGCCGAGCAGCGTCAGCGGCAGGCCGATCTGGTTGTTGAGGTTGCCGTAGGCTGCCAGCACGTGCGCCTCGCCCCAGTGCTCGCGCAGGCAACCCGCGATCATCTCCTTGACCGTGGTCTTTCCATTCGACCCTGCCACCGCCGCAAGCGGCAGATCGAAGCGCCCGCGCCAATGAGCGGCGAGCGTGCCGAGCCCCGTCGTGGTATCCGCTACCGCAGCAAGCGGCAGGGTCGCTCCAAGCGCCGCCGCGCGTTCGTGCCGGACCAGGGCGGCCGCGGCACCCGCGCGCGCCGCCTGCGGCACGAAATCGTGTCCATCGAAGCGCGCGCCGGTCAGCGCCACGAACAGATCGCCGCGCTTCACGCCCCGGCTGTCGGCGCACACGGCGTCGAACTGCACATCCGCGCCGCGCAGTTCGCCCGACAAAGCGCGCGCCGCTTCCGAGAGCTTCATCATCGTCACGCTTGCCCCAGCGTGGCGCGCACCACGGCACCATCATTGAAGCGGTGCCGCACGCCGCGTATTTCCTGATATCGCTCGTGTCCCTTCCCGGCCACGAGCACCACGTCGCCGCGGCGGGCGAGTGCGACCGCCTCACGGATCGCCTGCGCGCGGTCCGGCACCACGAGGTACTCACCGGTTGTGCCGTCTATGATGTCGGAGATGATGGCAAGCGGATTCTCGCCGCGCGGATTGTCGCTGGTGACAATCACGTGATCGGCCAGCCGGCTGGCGATACGCCCCATCAACGGCCGCTTGCCGCGATCGCGCTCGCCCCCGCAACCGAATACGCAGATCAGCCGTGGTTTCCTGTGAATGTAGCGTGAGGCGTGAGGCGAAACCAGTTCACGCAACGTGGACAGTACCTTGTCGAGCGCGTCGGGAGTGTGAGCGTAATCGACGACGACCAGCGGCCGGTTACCGCCTCCATAGCGCTCGGTGCGCCCGGGCACCGGTGCGACCCGCGCCAGTGCCGCGACCGACGCGTCGAGCTTCACGTCGCTCGCGAGCAGCGTGGCAAGAGAGCCGAGCAGATTGGCGGCGTTGAAGTGTCCGACCATCGGGCTGCGCACCGTAGCCGAGCCCCAGGGGGAAGCAACGTCGAACCACACGCCATCCAGTCCGGTGCGCAGGTTGCGGCCTTCGACCCGCGCCACGCACGCGCGGCCCGCCGCGGCAGGGCGCCGCTCGAATCCGTAACCTACGACGTTCAGTCCCGGGCGGCGCGTGTGCGCGACCAGTTCCCGGCCGAAGCGGTCGTCGAGATTGAGCACCGCCCATTTGAGCAACGGCCATGCGAAAAGCTTCGCCTTGGCCGAGCGGTAGTGCCGCATCGTGCCGTGGTAATCGAGGTGATCGCGCGTCACGTTGGTCAGCAACGCGACGTCCAGCTCGACGCCGGCAAGCCGGTGCTGGGCCAACCCGTGCGAAGACGCCTCCATGCTTACCGCGCGGGCGCCGCTGCGCTCCAGTGCGGCGAGCCTCGCGTGCAGCCACACCGCATCAGGGGTCGTGTTTACGCCGGATTCGAGCGCGCCGGGGAAACCGCTGCCCAGCGTTCCGATCACCGCGCTTTTCCGCCCCACGCGCGTCAACGACTGCGCGATCCACTGGCTGCACGAGGTCTTGCCGTTGGTGCCGGTCACCCCGACCATCCACAGCCGGGCGCTCGGATTGCCGTAAACGTGGCTCGCGATGTCGCCAGCCCGCCGCCGCAGATCGGTGATCCCGAAGTTCGGAACCCGCCAACGCGGATTCCACGTGAACCCGCGCTGCTCCCACAGCACCGAGGCCGCGCCGCGCGCAAGCGCCTGCGCGATGTAATCACGCCCGTCGTGCACCTCGCCTGGGAACGCGAGAAAGGTCTGGCCGGGCTTCACCTGCCGGCTGTCCGTCACGAGACGCTTCACCCTCAGCTCGTCGACCACGCGCAAAATCCGCCGCAAGACCGGCTTCCTGGCGTGCCTCAATCCCGAATCCTCAATCCTCAATCCTGGGCCCTCAGTCCGCGATCCTGCCCTCACACCTCTTCCCGGATCTCGGGCACGGCAGGCGATGGCAGCTGAACCTGGGTAATGGGCGCATCGGGCGCCACGCCGAGCAGGCGCAGCGCCTCGGCGGCAACGCGGCTGAACACCGGGGCGGCGACTGCGCCTCCGTAGTACTGCCCGGCGGTGGGTTCATCGATCATCACCGCGATAACGAGCCGCGGCGCAGACACAGGAGCGAATCCGACGAACGCAGACACGTATTTGTTGGCGGCGTAGCCTTTGCCCTCGATCTTGCGGGCGGTGCCGGTCTTGCCCGCCACCCGATAACCGGCAACCTGTGCGCGCGGCGCGGTTCCACCGGGCTGCACGGCCAGCTCCAGCATCGCGCGCACCGCCCGCGCGGTTTCGGCCGACACCACGCGCGTGGGCTGCGGCGGGGCAGTGCGTTTGATCAGCGTCACCGGCTGCAGCGTGCCGTCGGTCGCGAATATCGTGTAGGCGCGCGCCAGCTGCAACAGCGACACCGATATGCCGTGACCGTACGACATCGTCGCCTGCTCGATCGGACGCCAGCTCTTGTGCGCTCTGAGCCTGCCGGAGACCTCACCCGGAAAGCCTGACTCCGGCGGCGCGCCGAACCCCACCCCGCTGAACAGCTTCCACAGCGTCTCCGCCGGCAGTGCCAGCGCGAGTTTGGCGGCCCCGACGTTCGACGACTTCTGGATCACCTCGGCAACGGTCAGCATGCCCTGCGGGTGCGCGTCGTGGATGGTGCGCTTGCCTATCGTCATCTGCCCCGGCGCGGTCTGGATCATCGACTCGGGACGCACCGCGCCCGCCTCGAGCGCGGCTGCCGCAGTAAACGGCTTGAGCGTGGATCCCGGCTCGAACAGATCGGTGGCCGTGCGGTTACGCGTGCGCCTGGGATCGAAATGGCCACGATTGTTGGGGTTGTAGGACGGGAGATTCGCCATCGCCAGGATCTCTCCGCTCGTCGCATCCAGCACGACGATGCCGCCGGCGCTGGCGCGGTGCTCCGCCACCGCCTTGCGCAGTTCGCGAGAACTCAGATATTGCAGCCGTGTGTCGAGCGCGAGTGCGAGGGTCGCGCCGTTCTCCGGTCGCTGAATGCTCTCGACGTCCTCGATAATGTGGCCCAGGCGATCCTTGATCACGCGCCGGCTTCCCGGGCGACCGGCGAGCGTGTCGTCAAAGGCAAG
This sequence comes from Betaproteobacteria bacterium RIFCSPLOWO2_02_64_14, assembly GCA_001770325.1. Classification (GTDB taxonomy): domain Bacteria; phylum Pseudomonadota; class Gammaproteobacteria; order Burkholderiales; family SG8-41; genus DSOT01. The sequence goes on from MEQT01000299.1 coordinate 40,722, forward strand.
CTCGAGCGCCTCCTGCCCGCGGTCGTTAATGTCGGTGAAACCGATGACGTGCGCCATCACGTCGCCCGCCGGGTAGTAGCGCCGGTACTCGCGCTGCAGGAAAACCCCCTTGATCCCGAGCTGCACCACGCTCGCCGCCTGCTCGGGCGGCAGCTGTCGCTTGAGGTAGACGAATTCACGCCTGGTGTCGGCGAGCTTGCGCTGCACCTCGCCCGCGCTCGTTGCCAGCAGCTGGGCGAGCCTTGCGGTCTGCTCGGGCGTGATCTGGATGTCCGCCGGGCTCGCCGCCACCGACTCCACCGGCGTGGAGATCGCCAGGGGTTCCTTGTTGCGATCGACGATCATGCCGCGGGTTGCGCTCAATTCGATTACCCGCGAATAACGTGATTCGCCCTTCTGCTGCAGGAAATCGTCGTGCAGCCGCTGCAGGTAGAAAGCGCGTCCTGCCAGCGCCGCGAACCAGGCAAGCAGGACTAGCAGCAGCAGCCGGGCGCGCCACGCCGGCAACCGCAGCGCAACCCGTGCCGGCGCAGTGGCACTCACGGTTTCGCTCCCGGTACCACCTCGACGCGCGAGGCCGGCGCCACCCGCATGTGAAGCTGTTCGGTGGCGATCTTCTCGACGCGGCCGTGCATCGCCCAGGTGCGCTGTTCAAGCTGAAGCTGGCCCCACTCGACCTCCAGCTGTTTGGCGCGTTCCTGTTCGCGTTGCAGCTCGACGAAGAGCCGGCGCGCCTGGTGCTGGGAGGTGACCAGCGCCAGCGCGCAGCCGATGAGAGTAGCGAGCAGGAGCAGATTGACCCGCGCCATCATGTCGGCCCACCGATCCTTTCCGCGATCCGCATTACCGCGCTGCGCGCGCGCGGGTTGGACGCGATCTCCGCGGACGAGGGGCGCCGCGCGCGGCCAACGAGTCTCAGGCGCGGCGGGGCAAGCTCGCGCGCGCGCAGCGGCAGCCGCCGCGGCAGGCGATCAGCCAGCGCTTCCTCGCGCAAGAAACGTTTAACGATGCGATCTTCGAGCGAGTGAAAACTGATCACCACCAGCCGGCCGCCGGATGCAAGTACCTCGACGCTCTGCGGTAGCACTAACGACAGCTCCTCAAGCTCCTGATTGACGTGAATCCGTAGAGCTTGAAACGTCCGCGTCGCCGGATCCTTGCCTGGTTCACGCGTCCGGACGGCCGCACCCACGAGATCGGCAAGTTGCCGGGTTCGGGTGACAGGCCCTCTTGCGCGAGCAGCAACAATCGCCTTTGCAATCTGTTTAGCAA
>MEQT01000299.1:42427-42871 GCA_001770325.1 Betaproteobacteria bacterium RIFCSPLOWO2_02_64_14
CTGGTCTGCAACTTCGGCACCATGTCCAAGCCCTTGCATGTGGGTTTGGGGGCGAGAAACGGTGTGCTGGCGGCCAAGCTGGCGCAATCCGGCTTCACGGCCAACGCGCAGGCGATAGAAGCGGAAGTCGGTTTCTATGAAGTCTTCTATCCGGGAGCGAGGCCCGATGACCGCCCGCTCGAAGAGTTGGGCAGATCCTACGAGCTGATCGACAACGGCCTCAGAATCAAACCCTATCCCTGCGGCGGCCTCACCCATCCCGCCATCGACGCGGTGCTTGAGTTCCGCGCCCAGCACGGCATCACCGCCGACATGGTTGAATCCATCGACGTTGCCGTGGCCAAACACACCTTCGACAGAATCATTTTTCGCGTTCCGCAAAACGGGCTGCAGGGAAAGTTCTGCATGCCCTATCTGTTGGCGCGAGCGATCATCGACGGAAAG
>MEQT01000300.1 GCA_001770325.1 Betaproteobacteria bacterium RIFCSPLOWO2_02_64_14
GGTGGAAATCATCCGCAGCAAGCAGGGCAATGCGATCGCCGGCGTGCTGATGATCGACATGCGCTCGGGTGAATTCGTGTTCGTTGAGGCGCAGGCGGTGCTGCTTGCCACCGGGGGCGGGCCGACCATGTACAAGTATCACACGCCTTCCGGGGACAAGACCTGCGACGGCATGGCGATGGCGCTGCGCGCGGGCTTGCGGCTCCGCGACATGGAGATGGTGCAGTTCCATCCGACGGGGCTCATCGCGGGCCCCGACACGCGCATTACCGGCACGATCATCGAGGAGGGCTTGCGCGGCGTGGGCGGATACCTGCTCAATGGCGCGGGCGAGCGCTTCATGCACAAATACGATCCCAGAGGCGAGCGCGCGACCCGCGACATCGTCTCGCGCGGGATGTACCAGGAAATGCGCGAGGGGCACGTCGGCGCGCGCGGCGGGCTCTACATCACCATGCGCCACCTCGATCCCGCGATGGTGCGCAAGCAGTTCAAGGGGATGGTGGAGCGGTGCGCCGACTGTGGTTTCGACCTGGTGTCGGGACTCGTCGATGTAGTGCCGACCGCACACTACATGATGGGGGGAGTCGTGTTCCGGGCGGACTGCAGCACCGATCTTCCGGGGCTATTCGTAGCAGGGGAGGATTCGGGCGGCGTCCACGGCGCCAACCGCCTTGGAGGCAACGGTGTCGCAAATTCCACGGTGTTCGGCGGCATCGCCGGCGACGCGCTTCCCGGCTGGGTCAAGGCGCATGGCGAATTCCACGCGCCAGACGAGGATGCGGTCGCGGCGGCAGTGGCCGCATGTCGCGCGCCGTTGGGCCGGCCCGCGGGCGATCTCTCGCCGATCCGCGAACGGCTCTACGATCTCATGTGGGACGAGGTGGGCATCGTGCGCGACGCGGCGAGTCTCACGCGCGCCGAAGGCGCTCTCGACGAACTGGAAGCGCAACTCGACGTGATCGGCGTCGACGGCGCGAATCTGGCTTTCAACCTCACCTGGCACGACTGGATGAATCTGAAGAACCTGATCCTGGTGTCGAAATCGATCCGGTTCGCGGCCGTGGCGCGCGAAGACTCCCGCGGCGCCCACTATCGCGCCGACTTTCCGGACGTGCGCGATCTGGAGAATTCGCGCTATACCTGCGTCACCTGGAAGGACGGCAGGTTCGTTATTGACATGCGCCCGGTGAAATTCACTCGAGTGAAGCCGGGCGAGACGCTGTTGCAGGAAGCCGCCCACGCGCAGACGATGGGCAGTTGATGCCGGAAGGGCACGGGGCGTGAGCGCGCCGCTGGAGATACTGCGCGAGGTCTTCGGGTATGACAACTTTCGCGGCGCGCAGGCGGACATCATAGCCCACGTGCTGGGCGGCGGCGACGCGCTGGTGCTCATGCCGACCGGGGGCGGCAAGTCGCTCTGCTATCAGATACCCGCGATCCTGCGTCCCGGCCTGGGCGTCGTTGTTTCGCCGCTCATCGCTCTGATGCAAGACCAGGTCGATGCGCTGCTGCAGGTGGGCGTGCGCGCCGCGTTCCTGAATTCCAGCCTGGACGCCGGGAGCGCGGCGCAAGTGCGGCGGCGCGCCCGCTGCGGCGAGCTGGACCTGCTCTATGTGGCCCCGGAGCGCCTGCTCACCGAGTCATTTCTGGGCGATCTCGTGCGCATCCGCAGCGAGCACGGACTGGCGCTGTTCGCGATCGACGAGGCGCATTGCGTTTCGCAGTGGGGGCACGACTTCCGTCCCGAGTACATTCAGCTCTCGGTGCTGCACGAGCGTTTTCCCGGCGTGCCGAGGATCGCGTTGACGGCAACCGCCGACGCGATCACACGCAGCGAGATCAGAACCCGCCTGGCGCTTGGCAAGGCGCGGGAGTTCGTGTCCAGCTTCGATCGACCCAATATCCGCTACCGGGTGGAGGAAAAAGATCAGCCGCGCGATCAATTGCTGGCGTTCCTGAAGGGGAGCGGCCAGGAGGAGGGCCACCTGGGCGAAGCCGGCATCGTCTATTGCGTGTCGCGCAAGAAGGTCGAGGAGACCGCCGCGTGGCTGGAGACGAAAGGCATCATCGCGCTCCCGTATCACGCCGGGATGGACGCGCAGTCGCGCCGCGACACGCAGCGGCGCTTTCAGCTCGAAGACGCGGTCGTTATCGTGGCGACCATCGCGTTCGGCATGGGCATCGACAAGCCGGACGTGCGCTTCGTGGCTCACCTGGACCTCCCGAAGAGCCTTGAGGCCTATTACCAGGAAACCGGGCGCGCGGGCCGGGATGGCGAGCCGGCCGAAGCCTGGATGGCGTACGGGCTCGCCGACGTCGTGCTGCAGAAGACCTGGATCGAGGAATCGCAAGCGCCGGCGGAGCAGAAGCGCATCGAGCAAATAAAGCTGGACGCGATGCTGGGCTACTGCGAGGCCGCGCGCTGCCGCCGCGCCGTGCTGCTCGATTACTTCGGCGAAACCATCGCGCCCTGCGGCAACTGCGACGTATGCCTGTGCCCGCCGCAGACCTGGGACGCGACCGTCGCCGCGCAGAAGCTGTTCTCCGCCATCCTGCGCACCGGCCAGCGCTTCGGCGCCGGCCATCTGATCGACATCCTGCGGGGGAAGAGCACTCCGCGGGTCGTCGATCTCGGGCACGACCGCCTGAAGACCTTCGGCGTGGGCGCGGACCTGGACGATCGGGCATGGCGCGGCGTCGCGCGTCAATTGGTTGCCTTGGGCTTGCTGCACGCGGATCCGCGGGCCTACGGCGCGCTGCGGCTCACTGCGGAAGCGGCGCCGGTCCTCAAGGGCGAGAAAGGGCTGGAATTGCGGCGTCCGTCGCAGCAACGGATCGGCCGGCCGGCGCGCAAGCTGCGGCTCGGCGCAATGGCTGTTTCCGCCGACCCGGCGGCCGAAACGCTGTTTCATGCCCTGCGCGCGGAGCGCAAGCGGATCGCCGACGAGCAGGGCGTGCCGGCGTTCGTCGTTCTGCACGATGCGACGCTGCGCGAACTGGCGCAGTTGCGCCCCCGCGACCGGCAGGGCCTGCTGCAGGTGTCCGGGATCGGCGCCGCCAAGGCCGAGCGCTACGGCGACCGGCTCCTTACCGTGATCAGGAACACTCCGTCCGCTCGCACCTGAGCGCCACGCAGCGGCGTTACGATCAGTCCCCTGATATTCCCCGTATGGTCGGAACGCCTGCGGTCGCTGCCCGTATCCGTTCCTGGTTCGTCCACGCGGGTTAAACTTCACGTACCCATGTCGGACAGATATTCTATAGATGAGGTGACGAACCTGGCGGCGCGCGCGCTAAGGCGCGCTGGCGCGTCGCGTGCCATGGCGGATGCCACGGCGGCAGCGTTGGTCGCGGCGGAAATGGAGGGGCTCTCGGGGCACGGACTCTCGCGGGTGGCCTTATACAGCGAGCACCTGCGGCAGGGACGGGCCGACGGCAAGGCGCGGCCGAAGATCGTGAAGAAAAAGGGCGCCACCTGTCTTATCGACGCGCACGGTGGGCTCGCGTTTCTTGCCGCAGCACTCGCCGTCAAGGAGGCGATCAAGCGCGCGCGGCGCTACGGCATTGCTTTCGCCGGCGTCACCAACAGCCACCATTTCGGCGCCGCGGCGTATCACCTCGCGCCCGTGGCACAGGCCGGACTGATCGGTCTCGCATTCACCAACTCGCCTGCCGCGATCAACGCCTGGAGCGGCCGGAAGGCGTTCTTCGGCACCAATCCCATCGCCGCAATTTTTCCGCGGGAGCGTGCCGATCCCATCGTAGTGGACCTGTCGCTTACGGAAGTGGCGCGTGGAAAGATCATGCTCTACGCGAAGGAGGGCAAACCCATTCCGCTCGGCTGGGCTTTGGACAAGGATGGGAATCCGACCACCGATGCCCGGGCCGCACTCACCGGCAGCCTCACTGCGATCGGCGGCGTCAAAGGCACCATGCTGGCGTTGATTGTCGAACTGCTCTCGGTGGCACTGACCGGGGCTGCGTTCAGCTACGAGAACGATTCCTATTTTGAGCCCGGCAACAAGCCGCGGATCGGGCACGCGATCCTCGCGATCGATCCGGAGGCCCTCGTGGGTGCGCAAGCGTACTACGCGCGACTCGAAGCGCTGATACACACGATGCTGACGGATGAAGGGGTGCGCCTGCCAGGAACGCGCCGCGTTCGTGCTGCCGCGCAGGCCCGAGCAGAAGGAATCGAGGTCTCCGAGACTGTGCAGCGCGAACTCCGGGCGCTCGCAGGATGAGGGCCGCCCACCGTGCCATTACATCCACATTGTGGAGTTTCATCCACGCAAGAACTCGAAATCCGGCGTGCAAATCCATATAATGGAGGTTGCTCGCCGGCATTGCCCGCGGGGCCGTCCCGCCAACCTGTGCGTGCGGGTCTTCCCACGCACAGGTGATCCCGCTATATTGCCCGCGGCGAAATCACGGCGGCACCCCACCGTTACACGATCCTTCGAACCTCACCGAGAGAGCCATGTATAACCTTCATCTCACCCCGGAGCAGCTTGAGTTTCGCGACACCATCCGCGCCTTCGTCGATGGGGACGTCAAGCCCGTCGCGTTGCACCCTGATCGTTTGCAGCCGTTCGACAAGCCCTTGTTGATGGACCTGCTCGACCAGGCGTCGCAGATGGGGCTGCGCACCATGGCGCTGTCGGAAGAGGCCGGGGGCGCGGGCGCAGACTGCCTCACGTCGTGCATCGTGATGGAGGAACTGGCGGCCGGCGACGTCGATCTTGCCGTCGCTCTGGCGCAGACCTCGGCGCTGGGCCGGGCGCTGTTCGGCGGTTTGATGACTTCAGCGCAGCACTCGCGCTTCCTCAAGGCGTTCGTAGAGGATGACAAATATCACCTTGCCTTCTCCGGGCGCAACCCCGACGCCGATATCGGCTGGTCCTATCACCGTCCGCTCGCTGCCGAGAGTGGCGGGGAACCGGTGGCGGTCAAGCAGGGCAACGGCGACTGGGTGGTCAACGGTGCGGTCTCTTTCGTTTCCAATGCGCCGGTCGCCAAGCTGTTCGCGGTACAGGCGCGCACCGACCCAAAGAAAACCGGCATGAACGGCGTGAGCACGCTGCTGGTGCCGCGCGATGCGCCGGGACTGACCGTGCACCCGCAGGTCGGGCCCTTCAGCAGTCCCGACACCAACGGCGGGTCGATGACGCGCTGGTTCCACGGCACGGGCTCGGGCATCGCGTTCAAGGATTGCCGGGTGCCTGCCGACCATCTGCTCGGCAAGGAGGGACAGAGCCCGTTCGCGAGCAGCGCGGAGGCGGCGCGCGCCGTGCCGTTGATGGCGGCGATCAATCTCGGCGTTGGCCGCGCCGCGTACGAAGCTGCGGTCGCCTATGCGAAGATCCGCCGCCAGGGCGGACGCAACATCATCGAGCACCAGGCGATCGGCACCAAGCTCGCCGACTGTGCGATCAAGCTCGAGCTTGCACGCACCATGATCTGGAAGGCGGCCTGGGCGCTGGACCATCCCGAGGTCGTCGCCGACCGCAGCGCCTCCGATCTGCCGCTGCACACGATCGCGCGGGTCTACACTGCCGAGGCAATGAGCGACGTCACGCTCCTGTCGGCGGAATGTTTCGGCGCCATGGGCGTCATGCGCGACATGCCGCTGCAGAAATACGTCCACGACGGCATGATCTTCCTGCATTCCGAGGAAACCGACGGCGCGGCCAAACTCAAAATCGCCGAGGCGCTGGCCGGCTACCAGCGGCCGCTCGCCGCATAAGGACGAAGGCGTGACGAGAAGTGGTGACGATAACGGGTGACGGTAACGGGTGACGAGTAAGGGTGGCGAAGAGCGAGCGACGAGCAGGGATTTGCACGTCACTACTTCGCATCACCATTATTCGTCACCATCTTTCGTCACTCTTGTAAGGAGTCGAGATGGATTTTTCACTGAACGAAGAGCAGCGCCACTGGCAGAACGAGGCGCGCAAATTCGCGGACGACGAGTTGCGTCCGCACTCCCTCGAACGAGACCAGATCGAGGGTGGCTTCGAACCATGGGACTGGGAGATCATGGAGAAGGGTTCGAAGCTTGGATTCCGTACGCTCGCGGTGCCCAAGGAGTGGGGCGGGCCGGGAGCCGATTTCGTGTCGCAGGCGCTGGTCATGGCGGAACTCGCGCGCGGCGACAGCGCGATGTCCAAGGCGTTCAGCCAGAACTGGAAGTGGAGCCACCTTATCGCGGCCGCCTGCACCCAGGATCAGAAGGAGCGCTTTCTCAAGCCATTCCTCGCGGATCACCGCTACGTGATGGGGCGCGGCATCACCGAACCCAACGCCGGCTCTGACAACCGGCTGCCGCCCGAGGACGATCCGAAGGCAGGTTACCGCGTGCGGGCGGTGCGCGACGGCGACGAGTGGGTGCTGAACGGCGAGAAGTGCTTCATCGCAAACGGCAGCGTCGGCTCGCTCTTTTTCGTGGATGCGCGCACCAATCCGGAGGTCAGCATCAAGCAGGGCGGCACGCTTTTCATGGTGCCCAAAGGCACGCCGGGATTTCGCATCGGCAAGATCTTCAACAAGCGCGGCTGGCGCTTCTACCAGAACGCGGAGCTGATTTTCGAGAACGCGCGCCTGCCGCACGCAAATGTAGTCGGCGAGGTGGGCGTCGGGTCGGTCAAGGCGGGCAAGGGCGACACCACCGGGGGCGACATCTTCGGCGACCTCGAGCTCGCGGCGAACGCGTTAGGCGTGTGCGATGACGCAGTGGAAATGGCCATGAATTTCTCGCGCACTCACAAGCGCGCCGGCAAGTACCTCATGGAGCATCAAATCATCCAGTTGAAGCTCAATGAGATGCACATGCTGACCGAGGCGCTGCGCTCGTACGTGTTGCGGGTCGCCTGGCTGCACGACGCGCGACAGCACTCGGCGAACGCCGGCCTGGTGATGAACTACTCGACCGACATCATTCAGCGCTTGGTGCGGCTCAACATGGAGGTGCACGGCGCCGAGGGCAGGCTCATGCACGCGCGGGTGGACAAGCTGGTGCGCGACGCCATGGTCTGGACGCATCTCGCAGGCGACACCGTGCAGCGGATCAAGATCCTCAAGCGTCTCGGAGTGGGCAAGTCCGCTCCCGTGGGAGTCAGCGCGGATTGAGGACGTAGACGCGGGAGGCGGAAGTCTCGAGGCGAAGGAGAATGACATGATGAAACGTGACACATTGCCCGGATCGAACTGCGGCGCACGCGTCGCGATTCACGCTCTGGTGGCGCTCGCCGTCGTGACGCTCGCCGGGTGCGGGGTAGAAACCGCCACCACCGCGGCGACCGGCGCCGCCATCAAGGCGAAGGAAGTGGAAGCTGCCAAGAAGACCCAGGACCAAACACGGCAGAAGATCGACCAGGCGATGGATCAGATGCAGCAGCGCGCGCAGCAGGCGGGCGATGGGGCGCAGCGCTGACGCGGGGCCGCACCACTCCGGGAACCCGCCTGAATGCTTGAGGGCGGAGAAGAATCGTCACCGATAACCGCGCGCTCGCGCGCGAGCCCCGTCACTCCCTCCTGAAAGTGCTGCAGAATGCGGACGGTCCCAGCCACGTCTGCTGGACGACGCGATCACCGCTGAAAGTGAAGGTGCGTTCGCATCGCTGTGGCTCGCCGCCCCCCAAGCCGGGGAGCCCAAGCACGACGCCGACGCCGATGCCGGAGCCCCCGTAGACCCCGACGGACCCCGGTGACAGGACACCGCCGGATCCCGCGGACTCCCAGGTATAGACGCTGCGACCGTCCGATAGGGCGACGTGGCGCGTGGGGGCGCCCCATTTCGCGACCACTTCATCGTAGCGTGCGCCGTGCCAGGAGTTCCGCGCCGCGTCGATGTCACCCCCCAGGGTGGCGCAGCCGGCGAGCAGCACTGCGACGAATAGCGAGCTTCTCATGCCCTAGCTTCTGCACCCGCAGCACGGGTCCGTACATGAGCATCGGCGGCAGTCAGACCCCTGCCAGGCTGAATAAGCCGGACTGCGGCGACTGCGAACATGTCGCCGAGTATAATCAATTCGCAGGAACGGGCAGCGCGCGCATCGCAAGCTCGGCTTCCCGCTCCCGATTGCTCCCTCGCGCTCAACGTCTGGAAAAACCGGCAACGTGCACCGACAATCGGTCGAGCGCGCCATCACCCGCCGCTGCGCCATACAGAGCAAGCGATTATGACTCAGGCGGCGCTTCCCAGCAGTCGCACCTCTTGCTGCGGGAACGGGATGACGATGTTGCGCCCGCGGAAGGTCTCGACGAGTGCCTTGTTGATCTCACCGGTGGCGGCGACATAATCGGGCACGTTGACCCAGGGTTTGACGGCGATATTCACGGACGAATCCGCGAGCCGGATCACCTGGATCAGCGGGGCGGGGTCCTTGAGCGCCCGCGCGCTGGCCTGGAGCATCTCATGGATCGTCGCGAGAACCTGGTTGAGGTCCGCGTCGTAGGCGACGCGCACGATGACTTCGACCTGCCGGATCTGGCCGTAATTGTGGAGGACCTCGCCCACGATCCTGCGGTTGGGGATGACCACGCGCGAGAGATCCGGGTGGGTCAACGAGGTATGGAAGAGACTGATGTCCTCCACCTGGCCCTCTTCCTTGGCGATAGAAATGTACTCTCCGACACGGAACGGCCGGGTCAGGATGATCGTCAGTCCGGCGACCATGTTGCCCAGCACTCCTTGCATCGCCAGGGCCACCCCCGCGCCGGCCACCCCAAGGCCCGCGATGAGAGGGACCAGTTCCACACCCAGGTTCTGCAGCGCCATGATCCCGAACAGGATCAGCACCAGCGCCCGGGTGATGCTCACGAGGAGCTGGCGCACCGGCGCTTCGAATTCGAACCTCCGGAGCATGTGCACCACGACTCCGGCGACCCAGCGCGCCACCAGGAAGCCGACCGTCATGATCACGATTGCGACGAGCAGTTTCGGCCCGAACTTCATGCCGAGGTCGATGGCCGTGCTCTTGACCTGATCCAGTGCTGCGAAGTTGTCGTCCATGGGATGTCCTTTCAGCGCGTTCCCGCGCGATAGTTCCTGCCTGTGCTCCGATTCCGCACGCGGAAAAATGTAACAGCAATGTTACAAACTTAATAGCTTGTTTCACTCCCCTACAGACATTTCCATGGTCCGCGCGTTCTAATGAATACGCAATCCCGAAAGGAGAATGCCATGAATGCGAAGAAAACAGTTTGCATGCTCTCGGCCGGCGCGGCGCTTGCCGTCGCGATCCCCGTGTTCGCCGACCCGCCGCACTGGGCGCCGGCGCACGGTTATCGTCACAAGCATGAACGGGTGGTAGTGGTCGAGCGCCGCTACCGTCCGGTAGTGCGCGAGGTCATCGTGGAACGGCCGGTCTACATCCGCCGTCGGCCGGTTGTCGTCTACGAGGAGCCGGCGTACTACGCAGCACCGCCTGCCGCGGTGACGGTCCGGGGCAACGTGCTGGGCACGCTGGGCGGCGCCATCATCGGTGCCGCGGTCGGCAGCCAGATTGGCCACGGCGACGGCAGGACTGCGGCGACCGCGGTCGGGGCGGTGGTTGGCGGTACGATCGGCAGCGGTCTGTAATCGCGAACTGACGCCGAGTCAATCCACTGGGGGCGGTTCCGGCCGCCCCTTGCTGTTTGCCCGGCCGTCCGCGTGCTTGCGTTTCAGCCGCGCAGGGTCTTGTTGAAGAAATCGACGGTGCGCTGCCACGCGAGTTTGGCGGCGGCCTCGTCGTAGCGCGGCGTCGTGTCGTTGTGGAAGCCGTGCTCTGTGCCCGGGTACATGTGCATCTCGTATTTCACGTTGTTCGTCTTGAGCGCGGTTTCAAATTCGGGCCATCTGGCGTTGAGGCGCTCGTCATTCCCGGCGTAGTGGATCATGAGGGGCGCTTTGATCTTTGCGACATCCGTAGCAGCAGGCGGGCCGCCATAAAACGGCGCTGCGGCGCCAAGGTCCGGGATGCGTACGGCCAGCGTATTGGCGACGGTCCCACCGATGCAGAAGCCCACGGCGCCGATTTTGCCTGTACACTCGGGACGCGACTTGAGAAATCCGGCCGTCGCAACCATGTCTTCGATCCGTTTCACGTGATCGAGTTTGGCAAACATTTCCCGTGCCTTGTCTTCGTCGCCCGGGTACCCGCCGAGAGGCGTGAGTGCATCCGGCGCGAACGCCACGAAATTCAACACTGCGAGGCGCCGCGCCACGTCCTCGGTATACGGATTCAAGCCGCGGTTCTCGTGTATCACCAGCACGCCGGGCAGCTTGCCAGCGGCTTTCGCCGGCCGCGCGTAGTAGCCACGCATGGTGCCCGAGCCCTGCGGCGACGGGTAGGTCAGCGATTCAGTGCGGATGCGGGCATCGTCTTTCGCGACCTGCTGGGCCCACGCGAAGTTGGGCTTGAGGCTCTCCAGCATGGCCGCTGCGGTGAAACCGCCGACCGCGTACTTCGCGGCGCGATCCAGGAAGTCGCGTCGGGTGAGACCACCGTGGACGTAGCCGTCGAAGAGCTTGAGCACTTCCGGCGGGAAATCGCTGGCTTTCTTTCGTTCCGTGGGAGGGCTCCTTCGGTCAGGAAAGGGTGACGATTGATGGTGACGGGAAGTGGTGATGAAGTATGGTGATGGAAGAGTGATCCGCTTCGCAACTGCCCGCCGCTCCAGGCGCGACGTTCCGGCGGCGGCTCATCGTGCCAAGCCGAGCTCGGTGAGGAAGGCCTTCACGCCCTGGGTGTCCTGGGCCATGTGCCGGCGCGTGTCAACGCTCCCCTTGTAGGCATTGATCCAGAAATTGAGCTCGAGTTCGCGCTTCCATTCGCCGGTCTCCAGCACGCGCTGGACTACGCCTTCCCAATAGGCGATTTGCCCGTCCGTCATGCCCCTGGGGCCGAAGAAACAGCGCCACGTCGACACCACCGCGTCGTAACCCTGTTCGCGCCAAGTCGGCACGTCGGCGAGCACACCCGAGAGCCGCTTGGGCGCAGTGACCGCGATGATTCGGACCTGTCCGTTGCGCAGCAGCGACGCCCCGAACGCCACCGAGATCGGCACGACGTCGATGTGGCCGCCGAGCATGGCCGTGGTCGCGGCGCCGCCCGATGCGAAGATCACGCTCTTCATCTTCTTGATATCGAGCCCCGCGGCCTTGAGCGCTGCGGCCACACCCTGGTGATTCGGATTGCCGAGGCTGGTGGCGATGCCGAAGGTCATGACGGTCGGGTCGCGCTTCATGAAATCGACGAGCTGTTTGCCGCTCCCGATGGGCGAGATGGGCTTCACCGTCACGGAGATGTACTCGTCGAACAGCGTTACCACCGGCGTGAGTTCGGTGTAGCTCGGTCCGTGTCCCGCGATGTGGTTGGTAAGGATCGCGCGCCCCCCGAGGGCGAGGACGTGGCCGTCGCCGGGGCGCTGGTTAATGTAGTTGTAGGCGAGCGCGCCGCCGCCGCCCGGCCGGTTCACCACCGAGACCGGCACCGGCACGAGGCGCCGTTCCTGCAGAAGCTTGACGAAGATGCGCGCGATGCGGTCCGAGCCGCCGCCGGGAGCGTTCAGCGCCACGATCTCGACCGGCTTCTCCGGTTTCCACTGCGCCGCCGCCGCTCGATCGGCGGTGGCTAGCGGCGCGCCCACCACGATGCATGCAGCAAGCGCCGGTGCTGCAGCTCGAAACCTGTTCCATGCGCGGTCACTATCCATGGCGTGCCCTTTCACCCCTCAACCCGCGAATTCGACCCCGGCTTCAAGCACGGCCTGCTGCCCGCCCCAGGCTGCGGCGCTTGCGCCCAACCGCGGGGTGCCGGGAGGTGCGCGCAGTGTATCGTCGCCGCCCGCGATTTGTCGCGCGCAATTCCCCTTTGACCGCGGTGCGGCGCTGGCGGAAGCTGCGGGGCGTGCTCATGAACCAGGAGGAGTTGAAGTGAACCCTCTCGCCAGTCGCCTGCCCGGCGTGGCAGTCGTCTTAGCGGCATGCCTCGCCTTTGACGGCAGCGAAGTGGTGCCGCCGGCCACACCCGGGCAGTTCAAGGCGAAGTTCGACCGCGAGTGCGCGGAACCGGAAAAGCCGATCAAGACGGCCGGGATAAAATTTTTTTGTTCTTCCTTTGCGTCTTTTGCGTTCTTTGCGTTTCAGCGTTTCGCCCTTCGGGCGCGCAACTGCGTGACATCACGCCAGCCGTCGCGGCTCGGAACGCCGCCGCGCACCGCGCCGGCCTCGATGTTGCCGAACACCAGCTCGTAACCCGCCGGGAGCGGGCGGCTGCCGGGCACGGCCAGCCACAAGCGCAGCAACAGACGTTTTTTCTCCGGCTCATCGTAGTCGTCGTAGCGCGTGCGCGCATGGTAGATGAGATGATTGTTGAGGAGCTGGATATCCCCGGGCTCGAACGCCATGTTGAGCGCCAGTTCATCGGACAGGATGGCATAGAGGTCCAGCGCTTCCCGCTGTTGCTGCGTGAGGCGCGGCACTTCCGGAAATTCCTGTGCGGATCGGATGTAGGTCGGCGAGAACAGGCCGGTGAAGTGCCCCTCGCGGAAGCCGAAAATCGACTTGGGATACGCGCGTGCCTCGCCAGGCTGCTCGTCGCCCTGCCGGCTGTGATGCCAGTCGGCGTAGAAGGTTTCGATCAGGTCCGGACGGCGGCGCAGCACTTCATTGTGGATTGCCGCCGCACTCACGATGCGGCTCAACCCACCCGCCTTCGCCTTGCGCACGCACAGCAATCCCACCACATCGCAGCGGTCGGCATGGAACGCGAGCGCGGCCGAAGTCTTCGCGCCGCGCTGCTTGGTGAATTCGACTTCCTTGCCTTCGTCCTCGACGTTGGCGAGCACTTCGCCGCGACCGCCTTGTGATACCGCCGTGCCGAGATGAGCGCCTATGCCCCAGTACACCATCCGCAGGTCATCGGGCGAATAGTGGAGGGGCAGCCCGCGCAACAGAATCATTCCCCGGCCGGTCTCGAGCTCCAGCGCGATTCCTGCCAACGCGGACGCAAATCGCGGCAGCGGAAAGTCATTACGGGTGACGTCAAGCCACTCGAGCCCGCGCCGCTTCACGCCCACGAGCGCGGCGTCGATCTCGGTCAACTCATCGGCATGGAACGGCCGGATCCAGCCCGTGCTGTCCTGGAGCTCCGCGCCTTTCCAGGCAAACGGAGAGACGATCTCTTTATGCCTTGCTATCTGCATGGTTTGAAAGGCGACGAGTCATTGTTTCCGGCGACCCCAAAGAATCGGGACTTCCCGCGCGCGCGCCTTCAATTGATGACGGTCCACGGCCGCGCCGGCGTGAGCGCATATTTCTTGACTGACTTCTCGTTGAAGCTGAAGCCCAGTCCCGGCGTCCGGTGCAGGATGATCTCGCCGTTCTTGTGCGGCAGCTGCCGGTCGATGAGCCGGCGGAAATTGAGCACCTGGTCGTCAGGGAAGAACTCCACGTAACGTGCGTTGGGCGTGGCTGCGACGAGCGGCGCGTGCACGTCGTGAAACCAGTGCGGGCACATGGTCACCCCGTAACTTGCCGCCGTGGCGGCGATGCGCTTCCATTCGGTGATGCCGCCGCAGACACAGGCATCGGTCTGGAGGATTTCGGCGCCGCGCTTGTCGAGGAGTTCCTTGTGGTACCAGCGGCCGCAGGCGATCTCGCCGGTTGCGACGATGACCGGCGTGAGCTCCGCGAGACGGCCATGCATGTCGATCTCGTCCGGTCCGAACGGCTCCTCGATCCAGTACGGGTCGTAGGGTTCGTAGCTCTTCAGGTAGCGCAGCGCCGTGGGTACGTCGCTCCAGGCGTTGTTGGCATCGAGCATGAGGTGCACCTCGGGGCCGACCGCCTCGCGCGCGGCGCGGATGCGCACTTCTTCCTCCCTCGGGGAGAGGCGCCCCACTTTCATCTTGACCGCCTTGAAGCCTGCGGCCACGTACGACGCCATCTCGTCGCCGAGTTTTTTCGGCGTCTTGCCGGGCAGATAATAGCCGCCGCTGGCGTAGGCGGGCACTTTGTCGGTCACGTTCGCGCCGAGGTAGAGGTGCAACGGCAGTCCGGCGGCGCGTGCATTCAAATCCCACAGCGCGATGTCGAGGATGCCGACTGCGCGCATGACGCTGCCCGCGCGCCCCTGCAGCAGCGATTCCTGATACATGTCCTGCCACAAGCCCTCGACGCGCAGCGATTCCTGGCCGATCAGCTTCTTCGCCAGCAGTTCTTCGACCGCAGCTTTGGCGATGTTGCCGCCCGCCGAGCCGGCGTAGCAGAAGCCTATGCCCTCGACGCCCTGCGTCGAGCGCAACTTGACGAGACAGTAGTCGCGCGCGGAAACCGTGCGCGTGGCGAAGGAAGTGACATTGTCGAGCGCGACGCGCGCAACGCACACGGAGACGGACTGGATCTTGGGCATGATGTTCGTGTCCGGGAGAGTGAATCAAAGGCGCCCCGGCGCGGAACGCCACAGTACCGTAGTATAACGGCGAACCCGGTCAGGAGAAGGGCAGCCTCGCTTCCAGCCCGGTTTCCCGCGCGACCCGCTTCAGGTCGGCGAGCGTGTCCTCCGGAAACCGGATGCCTTCCTTTCGATTGCGGGCGTCGTTGCGCGCCTCGATTTCGCCGGGATAAAAAACCTCGTCAAAGCCCTTGGCGAGCGGCACTGCCTTGATCTCGGCTATGAACTGCTCCATGCGGGCGTTGAACTGCGCGAGCGGCTGGAACGCCTCGATGTTGAGCGCGATCATAAGGTGGCCGCAGTTGCTCTTTTCCGCAGTCCGGTACGGGCTGTGCACGGCGGTGAGGAACCCGCTGCCCGTCAATACGCCGGAAAGCATATCCACCATTGCCGCGATGGCGTAACCCTTGTGCTCGGCCATCGGCAGGATGATGCCGTCGATCGCTTCCTGCGGGTCGGTGGTCGGCTCGCCCGCCGAATTGATGGCCCAGCCCAGCGGGATCGGCAGGCGCTTGTTGCGGGCGAGATAGATTTTCCCGCGCGCGACGCCGGTGGTCGCCATGTCCACCACGAACGGCGCCCGGTTCCCGGCGGGCGCGGCAACCGACCAGGGATTGGTGCCGATGATTTTCCTGCGCCCGCCCCACGGCGCCATCGCGGGCCCGCCGTTGGTCGTGAGCAGCATGACGCAGCCCTCGCGCGCGCCCATGAGGGTGTAGTACATGCACGTGCCGAAATGGTTGGACATGCGCACGCCGACGGCGCCGATGCCGTGTGCCTTGGCGCGCCTGATGGCCTCGCGCGCGGCAAGCACCGTCAGCACGTGTCCGACGCCGTCGTGACCGTCGATCACCGCGATCGCGCCCGCGTCCGCTGCGAACTCGGGTTTCGTCACCGGGTTCATGACCTTGTTGCGCAGCCGGTCGAGGTACCAGCCGAGGCGCAGCACCCCGTGTGACTGGTGTCCCCAGAGATCCGCCTGCACCAGCGTGTCGGCGATGAGCCGCGCATCGGCGGCGGCAACGCCCGCGCTCTGGTACACGGCGCTGGCGAAGTCGATGAGGCGATCCGGGTCAACGCCGGGAGCAGGGGTCATGCAGGTGGATCCACGCAAGGCAATCAGAATACACCAAGGTCTGGAATGATGCCGCGGCTTGAGTCGCCGCGGGGGCTCGGCCGTCCTACCGCACTGGTGTGTGCCACGGCGGCGATGCGCATCAGCGCGCTCCCCGGCGGCATGCAAGGACG
>MEQT01000301.1 GCA_001770325.1 Betaproteobacteria bacterium RIFCSPLOWO2_02_64_14
AAGGGCACACAGTGAAAGGCCGAGCAGATGGCGGCGCAGCAGGCGAAGGGGCATGGCAGGTCTCCGGTGCCCTGGCCATCGGGGTGGCCGGGCGTTGTCATCAAACGGGTGGGGGTATCCACCGCAAATGATAGTCCGCGCCCGTCCGTACTCAGTGCAGCGTCATCGGGTGCGAGGTGGTCTTCACCCGCACCACCGCAGGCTTCGCTTCGTAGGGCGCCGGCTCACCCCCGCAGATGTGCGCCGCAATCGCCCGAGCCTGCCGTGCGATGGGTTCGATGTAGCGGCTGGCCTGGCCGGCGATGGTGATGCAGTCGCCCAGGGCGTGGATGCGTTCGTCGCTGGTGCGCAGCGTGGCCGCGTCCACGGCGATGCCGTTGTTCCAGTCCAGCGCGGCGCTTTGCGCCAGGCGCGGCGGGGTCATCAGGCCGGCGGCGGCGATCACCTGGTCGGCCACGAACTTCTGGCCGCAGACGGTGGTGATGCGGTAGCGGCCGCCCTCCACGAAGAACTCCGGCCACTCCTCCAGCCGGGCCTCGTCGAGGGCATGCACGTAACGGGCGAGCAGGTTCTCGACGGCGAGTTGCAACTCGACGTCCATTCGGTCTAAAGGCCCATGTGGCGGCGGTATGCCTGCCACAGGCCCCGCACCGAGTTCTCGGAAACGCGCGACTCGTCGGAGCCGATCCCGCGCCCGCCCATCTCGACGATCGCCGCGCGTTCCGCGGCCCCGCGCACGCCGCGCTGGACGAATGCCGTGGCGGCGCCGTCCTCCATCGAGATGTATCCGGCCGGCCCGACCAGGTTTGCCTGCTTCAGGCGTCTCTCGGTCATCGTCTCGTCGTCGCTGGCATAGCCGAAGCAGGTCCACACCAGCTCGGTTTCACCCACGCCCTTGGGCAGCACCTGGCGCACCGCGAGGCTGTTCATGATCTGCTGCAGCACGAACCCGGGGAATACGCCGAGGATCTGCAGGCTGATGCCGTCGCCGATCTCGTCCACTGATTCGAGCAGTTCGGGCGCTTCCAGCCGGTAGCCGCCCGCGGCCGAGCGCATGCCGGCCCGCTCATACTCGTCGCTGCCGGTGTCGGTCCGCATCATCGTGAAGCTCACGTGACTGCCGCCATCGCCGCCGACGAGGACGCCGCCCTTCTGCGACAGGCGATTGAGACGAAAGGTGGCGAAGAACGAGTGCAGCAGGCTCGCGTGGTAGGTGTCCTTGACGTTGTCGAGGTAGAGCTTCCAGTTGTTGCGGAAGATCTGGCTGTAGCCGCCAAGGATACGCACCGGCTCCTTCATTACGCGGCGCACCCGCGCCGCGATCTCGGGGCCGAGGTATTCCTCGAGCGAAGGCGTTGCCTCCGACAGCGTCGCGAACATGAGGCCGCAGCAGGTCGCGACGCGGAGCTTGCGTGGCGCTCCGCTCTCCGGGTTTGCGTCCGCCGGCATGCCGCCCTTGCCCTGGATGCCGCGGCGAAAGGCGACCGACGTGAGATTGCCCTTCAGGTCGTAAGTCCAGTTGTGATAGACGCAGGTGAACCTCTGGGCGCTGCCGCGATCCTTGATGCATATCAGCGCACCGCGGTGCGCGCAGCGGTTTTCGAACGCGCGCAGCTCGCCGGTCTCGTCGCGCGCCACGACCACGGGCATCTCGCCGACAAATGTGGTCTTGAAGTCGCCCGGTTGGGGCAGTTCGGCTTCCAGCCCGAGGAAATTCCAGGTCGCGCCGCGGAAAATCCGCTCCTGCTCGCGGCGGTAGATGTCCTCGTCCTGGTACGCCCAGTACGGAACGCGCGTGAGGCCCTCGGCAGGCCAGACGCGGGATGCGGGGTCGGACGCGGACATCGCTGTAGAATACCATCAAGACCAGACAGCAATACTCCCCGTCCGGACGGCACAGTTTGGCATTTCCTTAGACCGATGCGGCCGCAAAGCCGGCTGCCGAGGGAGGAAATGACATGAACGAGAATACATCGCGGTGCCGGGCCACGCGGATAAACGCAGCGCTCACGGCGATTCTCCTGCTGTGCTGGACTTCAGCGCACGCGCAAAGCGGCGCCCGACGGACACACCGTGCCCATGGGCAACATCGGGAATCTCGCAGTCAATCCGCATGTCTACAAAGGGCTCGGGTACGATCCCATTGGCGCACGTTACCTATAAGGGCAGCGCACCGGCGATGACCGCGCTGCTCTCGGGTGAGACGCAACTGATTTTCGCACCGCTCTCCACGGCGATACCGCAGGTCAAGGCCGGCAGGGCGCGCGGACTCGCCGTGACCACGCTCAAACGCTCGGCGACGTTGCCTGAACCGGGTCATGGGGTGCAGTATTTGTCACCAGCAAAAATCAAACCGCAGAACAGGAAACCCCAATGGAAAAGAAGCCTACGAGGCGCATCGTCACCGGCCATGACGCCAGCGGCAAAGCGGTCGTGCTGATGGACGGCCCGTCGCCGCACGTGCGCCAACGCAGTGCGGGCGGCAACGTGCTCACCATGCTCTGGGTCACGGACGAAATGCCCGTGGACATGACCGGCAGCAAAGACCGCGCCGATACCCAGATCGGCGTACCGCCGCGGCTGAACGGCTCGATCTTCCGCATCGTCGACTTCGCGCCGTCTACGGGCATCCCGCAGCCGGTCGACCACCACAAGATGCTGGTCGAGATGGGCATCGATCCGGCGACGCAGGGCTATTCCCGCCACATGAACACCCATCGCACCACGAGCATTGACTACGCGCTGGTGCTCGAAGGCGAGATCGACATGCTGCTCGACGATACCGAGGTGCATGTGAAGGCCGGCGACGTGATGGTTCAGCAGGGCACCAACCACGCCTGGGTCAATAACGGCGACAAGCCGTGCCGCATCGCCTTCATCCTGATCGACGCCAAGGAGCCGCCGGCCTGGAAGCAGGGCTGGACGAAGACGTAGCTCTTTCTTCGAAAAAAATTAGGATCGGAGCAAGATTTCAGACACGAATGCCCGAGAAAAGTTACTCCGACCCCTTTTTCGACGCTGTAAGTCCATGCCTCCAAACCAGCTCAAGCAAAACCGGCTAAAAGCTCATCACCCGGTCGACATCAACCGCGAGCTGCGCCCCCTCCTTGGGCGTCATCCATTTCGAGTGCAGCCACTTCAGATCGTCGTCCAGGACCCCACGGGCCTTGCCGCAGGCCCCTCAGGTGTGCACCGGCACGCCGTTATCCACGGCGAACTGGATGAGGTCCTTCAGCGGCGGTATCCCGACGGGCAGGACGTTCTCGGCGACCACTTTTCGCGCAAGGACGCTGGCGTCGCCGGCCAGCAGCACTTCGGGCTTATGCCCGGCTTCGACCGCTCCTTTGGCGAACAGGAAGGCCAGCCCCGCGCGGGTTGGATCCTCGGAGCCGTGGGTCGCCATGATCAGGATTCGTGCCATAACTGGTTACCTCCTTCAGATTGCTGCACAATGCCATTGCTTCGGATGCCTTGTTTTACCTTGGCATGCGCATGGCGCCTTCCAGTCTACTCCTTGAAAAAGTGATAGGAAGATTTTCTATTCTTTTGCCAAGCACTGATTTGATTCAGTAACTTTCTTACTGGTTTGCCACCCCAAGCTTTCCCATAATATGTATCGCAGGCCAGGACCCATTTGCAGTTCCTTGCGACTGGAGGCTCACCATGACTCAGCGCGCGATCAGGTCGATTGTCGAGCATCGGGAAGTCATCACTGCTCCGGAAAGCATGACGGTCAGCGAGGCTGCGACCGTGATGAAGGAGAAGAAGGCAGGGGCGATACTGATCGTCAACGAGGGCAAGCTGGCCGGGATCTTTACCGAGCGCGACGCGCTCTATCGCGTCGTCGCGGAGGGCCGCGACGCGAAGGCCACGCGGCTCGCCGATGTCATGACCCGCGATCCGCGGACGATCCATCCGGACAAGCCGTTTCCCGATGCGCTGCAGATCATGCACGACGGGAGTTTCCGCAACGTGCCGGTGGTGGAGGACGGCCGTCCCGTCGGTGTCGTCTCCGCCGGCGACGCCGTGGGGCCGGAGCTCAAGGATTTCATCTTCGAATTGCTGCGCCAGGATCAGGCCGACGACGTGCTCCCCGGCTAGAACTGATCCCGTTGATCGCCACGCCCACGAGTTCAGCGACAGGGAAATCTGTCGCTCCCTGTCATCATTCGACTGAACAACCTTTTCCGACGGGGTAGATCGTGGGAATACCGAGTTCAGTTTTCAAAGCCCATGATTTTTACGTTGAATATGGGTTCGAAGACGTCCTGTTCCGGTACGAAAAGGAAACCAATCGGTTCTTCTGCAAGTTTTACGACAAAACCGATGAACATGAGGTCCCCTATGACCAAAAGTTGCTTTGCGACGCGACGCTTTCGGGCGTGCTGACCACGGCGGAACGGTACTTCAGCGGAGGCGCACCCGTAGCGGATCCAGCCGCTGACAGTTTTTCCCGCATGGCCGTCAAATATCAGCGAATACGGCCGTACTGGCATTCCGTGATGCACCAGAACGACTACACGCGCACCGGGGATCTCGAAGTGGGGGCCGACGGGCGCCTGGAGGTCATCAAGGCGGTTGGGTCGATCAAGGAGCTTCTGGAAAAAGCCGTCTCGGAAATGAATTGAGGACCGCCATGCTGTTTCCAGCCATGCTCGTCGGCAGCTACCCTCAGCCCGAGTGGCTGATCGACCGCAAGAAGCTCGCAGGCCGCTTTCCCCCGCGAGTGCGGGCGAAGGAGTTGTGGCGCGTGCCGGAGCCCTGGCTCGCGGAGGCGCAGGACGATGCCACCGTGATGGCGATCAAGGCGCAGGAAGATGCCGGCCTCGACATCATCACCGACGGCGAGATCCGGCGCGAGAGTTACTCGAATCGCTTCGCCACCGCGCTGGAAGGCGTGGACATCGACAACCCCGGCAGCGCGCTCGACCGCTCAGGTCATCCCAACCCGGTACCGCGCATCGTCGGCAGGATCCGCCGCAGGCACCCGGTCGAGGTCGAGGACCTGAAGTTCCTCAAACGGCATACGAGCCGGATGGTGAAGATGACCGTGCCGGGGCCGTTCACGATGTCGCAGCAGGCGCAGAACGACTTCTACAAGACGGACGAGGCAGCCGCGATGGACTATGCCGAGGCCGTGAACGGGGAGATCCGCGATCTCTTCGCGGCCGGCGCGGACATCGTGCAGATCGACGAGCCGTACATGCAGGCGCGGCCGGAGAAGGCGCGCCAGTACGGCCTGAAAGCGCTCGCGCGCGCGCTGGACGGCGTCCAGGGCACGACCGCGGTTCACATCTGCTTCGGCTACGCCGCCGTCATCCACGAGCGGCCATCGGGTTATTCCTTCCTGTCGGAACTGGCGGGCTGCGCCTGCAAGCAGGTCTCGGTGGAAACCGCGCAATCCCATCTCGATTGCTCGGTGCTGGCGAAGCTCGAGGGCAAGAAGATCATGGTGGGCGCGATCGATTTGAGCGTCATGACCGTCGAGACGCCGGAAGCGGTGGTGGCGCGCGTCAAGCGCGCGCTGCCTTACGTCAAGGCCGAGAACGTGATCATCGCGCCCGACTGCGGCATGAAGTACCTCACGCGCGAGGCCGCAGTCGGCAAGATGCGTGCGATGGCCGAGGCGGCGAAGATCCTCCGCCGCGAGTTCAAGGAATGAACCGGTATTTGC
>MEQT01000302.1 GCA_001770325.1 Betaproteobacteria bacterium RIFCSPLOWO2_02_64_14
AATGCGCTACCATTGCGGCCAGAGCGCACAGTTTATCGTCATCCCGGCGGGAACGGGATTCATGAGGGGATGTTGCAAGTGAAGATCACCAAAGTGGAATCGATCGTCGTCAACATGCCGATGATCATCGAGGGCGCGGTCATGCCGAAACAGGGCGGGCGGCCGCGCACCAGCATGGACACGTTGCTCGTGCGCGTGGACACCGACGACGGCGTGACCGGATGGGGCGAGGGCTTCGGGCATCGGATCTTCACCGCGACGAAGGCGGCGCTCGATTCCTTCATCGGCCCGATGTGCGTCGGGCGCGACCCCACTGCGATCAGCGCGCTGGTCGACGAATTGCAGCGCAGTCTTGCCGGCGTGGGGCGCAACGGTCCGGCGATGTACGCGCTGTCCGCAATCGACATCGCATTGTGGGACATCGCGGGAAAACTCGCCGGGCTGCCGCTCTACCGCCTGCTGGGCGGGTCGGCGCGGCAGGCTCTTCCAGCTTACGCGAGCCTGCTGCGATACGGCGAGCCCGCCGCGGTGACGCAGTACGTGGAACGCGCCCTCAAACGCGGCTACCGGCACATCAAGCTTCACGAGATCACCGTGCCGCCGATCCGGGCCGCGCGCGAGGCTGCCGGGCCCGACGTTCCGATCATGGTGGATTGCAACTGCCCGTGGACGGTGGGCGAAGCGATCGACATGGCGCGCCAGCTCGTGCCGTTCAACCTGAAGTGGCTGGAAGAGCCGGTTTGGCCGCCGGAGGATCACGCAGGTCTCGCGCGTGTGCAGGCGCAGGGCGGCATTCCCACCGCTGCGGGTGAAAATGCGATGCTGCCCGAGTTCAAGGGATTACTGGAAGCGGGTGCCGTCACCTACGCGCAGCCGAGCGTCACCAAGGTGGGCGGGGTCACGCAGATGCGAAAGGCGGTGGCGCTCGCCGATGCGCACGGCGTCGCGGTCGTGCCGCATTCCGCGTACTTCGGGCCGGGGCTGCTCGCGTCGATCCATTGCATCGCCGCGATGCCGAGGGGGAGCCTGGTCGAGCGCTACGACGCCGACTTCGCGGTGAATCCGCTGCATGACGCGATCCACCCCGACAGCAAGGGCTGCATCGCGGTGCCGCAGGGTCCGGGGCTCGGCATCGACCCGGACCTCAAGGTAGTTGAAGAGCTGAGAGTCTTCTGAACTTCCGCTAGCTGCCAGGCCTTGGTGTGCGTGAGGATGGCTCTGAGGCCGCCCGGTGCAGGCTGCACGATCGTCCGTATCGGTTTGCCGGGATAAACGTGCTGCGCCGCGTGCGCTGTTGGCGGGCATCGTGCTACCATTTCACGCGCAGTGGATCAGTAATGGAGGTCGGCCATGTCCAAGCCCGCGGTGTTTGAACCGAAAGGCGTAATTCCGGCGTGCCTGCTGCCGTTCCATGCCGACCTCAGCATCGACGAGCCGTCGTATCGCAAGCACCTGCGGGACGTGACTGGCGTGGAGGGGCTCTCGGCCATCACCATCAACGCCCACGCGTCGGAAGTTGCCTCGTGCAGCTTCGAGGAGCAAGAGCGAATTCTCGCCATCACGATGGACGAAGTCGGGGCGCGCATCCCGGTCGTTCATGGTGTGTATGCGGACGGCAGCTTCGAGGCCGCGCGGATCGCGCGCATGGCGCAAAGTGGTGGCGCATCGTGCCTGTTGGTGTTCCCTCCGGGCCCGCTGGCGCTGGGATCGCAGTCCCGGCCCGAGATGGTGATCGCGCACTTCAAGGCTATCGCCGACGCCTCGGACCTGCCGATCATCTGCTTCCAGTATCCGCTGGCGAGCGGGCTGGGTTACCCGGTGGACACCGTACTGAAACTGATCGGCGCAGTGCCGTCAGTGAGGGCGATCAAGGACTGGTGCAACAACGTCATGCAACACGAGCGGCAGATCCGCATCCTGCAGAACCTGCCACGCCCGGTGAGCGTGCTCACCACCCACAGTTCATGGCTCCTGAGTTCGCTCGTCCTCGGGTGCAACGGTTTGCTCTCCGGGTCGGGGAGCGTGATCGCGGATCTGCAGGCCGCGCTGTGGCAGGCGGTGCAGGCGAACGATCTCGCGCTTGCGCGCCAGATCAACGACCGGATTTACCCGCTCGCTTCGGCTTTTTATGCGGACCCGTTCGTGGACATGCACAATCGGATGAAGGAAGCGCTGGTGATCCTTGGCCGTATCCCGTGCGCCGCCGTGCGCCCGCCGCTTGTGAAGCTCGGCGACACGGAGATCAAACGGATCCGGCAGGCCCTGGCCGACGCGAGAGTGATGCGCGAGGGAGCGGAGCTGGCCTTGGCGGCGTAATGCTACGCCGCGTCTCCCATCGTGGCGGGGTCGACCCAACTCCGCTGGGGAATCTCGA
This sequence comes from Betaproteobacteria bacterium RIFCSPLOWO2_02_64_14, assembly GCA_001770325.1. Lineage (GTDB taxonomy): Bacteria > Pseudomonadota > Gammaproteobacteria > Burkholderiales > SG8-41 > DSOT01. The sequence goes on from MEQT01000302.1 coordinate 2,375, forward strand.
GGGAGGTCCGAAAGGGAAGGGTTACCCCATTCCGGTTCCTCCAAATCCAGTAATCGATTTTACTTAAGGATTTTGTCGGTCGAACGCACGACAAAATCCTAAGCGAGAATCTCGCCGATCTGCTCCTGGCGCAGCATTTCGTAGACGAAGGCTTCCAGTTCCGGGCCGAGCGCGTCGCGGGCGGAAACCATCCCGACCGGACGCCCATCCTCCACTACCGGCACGTGGCGGAAGCTGCCGCCGTACATCATCTGCAGCGCTTCGGCGAAAGAGCGGTCCGGATGTATGGTTTTCGGATTGCGGGTCATCACGTCAGCGAGGCGCGTGGTCTGCACGTCGCGCCCCTCCGCGAGCACCCGTATCAGTGCATCGCGCTCGGTGAATATCCCGGCGAGCGTGTCTTCCTGTAATACCATGATGGCGCCGATGCGGCGCTCCCGCATCAGGCGCGCGGCTTCGCTGACTGTCAGCGTCGCTGGGGCGGTGACGGGTTCCTGCTCCTCGATGATCGTGCGGATGGTTCGATGCGACATGTCGGGTCTCCGGTTACGGGAGCGGAGCGATGAGAAAACGCGATCGGCTCGTGGTGTTCCTGCGTGCGCAGTTCAATGCTACGCGCGACTGATGACGCGGTCAAACGCCGGTGCGTGGCACGTACGCACCAGAGTGGGGCGCGTTGGACGGCGGATTGTCAGGCTGGCATGTTGATACGGTTTGTCACCCAAGCAAGAAGTGCCGCCTGGGGCGAAGCAGTCCGCTTGCCATGCGCGGTGCATGGGGGCCGATTCCGTGGTAAGTTTGACACGAGGCTTTTACCTCCTTCTCCACGGAAGTCGATCATCATGCATCGGACGAATCCTGCGGCCGAACTCTACGTGTTGCCCCGCACCGGGGCCGAGCTCAACGACGCCATCAGGCGCGCGAAGTCTCTGGTGAACCGGCGCGCCGCGCTTGCCTCGGCCTCCGTGCTGGTGCCGATTCCCGGCTTCGATGTGGCGGCGGACGTGGGCACGCTGATGCGCCTGATTCCCGAAATCAATCAGTCCTTCGGGCTCACGCCCGATCAGATCGGGCGGCTCAATCCACGCCTGCGTGCCGTGGTCTACCAGGCCATCCTGATCGCCGGCAGCACCTTGATCGGCAAGGTCGTGACGACGCAACTCGTGTTCGCGGCGCTCAGAAAGGTGGGCATGAAGGTGACAGTGAAGCAGGTCACGAAATACGTGCCAATCGCGGGACAGGCGCTGTCTGCCGCAATTTCCTTCGCGGCGCTCAAGTACGTCTGCCACCAGCATATCCAGGACTGCGTGCGCGTGGTCGAGACGCTGCGGACACCGGTTGTGCGTTTCCTGGCCGCGTAGCGTCACGGTTTCGCGCACCAGCGATACCACAATTGCTCAAGGGGAACGCTATGACGAGGAAGATCATCGGATCGCTGTCGTGCGCAGCAGTGCTCGTCGCGGCGCAGAGCGTGCTGGCACAAACCCCGCCGCCAGGCGCAGGTCAGACCTATCCCTCGCGGCCGGTGCGCATCATCGTGCCGTTCGCGCCCGGCGGAAACGTGGACCTCGTCGCCCGCGCGGTGGCGCAGCCGCTGAGTGCGGGGCTCGGCCAGCAGGTGATCGTCGAGAACCGCCCGGGGTCGAGCGGCCTCGTCGCCACGCATTTCGTCGCGAAGGAAACCGCGGACGGCGGAGCAGGTTCCGCGCGCCTTGGCGTGTGGATGCGACCCGGGAGCGGGTTGTAACGTGCCGGTATGAACCGCGGTCTTCATGCGTGCCTTTGCGGTCGCATCCCCATGAATGGGGCCCCTGCTCGTCGCTTCGGCACGCCGCCCGACGGTTACACCCTGCTCGCGATGGCGAACACTTTTGCGGTCGTGCCTTCTCTCGTTTCCAAACCCGGCTACGATCCGCTCAAGGATTTCGCCGGCATATCGCTCACCTGTCTCGTGCCGCAGGTGCTGGTGGTCAATCCTGCGCTGCCTGCGCGTTCGGTCAAGGAACTCGTTGCGCTGGCGAAGGCAAGGCCGGGCGAGATCTCGTACGCGTCCGCCGGCGTCGGCGGCACGGGACACATCGCGGCGGAACTCTTCAACCGGCACGCGGGCCTCAAGATGCTGCACGTACCGTACAAGGGCAACGCACAGGCGATCGTGGACGTGATCAGCGGGCAGGTGACGATGATGTTCGACCAGGTCAGCACGTCGCTCGGGCATATCCAGTCCGGGAGACTGCGCCCCCTCGCTGTGACCAGCCTGAAGCGCTCGCCGCTTCTGCCCTCGATTCCGACCGTGGACGAATCGGGAGTGCGCGGCTATGAAGACACCACCTTCAACGGACTGATGGCGCCTGCGGGAACGGCGCGCGCGATCCTTGTGCGGCTCAACGCCGAAGTGGCGAAAGCGGTGCAACAGCCACTTTTGCGCAAGCGCTTTCTCGAGCTCGGAGTCGAGCTGACGGCGAGCGCCTCGCCGGAAGCGTTCACCGCGTACGTCAAGGCCGAGTTCGAAAAGAAGGCGAAGCTCGCACGCGAGGCGGGAATCAGGATGGAATAAGGCAAGGCGGAATGATGAAGGATGAAGGATGAAGGATGAGGGCAAGAAGATGCCTCCTTCGCAACGAAGCAAAAGGACGTATGACTCTCTCGGGTCTTGAGGATTCCTGATGCATACTGTTCATGGTGAGGCGGAGCCTCGATTCAGGGCGCCGCCGGGCGGCTGCGACGCCCACTTCCACGTATTCGGCCCCGCGGAGCGTTATCCGTATGGCGCCGACCTGCGCTACAAGCCGCCGCATGCACCGCTTGAGGATTTCCTGGCGCTGTCGAAGCGCATGGGGTTCGAGCGCTACGTCTTCGTGCAGCCGAGCGCGTACGGCCGCGACAACACCTGTATGCTCGACGCCATGCGCGCGATAGGCGATCGTTGCCGCGGTATCGTAGACATCGACGAGAACGCACCCGACGCCGAGCTGGACCGCCTCAATCGCGCGGGCGTGCGCGGCGTGCGCGTCAACGTCAATCCGATCAAGCCGCCCGATCCGGGATTTTCGACGACGATGCTCGCGCGCATCGAGCGGCTCGATCACCGCTGCGCCGAAATCGGCTGGATGCTCGATTTCCTGACACCGGGTTGGCTCACGCAGGAACTGCTGCCGGTGATGGCGAAACTCGAATCGCGCTATACGGTCGCGCACCTGGGCATGTTCCTCGCCCGCGACGGTGTCGAGCAGCCGGGATTTCAGCAACTCCTCGATCTGTTGCGACAGAGCAACGGACGCGGCTGGTTGAAGCTGACCGGCGTCTATCGCATGTCGGTTGCCCCCGGTTTTGCCGACGCGGCAGCGCTTGCGCAGGCGCTGATCGAGACCGCGCCGAACCGGCTCATCTGGGGCAGCGACTACCCGCACCTCTCGTTCGCCGACAAGGTAGGTTCGGTGGAACTCTTCAACCTGCTCGGCAAGTGGGCGCCGGACGACGCGACGCGGCGCAAAATCCTGCTGGACAACCCGCGACAACTGTTCGGCTTCTGAGCGCGCCATGACAAGAGCGCTCGAGGGAAAAACCGCCCTGGTGACGGGGTCCACCAGCGGCATCGGGCAGGGAGTCGTTGAGGCTTTTGCGGCGCGTGGCGCCAACGTCGTGCTGAACGGCTTCGGGCGGGCCGACGACATCGAGGCGCTGCGAGCCCGAATCGCCACGGAACACGGAGTCGCTGCGCGCTACGACACGGCCGACATGAGCCAGCCCGACGCGATCGAGGCGATGGTTGCGAAGGCGATTGCCGAGTTCGGCGCGGTGGACATCCTCGTCAACAACGCCGGCATCCAGCACGTCGCGCCGATCGACGAGTTTCCCGTCGAAAAATGGGATGCGATCATCGCCATCAACCTGGCGTCGTCGTTCCATACGATCCGTCACGCGCTGCCGGCGATGAAGCGGCGCAAATGGGGCCGCATCATCAACGTCGCGTCCGCACATGCACTGGTCGCTTCGCCCTACAAATCCGCCTACGTTGCCGCCAAGCACGGCGTCGCCGGGCTCACCAAGACGGTTGCGCTCGAAGTGGCCGAACTCGGCATCACGGTGAACGCGATCTGTCCCGGCTACGTGCTGACGCCGCTCGTGAAAAACCAGATACCTGACACGGCGAGGGCGCGCGGCATCACCGAAGAGCAGGTGGTGAGGGACGTGCTGCTCGCCGCGCAGTCGACCAAGCAGTTCGTGACGGTCGAGCAGGTCGCCTCCCTCGCCTGCTTCCTCGCGAGCGATGACGCCGCGTCCATCACTGGCGCCCTTCTCCCCATCGACGGTGGATGGACGGCCCACTGATCGGGGGGCGTGGGGCTGGAGCCGACAGTGGACGAACGCAAAGCCCTGATGTAACGTGCAAGACCGTTCCGGACCATCGACAGAAGAGGAGACGACATGCAGCGTAAGGACATCAAGATTCGCTCGAGCGAGGGCAAGGAGTTCGACTGTTATCTGGTGACGCCCGATGCCGCAGGCAAGGTGCCGGCCATCGTGCTGGCTTCCGCCGTGCACGGCGTGGACCGGGACATGCGCGCGTTAGCGGACGAATTCGCTGCGCAGGGCTACATCGCGGCGGCGCCGGACCTGTTCTGGCGCTCGGTTCCGGGGCCACTCGCGCGCGACGACGATCGCACGAAAACCCGCTCGCAACCGCGACTCGAAAAGATCAAGGCCGGTGAAGCCGACCTCGCAGATACCCTGGCCGAAGTGCGGAAGCTCCCGCAGTTCAACGGGCGCGCGGCGGCGATGGGATTCTGCTACGGCGGCCCGTACGCGATCCTGGGACCGAAACGTCTGGGTTACGCCGCCGGGATTTCGTGCCACGGCACGCAGCTGCTGGACTACATCAATGAGCTCGAAGGGGTCAGCGCGCCGGTGTGCATCATCTGGGGCGACCAGGACCACGCGGCACCCGCCCCGGTGCAGGAAGCCTATCGCGCCGTGCCCCCGCGCATGAAGAACGTGGAAGTGCATATCTTCCCCGGCGTGCTCCACGGTTACATGATGCACGGGAACGCCAAAGCTTTCAGCGAGGAGACCTACAGGTTCTCCATGTCGCGGGCGCTGGCGATCCTCGACGGGCTGCGCGGCGCGGAGCGCGAACCCCTGCGCAAGGCATCCTGAGCAGACGCACACCGACACCCACGGTCAATTTCCACCCTGCGGCTGATCGCCCGGTAACTGTTACATTGGCACGTATCAACACGGGGAGCCGCGATGGCTCCCCGCGCCTCTTGACCCATGGAAGGGCGCATCGACCGTTCACCGGTCCTCAAGGCCGCTGAGCGGAGGCGCCACTTTCTCCAACGGTCTGCGCTCGGCATCCACGCCTATCGTCGCGGCGACAGCGGCAGCGGCGCACATCACGATGCCCGCAAACGCGTAGCCACCGAACAACGCCTCACGGCTCCCGGTCTCGATCAGTGCTCCGAACAATGCCGGACCGACGAATCCACCCGCTCCGGTGCCGAGCGCAAAGAAAATCGAGATCGCCACGGCGCGCATCTCGAGCGGGAAAATCTCGCTGACCGTGAGATAGGCCGAGCTCGCCGCGGCCGAAGCTATGAAGAAGATCGCGGCCCAGCACGCCGTCTGGGTCTCTGCGCTCAACCAGCCCTCGTTGAATGCGTAGCCGGCGGCGACCAGGGCAACGCCGGAGACGGCATAGGTCAGTGCGATCATCACGCGCCTGCCGGTCGCGTCGAACAACCAGCCCAGCAGGAGCGGGCCCAGGAAATTGCCGAGGGCAAAGGGAAAGATGTAATAGCCTACGCGATCGTCGGGTACGCCGTAGAAGCGCGCGAGCACCAGCGCATAGGTGAAGAAGATTGCGTTGTAGAAGAAGGCCTGCGCCGCCATGAGCGTAAAGCAAAGCGCGGCACGGCTCCGATAGCGCGTGAGTAAGAGTTGGCGGATTTCCCTCCATGAAACGAGCGTCCGCAGCCGTATCGTCAGCGTCTCCGTCGCCTTCGCGCAGGCGCCATGCTCCTTCGCGACCTCTGCCTCTATGCGCTCGACTATGCCCTCCGCTTCCGCGACGCGGCCGTGCGTGAGCAACCAGCGTGGGCTTTCCGGCAGGTTGCGCCGCACGATCAGGATGGCAATACCCAGCACCGCACCGAGCAGAAAGGCGATGCGCCAGCCGGTCTGGGCACCGATCAGCCGCGGATCGAGCAGCACCAGGCTCAGCCCCGCGCCAAGCGCGGCGCCGATCCAGAACGTCCCGTTGATCGCGAGGTTTACGGTGGCGCGCACGCGCGCGGGGATCAGTTCGTCGATCGCAGAGTTGATCGCTGCGTACTCGCCGCCGATGCCGAAGCCGGTGAGAAAGCGGCAAATCGCAAACGACGCGAAATCCCAGGTGAACGCGGTCAGCACCGTCGCGGCGACGTAGACCGTGAGCGTGATCAAAAACAGCCGCTTGCGCCCGAGCCGATCGGCGAGCCGGCCGAAGTAGAGCGCGCCGAGCACGGCACCCGCGATGTACACGGAGCCGGTCCAGCCGACATCGGCGGCGGTGAGGCCCAGCGTCTCCGGGCGCTGCAGCGCGGCGCCCAGCGACCCGACCACGGTGACTTCCAGTCCGTCGAGCAACCAGGTGATGCCGAGCGCGATGACCACTCGCCAATGCCAGCGCGACCATGGCAGGGCGTCGAGCCGCGCGGGGATGGTGCTGCTGATGGTCCTGCCGCTGGTCATGGTTCGCCGCACTCACGCCGGTCCTCTTGTGAGTGAAACGGGAGCATAAGGTTCGGCCTATTTCTCCGGGCCGGCATAAACGCCGGCGGTCTGCGGGAACATCGACTTCACGATCTTGAAGCGCGAAATGTCCACGGTCGCGTCCCGGTGCATGAAGAGCGAAGCGTCGCGCAGCAGTTTCTCGACGCCAAAGTCGAGCATGATGCCGTTGCCGCCGTGCAGTTCGACCGCGTGCTTCGTCACCTCGAAGATCTCGACCGAGGCGAACATTTTCGCCATGTTGCAGAGCGCCTCGGCGTCGTGCGCGCCGGCGTTCACGGCGCGGATGGCTTCGTTGAGCAGCGCCCGCACCGCCGAGAGCCTGGTCGCCATGTCGGCGAGCCGGATCGCGACGGCCTGGTGCTTGAGGAGGATGCGGCCGCCCTGCACGTAGTTCTGGACGTAATCGGCGGCGCGCTCGAACGCCGCCATGCCGACGCCGAGGTTCTTCGCCGCGACGATGATCTTGCCGGGACGGAAATAAACCCCCGCCCGCGACATCGCGACGTTCTCGACCAGGCAATGATCCTTCGGCACCGCGCAGTCTTCGAATACGATCTCGCCGTTGTTCATGAAACGCCCGCCGAGGGTTTCGTTGCAGCGCTGCACGGTGAGCCCCGGCGTGTCGCGCGGCACCAGGAAGCTCGATGTGCCCTTGGTGATGCCCGCGCCGGGTTGGGTCGTGGCGTAGACGATGTAGAGCTTTGCATCGTAGCCGTTGGTGATGAACTGCTTGCGGCCGTTGATGACCCACTTGTCGCCCTTCAACTCCGCGCGGGTGTGCATCATCGCTTCCGGCACGTCGTAGGGGAGCTACCGGTCGGAGGCGCCGCGCGGTTCGGTCAAGCAGTGCGCGAGGAGAAATCCCGGGTCTTCGACGATGCGCGGGAACCAGCGTTCCTGCAGGTGGCGCGGCGCGATGTTCTGCAGGAGCTTCGAGATCTTCCAGATCTGCACCAGTTTGTCGGCGAGTCCCGAATCGCCGCGTGAGATCTCCTCGGCGACCATCGCGAAGGTCTGCACCTCGGTCTCGGGCTCGACCGGCGTGCCGCCGAATTCCTCGGGTATGCCAAGCGTGCGCACGCCGATCTTGTGGGCGCCTTCGAGCAGTTCACGCGACGGGCGGTTCTCCGGCTTCATGTCCCATTCGAGCTGCCAGTTCTTGCGGATGAAGGGGGTGACTTCCCTGTCGACGAAGGCGCGGATGGTGTTGCGCATCATGCGCTGTTCGTCGGTAAGCGCGCGGTCGATCACGTCTTGCATGAGGCTTCTCCAGTCTTATGCCAGGGGACCCAGGCCCTTGTCCCGCATTACGCGCGCCGCGGCGGGGGTCGTCAGAAACCTGACCAGTGCATGCGCTGCCCCCGGATGCCGGGTGCCGCTGAAAACAGCGGCGCAGAGCACGGTGGTGCTCTGCACTTCCGGCGGCAGCGGGCCCACGAGTTCGGCGCCCGGCACGGCGAGAATCTCGCTCACCATCTGCACGCCGATTTCGACTTCGCCCTTCGCGACGATCTCCCCCACCAGCCCGCCCGGTATGACTTTGATCCTGGGTCGCAGCTTCTCGGCGATCCCCAGGCGTTCGATCAGGCCTGCGAAATATACGCCGCTTGCGCCGGTCGCCGTGTGGGCGATTGACCTGGCGTCGATGAGCGTTTGTTTCAAGGCTTCGACCGAACTGATGTCGGGCTTCACCGCTCCTTTGCGCACGGCGATCCCGAGGCCGGTGCGGCCGAGATCGACGCGGCTGCCAGGCACGATCCTGCCCTGTTTTATCAGTTCCTCGATGCCGGGGCCGTTGAGGATGACGACGTCGGCGGTCTCGCCGTCCTGGATGCGGCCAATGATCCGGTTGGTGCTGGCGTAGGCGGCCGAGACCTTGTGCCCGCTTGCGCGCTCGAACTCCGGAACGAGGTTGGCCAGCACCGCGGTTGCGGCGCCGGATGACAGGACCTTGATCTCCACCGCGCTGGCCCCCGGGCCTCGATCCACGGACACACTACCCGCGTGAAATCGCGCCCGCGACCGCATCCCCCATCTGGCTCGTCGATGCCTTGCCGCCGAGATCGGCCGTGAGCGCTTTCGCTTCTGCGATCACGTGGTCCATTGCCTGGTCGATGAGCACCGCGGCACGGGTCGCTTTCGGTTCGTTGCGTTTGCGGCCCAGCCACTCGTAGAGCATCTTGCCCGACTGGATCATCGCGTACGGATTCGCGATGCCCTTGCCCGCGATGTCGGGCGCCGATCCGTGCGTCGCTTGCGCCATTGCGTAGCGCTCGCCGATGCAGAGCCCGGGCGCGAGGCCCAGGCCGCCGACGAGGCCCGCGCCCTCGTCGGTCAGGATGTCGCCGAACTGGTTGGTGGTGACTATCACGTCGAATTGTTGCGGTCTCATCACCAGCAACATCGCCGTGCTGTCGATATGGATCTCCTCGAGCGTCACGTCCGGATAATCCTTCGCCGCCTTGCGGCATTCCTCGGCGAACATCCCGCAAACGAGGCGATACGTCGCCTCCTTGTGCACGGCAGTCACCTTTTTGCGGGGCCGTGTGCGGGCGATCTCGAGCGCCTCGCGCGCCACGCGATTGGCGCCGCGGCGCGTCACCACCCGCATACCGATCGAGATTTCGTCGTTGGGCCGGAACTCGCCACTGCCCGCGACCACGGTGCCGCTGGTCTGCATGCCCTCGGTGGTCTCGCGCACGAAGACGATGTCCACGTTCTTGTGGATGGAGGGCAGGTTGGGATAGGACTTCACGGGCTTCACGCTCGCGAAGAGATCGAAGCGCTTGCGCAGCGGCGGCATGATCCACGTCGGATCGTTGCGCGGGTAGGCGCTGTGGCCGATCGGCCCGGTGATGAATCCGTCGGTCGCCCGCAACCCCTGCTCCGTCACCGCGGGCAGGGTATGACCGTGCAACTGGTGACCCCGCAGCCCGATCGGGAACTCCTGCCATTGCACGTCCAACCCGGCCGCACCGGCCGCAGCCTTCATCACCTTGACGGCCTCGGGCACGACCTCCAGCCCGATGTCGTCGCCCAGCAACACTCCAATCTTCAGCATGACTTCCCTTTCTTCCCTAAGACTTCACCAGAACCGGTTGCCCGCTGCGTGCCGATTCGACCGTGGCTTCGAACACGCAGACTCCGTGCAGGATTTCATCGAGCGGAATCGGCTGCCTTCGGCCGTCGAGCGCACAGCGCGCAAACTGCGTGAGTTCCTCGGCGATCGAGCTGAAGCCGTGGGTCTCGATCACCTCCGGCTCGGGAATTTGCGCGGTATGGCTCGCGCGCCCCTGGACCGCGGGGATGAAGCGGAATGTCTCCATGGTGGGATTGATGACTTCCGCGAATCCTTTGGAGCCGTAAGCCGCGAGGCGATAGTTGCGCGTCGCCGCGTTGGAACAGAAGGCATGCCCGGTGACGCCATTCTCGAATTTGAGCAGCAAACTGGTGGTGTCATCGCCGTGAGGGCCGGCGCGGTGGGCGGTGACGCAATACACCTCTGCGATGCGCCCGATGATGTCGATCATGCTGTCCACAAGGTGAATGCCGATTCCGGCCAAAACCCCGGCGGGTTCTTCCTCGGGGAGCAACCTCCAGGAGTCGCCTGACCGGTAAAAAGCGGTGGTCGCGGTGAGTTCGGAGAGGATCGCGCCGATGACGCCGAGTGCGCCGCTGCGCACGCGCTCGCGCAGTTGGCGCACCGAGGGATGAAAGCGGCGATTGAATCCCACCGAGAGGACGACGCCGGCGGCGGTGGCCGCATCGATGGCGGCGCGCGCGCCGGCGCTCTCGAGCGTAAACGGTTTCTCGACGAAGACATGCTTGCCCGCCCGCGCCGCTTGCATGATCTGCTCCGCATGCTGGCTGTTCGGGGTCGCGAGCACGACGGCATCGATGGTGGGATCGCTGAGGATCTCGTCGAAGCTGCCGGCGAGGCGGATACCTTTGTCGCGACAGAACCCTTCGACTTTGCCCGGTGTGCGCGTATGGCCCGCGACGAAACGCAGCGCGTCGCTCTTGCCCTGCACCGAAGACACCAGCGCCTGGCCCCAGGAGCCGAGTCCGACGATTGCAGCTCGCAGCATGTCGTGCTCTTTCATGGAATCAGTCCTTGAGTCCGGCACCCGGGCTACGCCGCGGCTTCCAGGATTTCCAGCACCTGCTCGGCGCGCGTGATCTGGCGCGGATTGGTGTGGATGTAGTGTTCCTCCATCGCGTGGGATGCAATCACCGGAAAGTGCTCGCGGGTGACGCTGACTTCGGCGAGCCGCTGCGGCTGGCCGTAGACGATCCGCTCGATCGCGGGGAATACGAATGCTCCTGAGCGCATGCTCAAGCCCCCTCCCGGTGATGCGCGCCCACTACGCGCATGAAAACCTGCATTCCGTAGTGGAACGCAATGAATGCACCCAGCTCCATGATCTGGGCTTCGCTGTAGTGCCGCTTGCCTTCGGCGTAGAAGGCGGCGTCCACTTTTTCCGGGTTGAGATACATCTCGCGTGCGTAACGCAGCGCCCACTTTTCCGCCGCAGTGAAGCGCGCGTCGTCTTCGAACCTGGCCGAGCCTGCCGCTATCGTTTCCTCATCCAGGCCGAGTTGCCGCGCACGCGCCGAGCGCAGGCCGGCGAAATACGGGTCGCCTGCGGTGCGGGCAAGCTGCACGCGGATCACTTCCTTCAACCGGTGATCCATATTGCCCTCGACGTGCGAGACGAGGAGCGCGCGCAGCAGCGCTTTTGCGTATGCCGGAACCCGCGCGAGTATGCGCGGGAACACGGCATCGGGCACGCCCAGCACCTCGCAGCGCGCGATGAGCGCGTTGAGTTCCGGATCGCGGATCTCCTCAGCCTTCAGCGGTTCGATGTGCATGTTCAAAGCATCGTAGGTTGGCAATGCATCGTAGGTTGGGATGAGCGCAGCGAACCCCAACACGGTTGCGTGCGTTGTGTCGTTTGTTGGGATGCGCCGCGCTTATCCCAACCTACGGTTTGCCTGGTTTTATCCGCGTTCATCGGCGTTTATCGGCGGCCTCATTCGTCTTTTCCAGTGATACGGGCTTGGCGCCGTAGATTCGCGCGGATTCCTCCTGGCTTACGAGGCGGCCGTCTGGCGAGAACATCGGGTAGAAGTCGAGCGTGCCGAAGAAAGTGTGGTAGCCGATGTTGAAGCCGATGAAAGCGCCAAGCTCCACGATCTCCTCATCCGAGTAGTGGCGGCGCAAGGCGTCGTAGAACTCGGCGTCGATCCGGTCCGGATCAAGCGCCATCAGCACGCTGTAGCGCAGCGCGAGCTTCTCCGCTGCGGTGAAATGCGGACTCGCCTCATAGTTGTCGATGCCCTCATCGATGTCGTCCTCCTTGAGACCTTGCCGCTTCGCCGAAGCGGACCGGACGTTGCCTCAATAGGTGCAGGAAGCCATGCGGGACAGCAGCACCCGGATGATCTCCTTCAACCTGTGGCTCACGCGCCCGGTGTTGAACACCGTGTCCCACGCGACGAACATCGCCTCGCACAGATCGACGTTATGCCCCATCATCGCGTGAAAGCCCGGATCCGGCGCGCGATGCTCGAGGCACTTCTCGATGTGCGGCTTGAGCTTGGTCTTGCGCAGCTCCTCGATGTCGAGCATCGTGATGTTGGGCATGGGATTTCGCGGCGGCGGCTTCCGGTGCTTCGGGAATGTTAGGAAACGCGCTGCGACTTCGCAAGGTAATTCCGCATGGTGATCCTCGATCCCGGTTCTGGCAGACCTGCGCATCTCGCCGGGGAAATGCTCAACTTCGTAAAAATGATGCGTCTGCCCCTATCGACAGGCAGAGCGGTTCGCGCCACGCATCGAGTCTGATATAGTCAGATGGGACAAGGTGGTGCGGGATGCCTGCGTGGCGGTGGTGATGGTGCGCCAAACCCGGGAGATGTGCAGCATATGGGAAAGATGATCGATTACAGAAACGCCCCCCTTAAGCAGATTGCGGCGGGCGCCCGCAGCGCGGAGATCACCGGCGCTGACGGTCAGCACATGAGCGCTGAATACATCAAGCTCGACGCAGTTGGAAAATTCGAATCCACCGTGCCCGGCGGCTCCGATCAGTACTTTTTCATGTTGTCGGGTGAAGCCGAGATCGCGTTGCGGGGGAAGCCGGGGCACGCCATGAAGCCCGGATCGTTCGGTATCGTCCAGGAGAACCTGGCTTACACGGTCTCGGCCAGGGGCGGGGGGGCGTGCGAAGTATTGAGCGTTGTGGCGCCTCCGCCGGGCCGGAACGGCAAGCTCCCGGGTTTTCAGGGAAGTCTAAAAGTTGTATCCATGCATACTGAACCGGTGGATCACTTTCGGGACGCGAAGAAACAACGCATCTACCTCGTAACCAAGGCGGCAGCCGGCTCGGAACGCGCCCATGGCATGATCGTGAAGTATGTGCCGGAAACAGAAACGACGATGCACATGCATCCCGATTGCGAAAGCCTCTTCGTGTTCCTGGATGGCACGACCCGGCTCACAGTTGATGGCAGGACCGATACCGGCACGTTCGGCAAGGCCGCATTCTTCAAATGTGGCGACAGGCACGATCTGCATGGGACGCCGGGCGGCTCGTACTTTCTTGAGTTCCACATTCCCTACCGCTACACCACGGTCCGCTGACCCGCGCGGCACGTTGCGCACCTGCTGGCAGTGGGTGCTGATCTGCCTGATCGGCCTGTCCGCTGTCCCGAGCTGGGGGCAGAGCTATCCGGTGAAGGTCGTGCGCTACATCGTGCCCGGTTCGGCGGGTAGCGGCGACGACGTGTTGGGCCGGATCATTGCCGTGGGCTTGAGCCAGGTCTTCGGCGAGCAGGTGATCGTCGACAACCGCGCTGGCGCGGCTGGCGACATTGGAGCAGAAATCGCCGCGCGGGCGCCGGCCGATGGTTATACGCTGCTACAGATCACGATGACGCAGGCGGTCAACGTCAGTGATCGCGGCGCTGGCGAAAGTGGTGAGAGAACTCCGTCTCGCCGCCGACTGAACCGCAGCGCTCAGGGGGAGCCCAGGGTATCCCGGATGTGCTTGCGGCGTTGGGATTCGACGACGAACTCCTCCATTTCGGGATCCAGCGCGTTGCGTGAGGAGACGATCCCGACAGGTTTCCCCTTCTCGACCACGGGGACGTGACGAAAGCCGTTCTCGTGCATGATGAGCAACGCGTGCCCGTATGTCTTGTCGGGGTCGATGGCCAGCGGGGCGCGCGTCATCACGTCGGCGAGCCGCGTGGTCCGCGGATCACCCCCGCGCGCGACGACGCGAAAGACGACGTCGCGCTCGGAAAAAATCCCGACCAGCCGCCCGTCTTCGACGACCACGATGGCGCCGACGTTTCTCTTGGCCATGAGCTGGGCGGCCCTCTCGACGGTGGTCTCCGGCGGAGCAGTGAGGAGGTTCTTGTGCTCCATCACCTCCCTGATGAGTTGACTGAACATGGCACCCTCGTCGTGCGTTGAATCGTCCCGGCAACCCGGTCCTGTTCGGCGTCTGACCGCCTGTCGGCGCAGGTCGAATTTGGCTCGCGAGATCTCGTCTAACTGCTTTGTGGCCTGCCAGTCGAGAATGCTACGGATCTTTAAGATTCGCTTACTTGACCTACGTCAAAATCTGCCCGGAACCTGCAAGCGCCCGAGCAAATAAACTTCCCTCGTCCCCGTTTTCGGGGGAGAGCCCGCATGGCGAGCAGGGGGACCGGGCAGGGTGGGGAGCAGAGAGGCGTCATCTATCCTCGACGTCGCTTGGTGGGACTCGGCGACGGTGGGCTAGTCTTGCCGCTGTTGAAAACGCTCGCACAATTGCGGGAGAAGAAGGGGAGCAATGATGAAGACCGCAGCACGAATCGTCATGTTTGGAGCCTGCGTCCTGTGCGTGACGCCGGGCTGGACTCAAGGCTACCCGGCGAAGCCGGTGCGCATCGTGGTCGGCTTTTCCGCCGGCAGCACCACCGATCTCATCAGCCGCGTGCTCGCAACGAAAATGGGCGAAGGTCTCGGTCAATCGGTGCTGGTGGACAATCGTCCCGGCGCGGGCGGAAATCTCGCGGCGAAGCTGGTCTCCAAGGAGACCGCGGACGGCGGAGCAGGTTCCGCGCGCGTTGGCGCGTGGATGCGACCCGGGAGCGGGCTATAAGCGTGCCGATATGAACCGCGGTCTCCGTGCGTGCCTTTGCGGTCGCATCCCCATGAATGGGGCCCCTGCTCCTCGCTCCGGCACGCAGCCCGACGGCTACACGGCGCTGCTCGCGAACGCCGGGATCGCGACCGGCGCGACCGCCTACGTCAGGCTCAACTTCAACGGGTTGCGGGATTTCGCGCCGGTGACGCAGGTGAGCGCAACGCCTCACATCCTGGTGATACACCCCTCCCTGCCCGCGAAGACCGTGAAGGAACTGATCGCATTCACGCGGGCGCGCCCGGGCGAGCTCAATTTCTCCTCCACCGGCCACGGCAATTCCGACCACCTTGCCGCGGCGCTGTTCAGTTACATGACCGGGCTCAAGATGGTGCACGTGACTTACAAGGGCGGCCCGCAGGCGCTTGGCGATGTGATGACCGGCCAGATCGCGATGTACTTCGCGGGCGTGCCGGTGGCGCTGCCGCTCGTCAAGGCGGGCAGGGTGAGGGCGATGGGGGTGACGGGAGCGAAACGCGCGGCGGTGCTGCCCGATGTGCCCACCGTCGCGGAGGCCGGCGTCCCGGGCTACGAGCACATCCTGTGGGGCATGATGCTCGTCCCGGCTGCGACGCCGAAGGATGTCGTGGCGCGCCTGAGCGTCGCCGCCGTGAAAGCGCTCGAGGCCGCCGACGTGCGCCAGCGCTACGCCGGAATGGGCGTCGAACCGGCCCCGTCCACACCGGAGCGGGCGAGCGCGTATCTGAAGAGCGAGACGGACAAATACGCCAAGGTAGTGAAGGCGATCGGCCTCCGGATCGAGTGACCAACGCTCGCCTTCCTCCTTGATAATGGGCGAAAGAGTTGTTTTCCTCTCCCCCTCGATGGGGGGGTAGGGTGGGGGTGATAGGAAGCTCCTTTACTGTGACGAACTTTCGGCGAGATGCGAGATAGTCCGTGCGCACCTTCACTGACGCCCGCGCACTGGCCGATCTCGACCGGCGCTATTCCACTCTCCAGCTTGTCGATCAGAGACGGCGGGTGCGCGAAATTGTCGCAGCGCGCGCCGGGGAAGCGGGCCTCGATGTTGGTTGCGGACCGGGTTTCCTTGCGTGTGAACTCGCCGCGGAAGTGGCGCCCGGGGGACGGATTGTCGCCATCGACGCGAGTTCCCATTCGGTGGAGGCGACGGCGGCCCGGGCCGAAGTATGGCCAGCGGCCACGCGCGAAAACCCCGCCTTCACGCCCCCGAACGGGTGATGAAGGCGAGCGTTTCTTCCGCGCAGCGGTCGGCGTCGCTCGCGGCGACGTGGTAGGAGTTGCCCGGCAGCACCAGGAGTTCCGAGCGTGGGATCATGGTTTGCCACGCTCGCGTTTCCTCGACCGAGGCGAGCGCGCTGCCCTCGGTGGTGATGACAAGGGTCGGACATTGGATGCGCGGCAGGTCGGCGGTGATGTCGGCTTTGTGGATGTTCTGCACGAAACAGATCTGGGTTGATACCGGGGTTTGCCCCATCAGCTTGATCCACCACTCGGCGCCTTCCGCGGGGAAGTTGCTGCCGAGCCGGCCTGCCATGGTGCGACGCGCCCAGTGCTCGACGCCGTGCTGCTCGATCTCGGCGGAAAGTGACTCGACTCGCGCGGCCACGTCGTATTTCGGCGGCGGCGTCCCTACGACGGTCAGCGTTTGCACGCGGGCGGGGAAGCGCGCGGCCATGCGGCGCGCGATCATCCCCGCGATCTTGGCGCCAACCAGGTGGAAGCGCTCGATGCCGAGGGTATCCATGAGCTTCACGAAATCGTCGATTACCACATCGAGCGACCACGGGAAGTCGCGCGGCACTGGGGTGGACGCTCCATAACCGCGCATGTCGGGCCGCACCACCCGGAAGTTCTGAGCGAGATGCGGCACCCAGCCGAACCATGCCGCGCCGCTTTCGCAGTTGCCGTGCAAGAGAAGTATGGTTTCCGATTCCCGCCAGGGATCGGTGAAATCGTCGATGAGGTAGTGCATCTCCAGATCGGGGGCGAGGCGGAGGGTAGGCATGGGTCAGTCTACGAGTATTGCTTGGTTTAGTTGCGAAAAATCAGTTAGCCACAGAGAACACAGTGATCACAGAGGAAAATCAACGGCTCACGGACGCGCTGTGGTTCACTACGAGAAAGGAAGTGATTTTCTGATTCTAATCCTTTGAATCTCTCTGTGTTCTCTGTGCTCTCTGTGGCTGAATTGGGGCTTCGACTTCAGGCGAGCGCAGCGAGGTCGGTGGCTGAGAGCTGGAGCGCCGCCGCGGCGGCGTTTTCTTCGAGGTGGGCGATGGAGCTCGTGCCCGGAATCGGCAGCATCACCGGCGAGTGCGCGAGGAGCCACGCGATTGCGACCTGCGCCGGCGTCGCGTTGAGGCTCGCGGCGACGCGCTTCACCTCCGCCGAGCCGAGCGCGCGCCCCGCGCCGAGCGGAAACCATGGAATAAACGCGATCCCCGCTTTCGTGCACGCGGCAAGGACATCGTCGTCGGCGCGATTCCCGATGTTGTACTCGTTCTGCACCGAGACGATCGTCGCGATGCGGCGCGCTTCATCGAGCTGCTTCACCGTCACGTTCGATACGCCGAGATGCCGGATCTTGCCGGCGCGCTGCAGTTCCGCGAGCGTGCCGACCGAGTCGGCGAACGGCACCTTTGGGTCCGGCGCGTGGAACTGGTAGAGATCGACGCGTTCGAGCCTGAGCCGCTTGAGGCTACCGTCGAGCGCGCGGCGCAGGTGCTCCGGGCGGCCATCCTCGTCCCAGCGATGGCGGCTCGGCCGCACGAGCCCGCCCTTGGTGCCGATGACGAGCCCCGCCGGATAGGGATGGAGCGCTTCGGCGATGATGGTTTCCGAGACATTCGGGCCGTAACTGTCGGCGGTGTCGAAAAAAGTGTGTCCGAGCTCGAACGCACACACGAGAAGTCTGCGCATCGCGGACCGGTCTTTCGGATCGCCCCAGATGTCGGGCCCCGCGACGCGCATCGCCCCGAATCCCAGGCGGTTGACGGTGAGATCGCCAAGCCGCAGCGTACCGGCAGCGCCGGCGGGTGGCAGAAGGTCAGCCATGGTTCGCGAAGTCTATCCGATTGCCCGGGCTGGATGGTGGAAGGGGTGCTACGATCATGGCTGTGGGGCGGCGCACTTGGGCCTCACAGAGGGAGGCACCATGAGTATTGCGTTTGCACTGCAAGGTCTCGTCTTTTCCCGTGCATGCAGAGAAGAGCCGCGGCGGCGACTGGCGGGCATGCTGGGCAACCGGCTTCTGGCTGCGGCTGGAACTTCGTTGCTGTTCGTGGGCGCCGCGGGGGCCTATCCCACCAAGCCGGTCCGCCTGGTCGCGGGGAACGCGCCGGGGGCCGCGACCGATACTGTTGCGCGGATTTTTGCGACCAAACTGAGTGAAGTGATGGGCCAGCAGTTTATCGTCGACAACCGGCCGGGGCGGGCGGGGTGATCGGCATGGAGGTCGTCGCCCGCTCCGCGCCGGACGGGTATACGCTTTATATCTGCGGCATCGGCCAGTCGATACGTCCCGCAATGCACAAGAAACTTCCGTTCGACACCCTGCGCGATTTCACCAGGATTTGGCTCTACGGCGCGGTGCCGAACGTCCTCGTGGTGCACCCGTCGGTGCCGGCGCGCTCGGTCGTCGAGTCCGGCTACCCTGGATTCGAAGTGACGGTGTGGTACGGCTTGTGCGGGCCCGCAAGACTACCGGGCACGGTGATCGCCACACTGTTGGCGGGCATCGGAAAGACACTGGCGGCTCCCGACCTGCGGCGACGGTTCGCCGCTCAGGGCGTCGAGCCGCGCCCGGTGGGCGGAAGCGACTTCGACGCGTTCTTCAAGAACGAAGTTGCGCGCTGGGCGAAGGTCGTGAAGGACGCGGGGATTGCGCCCGAGTAGGGAAAAGCCTGTGAGACCGCGGTATCCCGTGCAACACGCCTCGCGCGGCTGCGCGGCGTGGGAATGGATTCGGCTGCGCATGAAGTCGTGCAAGAAAAGCGCTACCCCCCGGTTGCCCCCCATGAAATCCGTCGCCTGCATGATCGCGGCCGCGCTCACGGTGCTGGGCGCTTGCATCGCGCATGCACAGCAAACGCCCGCTGCGCCGCGTGCGTTGCGCGCGCCCGACGTGCGCTACGACCCCAGCGCGCCGGAGGTAGTGCAGGCGATGCTGCGCCTCGCCCGGGTGAACGCGCGCGACGTGGTGTACGACCTCGGCTGTGGCGACGGTCGCATTGTCATCGCAGCAGTGAAGGAGCGCGGCGCGCGCGGTGTGTGCGTCGATATCGATCCCCGGCGCATTGCGGAGAGCCGCGAGAACGCGCGTGCAGCCGGCGTGGCCGACCGCATCGAGTTCCGGAACGAAGATCTCTTCGCGACGGAGATCGGCGCCGCGACGGTGGTGATGCTGTTCCTCTATCCCGATCTCAACCTGAAGTTGCGCCCGAGGCTGCTCTCCGGCCTCAAACCGGGCACCCGCGTCGTGTCGCACTGGCACGACATGGGCGACTGGAAGCCGCTCGAGACCGTGCGCGTGGTGAGCGAGGGCCGGGCGCGGTCGATCTACTTTTGGACCATCCCGCAGCGCTGAAACGCGGCCCGCGCGATTGCAGGCGGTATTTGCCGCACGCAGGGTCCTGCGCATAACATTCGCATCTTCGGACGGAAGGAGCGACGATGTTCAGTCTTGCAGGGAAGGTGGCGCTGGTGACGGGTTCGACGAAAGGCATCGGCAAGGCGATCGCCGAGCAGATGGCGAACGCGGGCGCGAAGGTGGTGATCTCGAGCCGCAAGGCCGACGCGTGCGAAAAAGTGCGCGCTGATTTCGCGACGCGCCGCCAGGAAGCGATTGCGGTGCCATGCAACGTCGGGCAGAAGGAGGAACTCGCGCGCCTGGTCGAAACGGTGATGGGCAAGTGGGGCCGTATCGACGTCCTGGTGTGCAACGCGGCGACGAATCCCTACTTCGGACCGATGCTGAACGCCTCGGACGAGGTGTTCGACAAGATCATGCTGACCAACGTGAAGAGCGTAATGTGGCTGGCGAACATGGTGCTGCCGCAGATGGCGGAGCGCAGGGACGGAGCGATGATCATCATCTCCAGCATCGGCGCGCTGCGCGGGAGCAGCCAGTTGGGTCTCTACGCCACGTCGAAAGCGGCCGAAGCCGGCATGTGCCGCGCGCTCGCCTGCGAATGGGGGCCGAAGAACATCCGCGTGAACTGCATCGCGCCGGGCTTGATCCGCACCGATTTTGCGCGCGCGCTGTGGGAGAACGACGAGCGGCGCAAGGCGCGCGAGGCCTTGACCCCGCTGCGGCGCATCGGCGATCCGATCGACATTGGCGGTGTCGCGGTATTTCTTGCCTCGCAGGCTGCATCGTTCGTTACGGGTCAGATGATCGTCGCCGATGGCGGTGTGACGATCGTCGGCGAGCGGGGATGATATTCTGTGAAGGATATTGGCCACAGAGATCACAGAGAAAGGATTCCGGCCTCGAAGCATCTTCCACGTTGTCGCAACGTTTCCGCAGGTCCTGGCGCTGGGCAGGTGATCGCGAGCTGCATCGTCGTTCTTCTCTGTGGACTCTGTGTTCTCTGTGGCAGGAGCTCTTGGCAGTATGCAGTTCGCTTGAAGCAATCGGAAAAGGAGCAATGGCATGGCTGAAATTCCCCGCCTGAACAGCGCGATCAAGGCGCTGGAGCAGAGCAATCCCGCGTTCGTCACGTTCTCGGCGCCGGAAATCGGCGCGGCACAGTCGATCGCCGCCGCGCCCTACGACGGCGTGGTGTTCGAGATGGAGCACAACCCCTACGACATCCGCCTGCTGCGCGACTGCATGCAATACATGCTCGACCGGAGGCAGATCGTGCAATCGGCTACGGTCGCGCCCGCGGTCGCGCCAATGGTGCGGATCCCGCCCAACGGCGGCGAGATGAGCCAGTGGGTGGCGAAACAGGTGTTGGACATCGGGGTCTACGGCATCGTCTGGCCGCACGTCAGCACGGTAGAGGAAGCGCGCAATGCCGTCGCCGCGTGCCGCTATCCGCGTCCGCCGTCCGCGCCATACTTTGAGCCGCCCGGGCAGCGCGGCGATGCACCGCGCACCGCTGCGCGTTATTGGGGGATCACCCAGCCGGAGTATTACGGGCGCGCCGATGTCTGGCCGCTCAATCCCAGGGGCGAGGTGCTGGTGGTGATCATGTGCGAGGAAGTGCGCGCAATAAAGAATCTCCCGCGCATGTTGAAAGAAGTGCCGGGAATCGGGGTGGTGCTGATCGGCGAGGGCGACCTGTCGCAGGACATGGGGTTTCCGCGGCAGTACGATCATCCACCGGTCGCGGCTGCGATCGATGAGATCCTCGCGATCTGCAAGGAACACAATGTCGCCTGCGGCCATCCGCATGTGGACAGCGGCAACGTGGAGACCCTGCTCAACAAGGGATTCCGCTGGCTCATGCCGGCGCCCACCCAGTCATTTGCGGCGCTGGAGCGGGGCCGCAAACTCTCGGGCCGGGCGTGAACGGCGCGAGCGCGTCGTGAATGAATCTCGCAAATTCGTAGGTTGGGGTGAGCGAAGCGAACCCCAACACGCGCGGTTGATCGTTGGGATGCGCTTCGCTTATCCCAACCTACGTTTTCCGTGGAGAGACCGCGGCGAATGACGGTGCGATCGTGACCCTATCATTAGAGCAAGTGAGCAGCAATACGCTCGAGATCGACGGCGAACGCTATCGGTATTACAGCATTCGTCGTCGATCATTCGTTGATCGCGCATTACTCCGCGGCGCCCGACGCGATGACGCGAAACATGGCGCTCGAATGCAGCCGCAACCGCGAACGCTTCGAGTTCATCGCGTGGTGCCGGAAGGCGCTCGGCAATCTGCGCGTGATTCCTCCCGGCAACGGCATCATGCACCAGGTCAATCTCGAGTATCTCGCGAGCGTGGTGACGGCAAGCGGTGGAGATGGCGATCGCCTTGCCTATCCTGATACGCTGGTCGGGACCGACAGCCACACGCCGATGGTGAACGGGCTCGGCGTGCTGGGCTGTGACGTGGGCGGAATCGAGGCAGAGGCGGTGATGCTGGGGCGCAAGCTCTCGCTGCGCGCGCGCGGCAGGCTCCGCGTGCACCGGGCCTCAGGCGCGACCGATCAGTTCGATGTCCTGATGCGGCTCGATACCGCCGAGGAAGTCACGTGCTACACCCACGGCGGGATACTGCCGATGCTGTATCGGGAATCGCTCGCGGCTGGGCGCCACTGACATCAAGCAGCGGTCGCGCGCGCACGGTTCTTCCGCGCCCGCATGTCCGCCAGCCCATCGGCATCCGTCGCGGAGATCGTGGTGCGCACCACGTGGCGCGGCTTGTCATCGGGCCAGGGACGCCCGCGATGAAGCGTCGCACGGTTGTCCCACATGATGACATCCCCGGGCGCCCAGGCGTGGAGATGGGTGCAGCCCGGAGCGGTTGCGAGAGCGATCAATTCATCGAGCAGCGTCAGCGCTTCTCCCTGCGGCATGCCTTCGATGGCGCAGGTGTGCGACGCAATGTAGAGCGCATCGTGACCATTCACCGGATTGCGCCAGCGCATCGGCCAGCACACCGGCGGCAGCGCATCGCGCTCGCGCTCCGAGGCGAGGTGCGACGCGATCTTGCCGCGCGAATGCGCGTAGTCATGGTGGGCAACGGCGTTGGCAAGCCGCGCGCGCGTTGCTTCCGGCAAACGCTCCCAGGCGCGCCGCATCGAGGCAAACTCGGTTTCCCCGCCGGTTGGCGGGATCGTCCGGGCGGAGAGCACGGATGCGAGCGCCGGCGTTTCCTTAAACGAGCTGTCTGTGTGCCACAACTGATTGGCGCGCGCCCGCAGCGCCTCCTTGTGATCCGGCGGCACGAACTTTCCGGTCGCACGATCGATGTTGGTGAGGATGCTGAACGGTGTGCCCTCGCCGAGCGACGCGACCTTGGCGACCTCCAGCGGGCCAAAGCGCTTCGAATATGCCACCTGCAGTTCATCGGTGATCGGCTGGCCGCGAAAGAGCAGCACCGAGTGCTCCTCGAACGCCGCGCGCACGAACGCGTACGCGTCGTCCCGCCCGGCAACGTCGGCGAGCCCGACCCCGCGCACCTCGGCAAAAAATCCCGGCCCCAGCAGCCTCGTTTCCACCGTCTGCCCCCCAGTTCAAACCGACCCCGGCGAGCTTAGAGCATGACGGGTCGCTCATCAAGGACGCGAATAGTCGCCCGACCGCGGTGCGAAGCTGATGCGCTTGAGTTCCGTGATCCTGCCGTTTGCGAGGCGGCCTTCGACGATTTCGTAGCCCATGAGGGCGAAGACCCGGTTGTGCAGGAAAAGGGGCCGCGAATTGCCGTACCAGTCCACGCAGGAAGCGCGGCAGCCGTCGTTGGCGCCGGCGGCGCCAGGGCGCGAGTCGAGGGTGCCGAGTTCGCTCAGCTTGAGCGACTGGTTACGCAGGTAAAGGAGCGCGGCCGACTCGCGCCGCAGTTGCTGCGCAGCGGGGCGCCCGCCGCCGATGATGGGCAGGCCCACCAGCCCTTCCTGTTCGTTTTCCGGCTTGTAGTAGAAGCCGTGGCTGCGCGTTTCTCCCTGCGCGGCATTCACGCTCGTATAGCGGTCGGCGGCTTCGGCCCGCTGCGCGAGCCGCACGCTCGTGAAATGGAGGTCCCGGCCGTCGGAGCCCACGACCACCGCGTCCACGCCGAGCGCTTCGATGCGATCGACGCCATGCGCGAGCGGAACCTTGTGCGCTTCGGTGTCAACGGCATAGCGGATGGCGTAAACCTCGGAGTGAAGGGTGGTCCGTGGGCGCCGCCAGCCTGCGCCCGTGCCGTAGAGAAGATACGAGCCGATGTAGCGGTTCTGCACTGCATGGCCGTTCGCTCTGGGTAGCACGTGGTAGCTTTCGCCCGGCGCACGGTCCCGCCCGTCGGAAAAACTGCTCAAGTGCACGCGCAGGAGCGCCATGTCGCCGGAATTGACCTCCGCGGCCCACATGCCGTCGCCCCTGCCGTTCGAGCGCAGGAGGACATTTAGAAAACCGTCCTCGCCCTCGAGAAACGAGAACTGGTCGATGGGGCTGCCCGCGGTCTTCAACGCGCTCGGCGCCGAGCCGTCGAGCGGAATGCGGAATACCGCTGAAGCCGGCGTGGATGCCGGCCCGGTGCGCTGCCAGGCAGTGGTCCAGACGAACACCGAGTTGGCGGACACGTGGAAGACGCGCCCCGGCTGCCCGAGCACCGCAGTGCTCTCACATTCGAGTTCGGGCTGCGCGAGATCGCAAACGGATACGGTGTGCAGCGCGACACCCTGGTAAGGATCGAGATCCTCGTCGGTGCGGTAAATGCGGGTGGCGGGCGCGATGCGCTTGAAGTCCTTGGGCTTCGCGTCCCGGTGCCACCGGCGCATCGCGGGGAGCGAAGCCATCGGATTGCCGCGCCACAGGTTGATGAAGAGCGGCGAGTAAAAAATGAGCTTGCTGCCGACGAGGCGGCTCGCGTAATTGCGCGAGGAGTAGTAATCGTTGGAGCGAAGATGGTAGGTCGCCTTGAAGCTCAGCTGCCCGGAGGACGAAATCTCGAACAGCCCCACCTCGGTGCCGCCGCGCGCGTAGCTGTAGCCGATGATGGCGATGGTGTCGCCCGATATCAGCATCTCGTCGTACCACGCGCCGCGCGGCTCGATGCCATCGCCGAAGGCGTCGATTACCGACACCGCCTTCAGCTCCCGGTCGCGGATGCCGACGGTGAAGAGCCGCCCCCGCCGCAAGATGACGAGGTGGTCGCCGTGCAGCTTGACGATGCCGCCTTCGTCGACACCGGCGTGCTGGACGTTGGTGATGGACTCCATCGCCGCCCCCGCGAGTGACTGGGTCAGCGCAGGCGCGGCGCCTTTCGCGGCGGGCGCCGGGGACGCCTGCATGTCGCCCAGTTGCTGTCCCTGCCTGTGCCCGCGCGCTTCTTCGCGTCGGCGCCGTTCTTCCTCCATCCTGCGCTGGTGCTCGTCCTGCCACTTCTTGAAAAGATCCGCAAGCTCCTGCTCGCTCGCGAAGGCCGCGAGCGTCTTGCGCGGGGCAGTGGACTCGCCCGCAGCCGGAAGTGCATTTAATGCCAGTACGGCCCCCAGCGCGAGTATTGCCGCGAACGGTTGCTTCAACATGTTTTTCTCCCGATCAAACGCATTGCGCGGTCAGCCCGGGGTCGTTCGCGCCGCCCCGGGGAATACAGTCCGAGGCGTGCCCATTGAGCCACGGCATGCCGCTACCAGCCATTCAACGCAGGAGCTCATCGTTCGGGGTTACCAGCGCCTCAGGCGTACAATCCGTGGACGCTCAACAGCGCCAAGATCGTCCGTGCGCTGAACATCCGGTTCGAATGACCCGGCGCGGCGTTGGGGGCGGGATCGTGTATAATGCGCGTCAAGATTCGAGCATCGCATCATCCGGTCTGTGGCTCGATCCCCTCGCGGTTGTCCTCAAACTTCCCCGAATTTTTTAACCCAGTCGTATCTGCCTGAACCGGTTCTGACGGCGTAATGCCGCAGCAGGCCGATCTCAGGAGATTTTCTTGACCCAGTTGTTTGCAGGACTCGGCTTGTCGGCCGAGCTTACGCGCGCTGTCGCCGATCAGGGCTACACGCAACCCACGCCGGTGCAGGTGCAGGCGATCCCCGCCATACTCGAAGGCCGCGACGTGCTCGCCGGCGCGCAAACCGGCACCGGCAAGACCGCCGGCTTTGCCCTGCCGCTGCTGCAGCGCCTTACCGCGCAGGCCAACACGTCATTCTCGCCGGCGCGGCATCCCGTGCGGGCGCTGATCCTCACTCCGACGCGGGAACTCGCGGCGCAGGTGGAAGAGAGTGTGCGCACTTACGGCAAATACCTCCCGCTCAAATCCACGCTGATCTACGGCGGTGTCGGCATCAATCCGCAGATCCAGGCGCTGCGGCGCGGCGTGGATATTCTCGTTGCGACGCCGGGCCGTCTGCTCGACCACGTGCAGCAGAAAACGGTCGATTTATCCCGCGTCGAGATCCTCGTACTCGACGAAGCGGATCGGATGCTCGATATGGGCTTCATCCGCGACATACGCCGCATCCTCGCGTTGTTGCCGGCAAAACGGCAGAACCTGCTGTTCTCGGCCACCTTCACCGACGACATCCGCAAGCTCGCGGATGGACTGCTGCACGCGCCGGCATTGATCCAGGTCGCTCCCCGGCGCAACGCGGAATCCGAACTCGTCGCGCAACGCGTCTACCCCGTCGGGCAGACGCGCAAGCGCGACCTGCTCGCGCACCTGGTTTCCGAAGGTGACTGGAGACAGGTGCTGGTGTTTACGCGCACCAAGCACGGCGCCAACCGTCTGTCAGAGCAGCTTTGCCGGGGCGGGATCCAGGCCACCGCGATACATGGCAACAAGAGCCAACCCGCGCGCACCAAAGCGCTGGCGGATTTCAAGGCCGGTGCGGTGCGCGTGCTGGTTGCGACCGATATCGCCGCGCGCGGACTGGATATCGAGGAACTTCCGCATGTCGTCAACTTCGACATCCCGCACGTTCCCGAAGATTACGTGCACCGCATCGGCCGCACCGGCCGTGCCGGCAGCACCGGAGAGGCGATCTCCCTCGTCGCACCCGAAGAGCGATCGCTGCTGAGTGGCATCGAGAGGCTGCTCGGGCGTCGCATCGAGCAGCATGTCCTGACGGGATTCGAATCAGGACCGGCGCCGGCATCGCAGGAGCGCGCGCGGCAAACTCAGCCCGCGCGGCACGCCAGCCGCGATTCGAACCGCGGCCGCAGGTCGAGCCGGACGACCGAACCCGTGAACCATGGCCGCGGGTCGAAGCCAGAACGTGAATCCGCGAATCCCAACCGCGGCCGTGACAGCGAACACCAGCCCGCCACCAACGCCGGACAGTTGTATCCCTCGTCCGGCAAGACCTTCGGGGAAAACCAGCCGCGCCGCGCGGCCACGGCTCCGCGCGCGTCACGCG
>MEQT01000303.1:0-8822 GCA_001770325.1 Betaproteobacteria bacterium RIFCSPLOWO2_02_64_14
CTACATGTCCAGGCGGGCGGCGGCATCGTCGCCGACTCGCAGCCCGCGGCCGAGTGGCAGGAGACGCAGAGCAAGGCGCGGGCGCTGCTGCGGGCGGCCGAGATGGCCGAAGCGGGCCTCGATACGCAGCTTGAATGAGAGGAACTCTCCGATGGCTACGCCACGACATCACGATGTCCCAGCCGTCCACAGACAGCCGCGACGAGTTCTTCTGGCGAACCTGGACGAACTTTATGAGCGCTGCTCGCAACCGGGTTGGGGCGGATACGACGCTATGCCGATTACGGAGAATACCTACAACGAAGCGCGGGAGCTAATTACTCTGCTTCCAACGCTCTGTCCACCACCCAACGTTGCGCCCGACCCGTCCGGGCATGTGTCGTTCGAGTGGTATAAGAACCCGCGGCAGGTGTTGGTCATTAGCGTAAACGGAACCAAGGTGATGACGTATGCAGGGCTTGTCGGTTCCGAAAAGATGAGCGGAGCCGACCCGTACGACAAGTCTCTTCCCAAATCGATTGTTGACAGCCTTGCTCAGCTCTACTCTCAATAGCAGGCCTTCCGGGAGTTTGACGAGTCTCGCGTAACACCAGAGCGTTCTCGGGAGAGAGCTGCCGGTCTTTCAATAGTCGTCGATCTCGGGGCAGATCCAAGGCGCACCGGAAGCATTGCGCGCTCAATTGCAGCCCGTTCCGGCGATACGTAGCGACAGCCTGGGGTGGCCTATCTTGGCGCTTCGCACCCTTTCGTAGCAGCTTGACCCAGCCGGCATGGCTCGCGCATGATCCGCGATAAGTTGCTGACGGAGCGGGCAAACACCGAGCCGGGAAAATCGGCTGATACCGAGGCATCTTATCTGCTAGATTGCCGGGAATGCGGGGTGTGTCCGTACTGCGGGAGCCCCTTCCCTGAGACCATGCGCGTTGGCTCCGGCCAGAAAAAAGGATGGTAGTTTTTGCAGCCTGGGGTGCTATGCGAAGTACCACGAAATTGATGTCCGAGAACGCGTCGAGCGATTTGTTGGGCCAGGCGGCCCCAGATCGTCACACCCAGCCACGGCAGGGCCTCCTCGATGAATTGGAGGAAGATGCGGGGGAGGCCTTGCATTCGACCGGTATTTTGCCGTCGCAGGAGCTCGAACGTCAGGTCAGGCTGACCCGAGAAATCTTCGCCCTGGAGCCGATCCACGAAGATCAATTTCAGCCCGCCAGCCTCGATCTTCGCCTGGGACCCGTCGCATATCGGGTTCGCGCAAGCTTCCTGCCCGGGAAGGGTGCGACCGTCGAACAAAGGCTCGACGACCTCGCGATGCACAAGATGGACATCAGCAACGGCGGGGTTCTGGAGCGTGGTTGTGTCTATATCGTCCCGTTGCTTGAAGGCTTGTCCCTGCGGCGCCGCACGTCTGCGATGGGCAATCCCAAGAGCTCCACCGGCCGGCTTGACATATTTACCAGACTCATCACCGACTACGGCACAGAATTTGACCGGGTCCGCGAGCAGTACAAAGGGCCCCTCTATGCCGAAGTGTCGCCGCGAACCTTCAGCGTATTGGTGCGCAAAGGATCGAGGTTGAGCCAGATCAGAATACGTCGCGGGAATCCACCCAGCACCGATGAGGCCATGAGACGTTTGCAGGAAGAGCAGCAGGTCGTCGGTTCCACGATCAGTGAAGACGAAATCCGCAACGGTGTCCCGGTATCGGTGGACGTGCGGGGCGAGGCATCGGAAGGGCTCATCGGATATAAAGCCAAGAACCACGCCGGGCTGATTGACATCGACAAGGTGCAGCACTACGACGTGTTGGATTATTGGGAACCGGTTCACGCACCGCGGCGTGGGGGGCTCATCCTGGACCCCGCGGACTTCTATATCCTGGCATCACGGGAACCCGTAAAGGTTCCGCCGACGCACGCGGCGGAAATGATCGCCTACGACACGTTGGTCGGGGAGTTCCGGGTTCACTATGCGGGTTTCTTCGACCCCGGGTTTGGCCATCCGGATGCGGGAGGCGAGGGTTCGCGGGCGGTTCTCGAAGTCAGGTCGTACGAAGTTCCGTTTGTGCTTGAACACGGGCAGGTGGTTGGCAGGCTGACTTATGAGCGTCTGACAGCGCAGCCGAACCGGCTCTATGGGAGCGGTGTGAAGTCATCGTACCAGCGTCAGGGGATCGCGCTGAGCAGGCATTTCAAGCCGCTGCAGCGCGCGTCTGTCACGCCCTGAATTAGAAACGCGATAGGCTCATCATGTTGTTGATGATCGACAACTACGACTCCTTCACCTACAACCTGGTGCAGTATCTGGGCGAGCTGGGGGAGGAGGTCAGCGTCTACCGGAACGACACGGTCACGCTCGACGACATCGCCAGCATGAAGCCCGCGCACGTCGTGATCTCTCCCGGCCCGTGCACGCCGAGCGAGGCGGGCATCTCGGTGCCGCTCATCCAGCGCTTCGCGGGCGCTATGCCGATCCTCGGCGTATGCCTCGGGCACCAGAGCATCGGCCAGGCGTTCGGCGGGCGCATCGTGCACGCCAAACAGGTGATGCACGGCAAAACGTCGGCCATTGCGCACTGTGGCGCCGGCGTGTTTCACGGGCTGCCCCAGCCGTTCCAGGCGACGCGCTATCACTCGCTGGTGATCGAGCGGGAAAGCCTGCCCGATTGCCTGGAGGTGACCGCGTGGACCGATGACGGCGAGATTATGGGGGTGCGGCACAAGACGCTGCCGGTCGAAGGCGTGCAGTTCCATCCGGAGTCAATCCTGACCGAGCACGGGCACCGGCTGCTGAAGAATTTTCTGGAAGGGGGGCGAGCGTGACACCGCAGGAAGCGCTGACCCGGATAATCGAGCACCGCGAGATCTTTCGCGAGGAGATGCTCTCGCTCATGCGCAACATTATGAGCGGCGAGGTCTCGCCCGTGCTGATCGCCGCCATCATCACGGGACTGCGCGTGAAAAAGGAGACGATAGGCGAGGTCGCGGCTGCTGCCGAGGTCATGCGGGACTTCGCGACCCGGGTGCCGGTGCCGGACGAGCCCAACCTCATCGACACCTGCGGCACGGGAGGTGATGCCGCGCATTCGTTCAATATCTCGACCGCGGCGATGTTCGTGGCCGCTGCCGCGGGCGCGCGCATCGCCAAGCATGGCGGCCGTTCGGTATCGAGCAAGTCGGGCAGCGCCGATGTGCTGGAAGCGCTCGGCGCCAACATCAATCTCAAGCCCGAGGAGGTCGCGCGCTCTATCGCCGAGGTCGGGGTCGGATTCATGTTCGCGCCGAACCATCACAGCGCGATGAAGCACGCAGCGCCCGTGCGCCGCGAACTCGGCGTGAAGACCATCTTCAACATCCTCGGCCCGCTCACCAATCCCGCGGGCGCGCGGCAGCAGGTGATGGGGGTGTTCCATCCCGATCTGGTCGGGATTCAGGCGCGCGTGCTGCAGCGCCTCGGCAGCCGGCGCGTGATGATCGTCCACGGCGTGGAGGGGCTCGACGAGATTTCGATCAGCGGGCCGACCATGATCGGGGAGCTGAAGGACGGCGATATCCGCGAATACACCATCGCGCCGCAGGATTTCGGCCTGCGCGTGCAGGGTCATGACGCGATCCGGGTCGAGAGCGTCGAGCAGTCGAAGGCGATGATCATCTCCGCGCTGGAGAACCAGGACGGCGCCGCGCGCGACATTGTGGCGTTCAACGCCGGAGCGAGTATCTATGTTGCGGGGCTCGCCGCCGCCCTCGGTGACGGCGTGGAGCAGGCCCGCACGGTGCTTGCGAGCGGGGCGGCGCGCCGAAAACTCGATCAGTTTGTCGCCTTCACGCGCAGCTTTTGACTTTGGGAAGGACGGCTGGCCGCCGATGTACGCCGATAAACGCCGATATTCAGGCAGAATACAGGTATGAAGCTGGTGTCAGAGGTTTATCAGGGCGATTGTCTCGATGTGATCGAGCGCTTCGAGGACGAGAAGTTCGACCTGATCGTCACCTCGCCGCCGTACGCGGACCGGCGCGCCAAGACTTACGGCGGTGTCCGGCCCGAGAATTACGTGGAGTGGTTCCTGCCGCGCGCCGCGGAGTTCCTGCGGGTGTTGAAACCCACCGGCTCTTTCGTGCTCAACATCAAGGAAAAGGCGGAGAAAGGCGAGCGCCACACCTTCGTGCTCGAACTGATCCTCGCACTGCGGCGGCAGGGCTGGTTGTGGACCGAGGAGTACATCTGGCACAAGAAGAACTGTTACCCCGGCAAATGGCCGAACCGCTTCCGTGATGCGTGGGAGCGGTGCCTCCATTTCACCCGCAACCGCAAATTCAAGATGAATCAACAGGCGGTCATGGTGCCGATGGGGGACTGGGCCGACACGCGGTTAAAGTCCCTTGGCCGCAATGATGTCGTGCGGTTTGATTCGCAGGTGAGAAGCGGCTTCGGCAAGAACATCGCCAACTGGTTGAAACGCGACCTGGCCTATCCCACGAACGTCCTGCACATGGCGACCGAGTGTGGCAACCGGAACCACAGCGCGGCGTTTCCGGGCGCACTGCCGGAGTGGTTCATCAAGCTGTTCACCGACGAAGGCGACTGGGTACTCGATCCGTTCGCGGGGTCGGGTACCACGCTGCAGGCGGCCCTGTCACTGGCCCGCAATTCGGTCGGGATCGATACGCGTGCCGAGTACTGCGATGCTGCCCGCGCCAAGGTGTCAGGTGTGCAACTAGAATTGCTGAATGAGCCGCCACGCCGGGCGCGCCGCTCGGACCGCAACCTGTCACTGGACATCCCCGGTTGACGTGCATGGCGAATATCCTGCAGCGCATACTCGAGGTTAAAGAACAGGAAGTTGCCGCTGCCAAGACAGCGATACCTCTGTCAGCGCTGGCAGACCAGGCGAAGGTGGCGCCCCCGCCGCGCGACTTTGCGGGCGCGCTGCGCGCGAAGATGACCGGCGGACAGCCCGCCGTGATCGCCGAGATCAAGAAGGCGAGCCCGAGCAGAGGCGTGCTGCGGGAGAAGTTCGACCCGGCCGCGATCGCGATGAGTTACGAGCGCCATGGCGCGGCGTGCCTGTCGGTGTTGACCGACGCGCAGTTCTTTCAGGGGCGGATCGAGGACATGAGGCAGGCGCGGGCGATTTGTACATTGCCGGTGTTGCGCAAGGATTTCATGATCGATCCGTATCAGCTTTATGAATCTCGGGCAGCGGGTGCGGACTGCATCCTGTTGATCGTTGCCGCGCTCGATCCGATTCGGATGCAGGAACTGGAGGCGGGCGCGCGCGAGCTCGGCATGGCGGTGCTCGCCGAGGTGCACGACGGCGCCGAACTCGACCGCGCGCTCGCGCTCAAGACCCCACTCATCGGCATCAACAACCGCAATCTGCATACTTTCGAAACCCGGCTGGAAACCACGCTGAATTTGCTCGGGCACGTTCCCGCCGACCGGATCGTGGTCACCGAGAGCGGCATTCTGAAACCCCCTGACGTAGCGCGGATGCGCGAAGCGAATGTGAACTGTTTCCTGGTAGGCGAGGCGTTCATGCGTGCCACCGATCCCGGGCAGGAGCTCGCGCGCCTCTTCGCCATGAATGAGGCGTCAGCGGAGTCCAGCGCGCGATGATCGACATCGACCGCCTGATCATCGGTTTCGACAGGGGGTTGCGCACGCTGTTTGCGCCGGCGCAGAGCGTGCGCCCGGTGCCGGGCGAAGCCGTGCCAGCGAGGCCACTCGAGGATCGCGAGCGCACTCTGGCGGCGTCCCTCATGCGCGTCAACCACACCGGTGAGATCTGCGCCCAGGCGCTATACGAGGGGCAGGCACTGACGGCGCGCGATTCGGCGGCGAAAAGCGCGCTCGAACGGGCGGCGCAGGAGGAGACCGAGCATCTTGCGTGGACGGAGCGCCGCATCGAAGAACTGGGGGGGCGGAAGAGCGTCCTCAACCCTCTCTTCTACACGACCTCGTTTGCGATCGGCGTTGCGACCGGCCTCCTTGGCGATCGCTGGAACCTCGGCTTTCTCGCCGAAACCGAGCGGCAGGTGGTGGAACATCTCTCCGGGCACCTGGAAATACTGCCGGCGGGGGATGAGAAAAGCCGGGCGATCCTCGAGCAGATGCGCGAGGACGAGGCGCGCCACGCCACGAGCGCGCTCAATCACGGCGGAGGGGAGTTGCCGGAACCCGCGAAGCGCGCAATGCGATTCGCATCGGGCATCATGACCCGCACGGCCTTCTGGTTGTAGAACTCAGGCTTCGATCGGCAGCCGCACGCTCTGACCCGTCGCCACCGCGCGTTCGATCGCGACGGTGGTTTCCAGTGTGAGGCGCGCCTGCGCCGGTGTCGCATGCGGGGTCGGATTGCCGGTGACGAGATGGTCGAGCCACGAGCGCGTTTCGTTGCCGAGCGGGCCCCAGTAATCGCCGACCGCCCAGTCGCCCGACGGATTGCTGCCGCTGAACGCCATGTGGATCTTGTGGCCGGGAACGTAGGCGTGGCCGATGCCCTTCTCGGTGTAGAGGATGTGATCGCGGTGGTCGTCGTCGATGATCATCGTGCCCTCGGTGCCCAGCAGTTCGACCCGGTCCGACTGCCCGAGGATCGGATAGCGTGCCGGCAGCGCGTAGCTGATGCCGAGATTGATGACGGCACCGTCGGCGAGCGTCACGATGGCCCAGGTCACGTCGTGCACCTTGTATCCCGCCTCCTTGAATATTCCCGTCTGGCCGCGCGCCACCACTTCCACCGGCGGATTGCCTTCGAGGAACCACAGCATGAGGTCCACGAAGTAGGTGAGCACGTCGACCACCGGCGTCGCCTCCGGGTTGCGCTTGAGGATTTCGAACGCCTGGGCGCGGGTGTTGTAGACGCGCGCCGTGCCGCCCGTGATGCGTCCGAGATGGCCCTGCAGCACCTGCTCCTTGGCGCGGGCGAAGCAGCGCTTGAAGCGGCGGATGTAACCGATGCGGAGGCTCCCGCCGGTTTTCTCGACGGTATCGAGGATGGCGTCGGCATCCCGCAGTGTGAGGCCGAGCGGCTTTTCCATCAGCACCGGTTTGCCGAGTTCCAGTGCCCGGCACACCGGCGCGACGTGCTCGTGTTCCGGCGTGGACACGATCACGGCGTTGACCTCCGGCCGCGCGATGACCTCGTCGTTGTCAGTCGAGTGAAAGTCGGCGGCGGTCAGCTCGGCGAGCGCGCGGGAGCGCGCCGGGTCGATATCC
Organism: Betaproteobacteria bacterium RIFCSPLOWO2_02_64_14; assembly: GCA_001770325.1. Classification (GTDB taxonomy): domain Bacteria; phylum Pseudomonadota; class Gammaproteobacteria; order Burkholderiales; family SG8-41; genus DSOT01. Next base: position 7,216 of record MEQT01000303.1, read on the forward strand.
GAGACGGCGAGAAACCCGACGGAAGGGTGCCTCGCGGCAAGACGCGCGCGCAGGCTGCCGATCCTGCCCGAACCGATTACCGCAACACCCAGTTCCTTGCGTTTCATATTTCTTCCTATGCCTGCGTGTCAGCGGACGCTCACAAGGAGCGGCCCACTATCCTGTTATTGCGAGCGGAGCGAAGCAATCCCGTTGCAGGCAACGCCGCCGCGCACGCCGCGAGATTGCTTCGTCGGCCCAGCCTCCTCGCAATAACAGATTGGTGAGTTTCGCGATTCCTTAGCCTTCGCCCAGCAGCGACCTGGCGGTAAGACCGTAGACCTGCTCGCGCTCCTGTGTGGTCAAACCCGGAATCGCATCGATCGAACCGACCGGATCGTCGGGGCCCATGTCGAAGGGGTGATCGGTGCCGATGACGACGCGGTCGGCCCCCACCATGTTGATCAGGTGGCGCGCCGCCTTGGCGTCGTGCGTCAGCGCGTCGAAATAGAAGCGGCGCAGCAGGTCGCGCGGGGAGGTCTGCGTGTGCTTCCTGGGTTCCGGCCGCACGCGATGGCCGTGCACGAAACGACCGATCTGATAGGGCACGTAGCCGCCGCCGTGCGCGCACAGGATGCGCAGTTGTTTCAATTCGTCGAGCGCACCGCTGAACATGAGGTGCGACACCATCAGCGTGGTATCGAGCGGGAAGCCGACGAAGTTGCTCAAGTAATAGTCGTCCATGCCGCCCGCGGCGAGGCACTGATAGGGATGCGCGAAGATGAAGCAGCCGTGCTGCTCGATCGCGCGCAGCACTTTGCGAAATTTCGGGTGCGCGAGCGGCTCACCTTCGATCGAGGTTCCGATCTCGACGCCTTTGAACTTGTGTTCCTTCACGACGCGTTCCAGCTCGGTGACCGCGGCGTCGGGATCCTGCATCGGCAGGTGCGCCATGCCGCGGAGCCGCTCCGGGCGGCGTGCCACCATCTGTGCGATGCCGTCGTTCGCGAGCCGCGCCGCCTCGAGCCCCACCTCGGGGGAGAGCCCGTAGAAGTAGATCGGCGGCCCGACCGAGATCACCGCGACATCGAGGCCGACCCGGTCCAGCCACGCAACCTTGGCGTCGACGTCGTAGAACTCGGGTTTCAGTTCCGCGAGCGGGCCATGGACGCTGAAGTAACGCTTGCCGTCCTTCAACTCGAACTTTGTGCCGTAGCGGGAAGGATTGGCGGCGATCGCATCGACGATCGTCGGCGGCACTACGTGGTTGTGGAGGTCGATCTTCATGCGCGTCCTTCGGACGTAGCAGCCTGTCGGACACGATGTTCCGACATGCTGCTAAACGCAAAACCGCCCGTACATCTGCAGCAAAGTTGCATCACTTGCCAACTCCATTGATCGTGATTGCACACTGGTACGCAGTCGATCTCATGTTCATACTGATTCCTGATTTCATTTATCTGCAGGCGGTTTTGCGTAAGGAGTTTGTCGGGACGAGGCCCGGCAAATTCCTAGGGGATGAGCAATGCCGCGCGGCCGGTGACTTGCCCGCGTTCCAGGCGCTGGTGCAAGGCCTCGGCCTCGGCCAGCGGGCGGATGTCGGTGACGATGGGCCAGACCTCGCGGCG
>MEQT01000303.1:8842-18137 GCA_001770325.1 Betaproteobacteria bacterium RIFCSPLOWO2_02_64_14
CCAGAACTTCCACGCGGGTGACGTAACGACTCCCGAGCAAGTCCTGTTCTTTGAGCAGCATGTCGAGCGAGGAGGCGCGAAAAATCTGCCCGGCCCCGCCCAGCGTGACGAGCCGCCCGCGGCGGCCCAGCGCCCTCGCGCCGGCTTCCAGCGTCGAAGTCATCGAAACATAGTCGATCGCGACATCGACCCCTTCGCCATGCGTCAGGTCGAGCAACGCCTGCGCCGGGTCGCCGGCCGAGGCATCGACCACTTCGTCGGCGCCGGCTTTGCGGCATGCGTCGAACTTGTCGCGCACGACGTCCACAGCGATCACGCGCGCCTTTGCCCACTTCGCCATCATCACCTGATGGATGCCCACCCCGCCGCCCGCGCCGAACACGGCGACGGTTTCCCCGGCCTTGACGCGTGCCCGGCGCAGCACCTTGTACGGCGTGGCGAGGGCATCGGTGATGACACCGATCTCCGCGGGGTGCGCCCGGTGGTCCAACTCCTGCGGCAGCCGGATGAAGATGTGGGCGGGCAGCTTGATGTACTGGGCGTAGCCGCCATCGCAGTTGCGCCCGACGTTGCCGCCCGAGTTCTCGCACAGCGGCTCCAGCATCGCGAGGCACCAGCGGCAGTGACCGCAATTGAGATAGTAGTAGGCGGTCACGGCATCGTCCACGGCCAGCCCTCTTACCCCGGCGCCAATTTCGACAATCTCGCCAGTGATCTCATGGCCGATGATGCGCGGGAAACCGGCCTTGATCCGCCCGGCTTTGATGTGTTGTATGGTGAGTCCGGAGCCGCAGGCGAGGACCCGGGCGACGGCTTCCCCGGGGCCGGCGACGGGATCGGGCACCTCCATCATTTCGAAAGGCTGGTTTGCGCCCTTGAGGACCATGGCCTTCATCGCTTGCGCCCCGTCGCGATCCGCTGTCAGTCCCTGAACATGAAGTTGGCGGCCTTGAGGAACAGCGTGCGGTTGACCCCGTCCGAATGCAGAAACGCCGCCGCGTCCCGCACCAGCTTCTCGACGCCGAGCTCCTTCATGTAACCGTGGCCGCCGTGGATTTCCATGGTCCAGGTCGCGATTTTCCACGCCGCCTGCGAGGCCATCGCCTTGGGAAGCGCCCCCAGCGTCCGGTCCCACCCGTGCTCCTGATGGTCGGCGAGCCAGCACGCACGATGGATATAGGAGCGCGAGGCATCGATCAGCATACGCATCTCGGCGAGTTGCGCGCGGATGCCGTCGTGCTCGATCAGCGGCTTGCCGCCCTGCACGCGCACCCGGGCCCACTCGATCGCCTTTTGGTGCAGGGCGCCGGCGACTCCGAGCACGGTGGCGGCGGCATAGGCGTTCGACTGCGGGAAGAACTCGGCCAGCACGCCGAATCCTTCGCCCGCGCTGCCCACGACGTTTCCGTCGGGCAGGAAACAGTCCTGGAAGATCAACTCGGCGTTGTTCGCCAGCCGCTCTCCCATCTTGTCGTGCACGCGGCCGATGGAAAAGCCGGGACGATCCCGCTCCAGCAGAAAGCAGGTCGCGCCTTCGGCCATCGGCTTGTCCCTGTCGGTCTGCACGAAGATGAGATAGTGGCTCGCGCGATTGCCGTTGGAGATGAAATGCTTCATGCCGTTGACGATCCACCCGCCACGGATCTTTTGCGCCTGCGTGCGAAACGGGGTGGGATAGGGCAGGAAGTAATTGGAGGCGTTGTCCGGCTCAGTGATACCGATCGCGAGCATCCCGCGCGGGTCGGCGGCGAATTTCGGCAGCACGCGCTGCTGCTGTTCGGCGTTCAACGCCTTCTGCATGATCTGCGCGATCTTGAGCGTCTGGGCGAAGATCACGGAGACGCCGATGTCTCCCTTGCCGAGTTCTTCGATCACCATGGCGGTGGTGAGCGAATCGGTGCCGAGACCGCCCCAGCGCTCGGAAAGCGTCATGGTGCGGATGCCCAGTTCGTGCGCCTTCTCGACGATTTCCCACGAGAAACCCGCCGCCGGGTCCGGCTCCGCGTCGAGTTTGGCCGCCCGGGGCACGACCTCCTCATCGACGAAGCGGGCGACCGTCTTCAGGATCGCGCGCTGGTCGTCGTTCGTGATGAAAATGTCATCCATGTACGCTTCGCTTACTCAGTGAACCGTGATCCGTGAACCGTGAACAGAGAACTGTAAGCCGTGATCGACTCATGCGTGCGACCGCCCGGCGACTGCAACTGTTTGCCGTTAACTGTTTACCGTTCACAGTTCACCGTTTTCTGTTCACTGTTCCCGGTTCACCGGCCATCGGCGCCCGAGTCGATCACGATGCGCAGATAGCGCCCGGGGTTGCGCTCATACTCCACGAACGCTTCGCCCGCATGGTCCAGGGGATAGGTGGTGGTGACGAAGCCGGAGACGTCGATCTTGCCCGAGGCGACCAGCGCGATCGCGGCGTTGATATCGTCGGGGGTGAGCGCGCGCGAGCCGATAATGGTGATTTCCTTGATGTACAGCGGAAAGGCGCTGAAGCCGGTGACATGCTCGTGGCTCAACGAGAAGGAACAGAAGCGGCCGCCGGGACGCAGCATGTCGATCCCGGCCTTGAGCGTGCCGGCGCCGCCGGCCGTATCGATCACGACATCGGTGCCCTTGCCTCCGGTGAGCCGCATGATTTCATCGACCGCATCTTCCGCGCTCTTATCCACCGCCTGGTTCGCGCCCATGCGCATCGCCATGTCGAGCTTCCACCGCGTGCGTGAGACCGCGATGACCGGACTCGCGCCCGACAGCGCGGCGAGCCGGGTGTGCAGCAGACCCGTCGTGCCCTGTCCCAGCACCACCACCGATTCGCCTGGCGCAAGGCGGGCACGCACCTGTGCGTGACGCACCGTCGCGAGCGTCTCAATGAGCGTGGCTTCGGGCAGCGGCAGGTGCGAAGGCAGCGGGAAGAGATACTGCGCCGGCAGGTGCACGTACTGGCTCATCGAGCCCTCGATCTCCCGGCCGAACAATCCGGCGTTGCGGCACAGGTGCGCGAGCCCGCGCGCGCATGAATCGCAGTGCCCGCAGGTGATGACGGGGTTGATGAGCACGTGCTGGCCCGGCTTCAGTCCGGGCGCTTCGGTCGCGACCGACTCGACCGTTCCGGTGGCTTCGTGCCCAAGCACGACCGGATAGCGCACGCCGGCATGGTGGCCGGTATAGATTTCGAGATCGGTGTGGCATACCGCCGTGGCTGCGATTTTAACGATGACTTCGCCTGTCGTGGCGACCGGCCGTGGCCGTTCCACGATTTCAAACTTTCTGGGCGATCGCAGGACCGCGACGCGTGTCTGGTCTGGCATTGTTTTCTTGCTCCTCGATCCCCCCGCTGACGCGTCACTCACAAGCGAATGTGCGCGAGGGCAGGAGGCGCGCGCTGCTGTTTCATAATGTGATCACGAAGGTCCCGGCAAACCGGGTGTGTGGCTTGCTGCAATGCGTGTCGAGAGGCTATCCTACAAGAGGCGATCGATCAAGGGCGTTCATATTGTGAGAAAAGGATCGCCGCGCCCGCATTGAACGTGTCGAGCAAGCCATGTTGAAAGTCGCCGTTGCAGGAGTGGGTTGGTGGGGCCGCACGATCGTCGGCTTCCTGCGGAAGAGCGCGAAACTGCGCCCGCTCATGCTGGTCGATCCGAACCGCGAAGCCGCCGCCCCATTCGCGGCAGAAGCCGGCCTTCCCCTGGCGGACAATCTCGACGAAGCGCTGGCCTCAAAGGAAGTGCAGGGAATCATCCTGTGCACGCCGCACACCTTGCATTGCTCCCAGATCGTGGCGGCGGCGCGCGCCGGCAAGCACGTATTCTGCGAGAAGCCGCTTGCCATGTCGCGTGGCGAGGTCGTGCGGGCGATCGCCGCCGTTGAGGAGAACAAGGTCGCGCTGGGCGTGGGTCACGAGCGGCGCTTCGACACGCCGGTGCTGGAACTGGAGAAACTCGTTGCGGCGGGGAGCCTGGGAACGCTGTTGCACATCGAAGCGAACCTGAGCCAGGACAAGTTTCTTGCGCTGCCGGCCGACAACTGGCGGCTTTCCAGCCGCGAGGCGCCGGCCGGCCCGCTGACCGCAACGGGGATACACATGCTCGACATGGCGGTGCATTTTCTCGGCGCAGCGGAGCGCGTGCACGCCACCGTGCGCCAGCTCGGCAGCGCGCTCGCAAACGGCGACACGCTCGCGATGCTGCTCGCGTTCAGGAGCGGAGCGAGTGCGTCGATTACCGGAATCCTCGCGACTCCATTTGTCGGCCGGTTTGCCGTTTACGGCAGCCACGGCTGGGCCGAGCTCCTCGACAAGGAGCACCCGGAAACCCCGCAAGGCTGGATCATGAATGTGAGATTGCGCGGCGAAAAAATGCAAACGCGCGAGTTTCCGCCGGCACCGACGGTGCTGGCGAACCTGGAGGCCTTCGCCGATGCCGCACTGGGACGCGCGCCGTACCCGATCACGCATGACGACATGCGCGCCACGATCTGCGCGCTCGAAGCCGTCGTCCGCTCGTGCGCGAGTGGCACAATCGAGAGGGTCGAGAACTGAAGAACCGCCTTGCGAAAGGCCTCGTGCCGATCGCGGACAGCACCTCGCCCGCGGAGTCCGACGCTTTCGTGGTCGCCGAGGTGTGCCGCCTCGGGCACATCATCCGGGGGCACAACGTCAGGTTCGAATAGACGGCCGCCCGTGCGGCGGCTTCACTCCGCTTCCCTCACCTCGAAGTCATGCGTGATCGCGGCGGTTTTGGCGAGCATGATCGACGCCGAGCAGTACTTCTCCGCGGAAAGATGGACTGCGCGCTCGACCTGCGGCGCTTTGAGCCCTTTGCCGGTTACGATGAAGTGGAAGTGAATCCTGGTAAAGACCTGGGGATCCTCCGGCGCGCGTTCGGCGTCGATCTCGAGCACGCAATCGGTTATCGGCGCCCGGCTCTTGCGCAGTATGTGCACCACGTCGTAGGCGGTGCAGCCGCCGGTTCCCATCAATACCGTTTCCATCGGCCGTGGCCCGAGATTGCGCCCGCCGCCTTCGGGCGCGCCATCCATCACGATGGCGTGACCGCTTTCCGCTTCGCCGACGAAACTGACGTTCTCAATCCACTTGATGCGAGCCTTCATCGCTTGCCTTCCGGGTGGATACGCGGCGCCGGTGTCGCGCCGCGCTCACTGCCCGCGTGCCAGAATCAATTGTATTCGATACCACGCCATGCCGATCACCTCGTGGAACCACCTGCTGCTGTCCGCAAGAGCGCGCGCATCGGGGACGAAATCCAGTATCGTGAGCCGGTAGCGCGTGGCGTAACCCGTCGCCGCCGGAATGACGGTGAAGCCCGCGCTCTCGAAGGCGCGAACGGCGCGCGGCATGTGCCACGCATGCGTGACCAGATAGACGGTGCCAATGCCGGCAGCGCCCAGCAAGCGGCGGGAGTAACGCGCGTTCTCAAGCGTGGTGCGCGACTTGTCCTCGATCCAGGCGACCGGAACGCCGAAATCCCGGTTGAGTGCTGCGGCCATGTGGGCCGCTTCCGCCTGCGCCGCGCCCTGCGGGCTGCCACCAGTGATGAGTATCGGCTTGGTGGTGGCGCGATGCAGGTAGGCTGCATAGCGTAGCCGCACGAGTCCGTGGGCATTTACGGTGTCACCACCGTATTCGGGAGCGTTGAAGTAGGTTCCCGCCCCCAGCACCACGATCGCCTGTCCCGCAGGGCTGGCGAGCGGGTCATGCGCCGGCGCCTCCAGCGCCTGCAGGAGTTGATCGGCGACAAAGCGCGTCGAGAGCGCGTATAGGAGGACCACGCTCAGCACCAGGAGGGTTTGCCCCGTGCGCGGCGAGCGCCTGAGCGCGAGCAGCCCGCCTGCCGCAAGGAGCAGGAGGCAGCCAGGCGGCAGAAGCGCCGAAGCGACCGCGTTCCGGATCAGCCAGTCGAGCATAAGCTGTTGTTTAAAGAGAGTTCGCGATGCGGGCCGCCGCTTGCCCACGAGGCCGGTAAATTTGACACAGGCCCCTGATTTACAATAGAATCCGCCGCTTTCCCTCGCGCCGAATGCGGCGCCAGTTGCAGGACGACACCCATGAAGACGTTTTCCGCCAAGCCGCACGAAGTCACGCACGACTGGTATATCGTGGACGCGGAAGGCAAGGTGCTGGGCCGCCTCGCCGCCGAGCTCGCGCGCCGCCTGCGCGGCAAACACAAGCCGGAGTTCACGCCGCACGTTGACACGGGCGATTATATCGTCGTGGTCAACGCCGAGAAGTTGCGCGTTACCGGCAACAAGGCGCGCGACAAGATATATCACCGCCACAGCACGTATCCGGGCGGCATCTACAGCACGAGTTTCGGCAAGCTGCACGCGCGCCATCCGACGCGCGTGCTTGAAATGGCGGTGAAAGGCATGTTGCCCAAGGGGCCCCTCGGCTACGCGATGCTGCGCAAGATGAAGGTTTACGCGGGCACCGATCATCCGCACACGGCCCAGCAACCCAAAGCGCTTCAGATCTGAGGAATCCTATGGCAGTGCAGAGCAACTACGGTACCGGCCGGCGCAAGAGCGCCGTGGCGCGCGTGTTTCTGAGACCCGGCACGGGCGCCATCACGGTTAACGGCAAGCCCGTCGACGAGTTCTTTTCGCGTGAAACCGGACGCATGATCGTGCGCCAGCCGCTGACATTGAGCGAGCGGCTGCAAAGCTTCGATATCTCGGTCAACGTCCATGGCGGCGGGGAGTCGGGCCAGGCGGGTGCGGTGCGGCACGGCATCACGCGCGCGCTCATCGAGTACGATGCGACGCTCAAACCGGCGCTGAAGAAGGCGGGACTCGTCACGCGCGACGCGCGCGAGGTGGAGCGCAAGAAGGTTGGCCTGCACAAGGCGCGCCGCCGCAAGCAGTTCTCGAAGCGCTAGGATTTTGCCGGTACCCTGTCCGGCAAAATCCTTGGACAAGACCGCCCGGAAATTTGCAGTCTAGCTGAGTGACGCCCTACCTCTCTTGGCCGATGGTGCCGACTGGAGTGGGTTCTAACTCATTTTTTCGAGGCTGTTTTCATGTTGTCCGTCATGGAACGGTTTTGCGTTAGGAGCTTGTCGGGACGATGTTCGACAAGCTCCTCGCGGATCGAAGCCGCCTGCGGGCGGCTTTGTCGTTTATAGGGGTGACCGGCACCGATTGACTTGTCGGCGCGAAGGGCGCATCAATAACGCGTTATGGCGGCCAGGAATATCAGCATAGGCATCGTGGGCGGCACCGGTTACACCGGTGTGGAGTTGCTGCGCCTGCTCGCGCAGCATCCGAACGCGGAACTGCGCGTGATCACCTCGCGCACGGAAGCCGGCACCCCGGTAGCCGACATGTTTCCCAACCTGCGCGGCCGCGTGGCGCTCAGGTTCACCGAACCCTCCGCGACGACGCTCGCCGGCTGCGATGTAGTGTTCTTCGCGACGCCCAATGGCGTCGCCATGGGTGGGGCACGCGCTTTGCTCGATGCCGGCGTGCGCGTGATCGATATTGCCGCCGATTTCCGCATCCGGGATGTTGCCGTGTGGGAAAAGTGGTACGGGATGAAGCATGCCTGCCCTGAACTCCTGGCCGAAGCGGTCTACGGCCTGCCCGAAGTCAACCGCGAGCGGATACGCGGGGCACGGCTCGTCGCCAACCCGGGGTGTTATCCAACGTCGGTGCAACTCGGATTTCTGCCGTTGCTGGAAGCCGGCGTCGTCGATCTGGATCACCTCATCGCCGACGCGAAATCCGGCGTTTCAGGTGCGGGACGCCGGGCCGAAGTCCACACGCTGCTGGCGGAGGCATCGGACAATTTCAAGGCTTACGGCGTGCTCGGACATCGGCACTATCCGGAGATCGTGCAGGGGCTGCAGCAGATCGCCGGCGTGCCCGTCAGGACGGTATTCGTGCCGCACCTCGTGCCGATGATCCGCGGCATCCACGCGACGCTCTACGCGCGGCTTACCGGGCCCGCCGACCTGCAGGCGCTCTTCGAGAAGCGCTATGGCGGGGAGGCGTTCGTCGACGTCATGCCCGCTGGCAGCCACCCCGACACGCGCTCGGTGCGGGGGGCGAATTTCTGCCGCATCGCGGTGCACCAGCCGCAGGGTGGCGATATCGCGGTGGTGCTGTGCGTGATCGACAATCTGGTGAAGGGCGCCGCCGGCCAGGCGGTTCAGAACATGAACATCATGTTCGGATTGCCCGAAACCACGGGGCTCGGGCAGATCGCCCTGTTGCCCTGAGCGCCGAGGGGAACGATGCCGCTGTGGCGCACGCTCAAGCGCAAGTTCGGAATCGCGGCGCCGCGCGTCGCCGTGCGCACGCACATGCCGTGGTACTGGCGCTGGCTCGGCATCGTGGCGCTCGGCGCGCTGGTGGTCGGCATCGGCTGGGCGACCTATGATTTCGGGATGACCTTCGCCGGCTTTCGCAAGATGGAGGCCGACCGGGAACTCGCGAAGCTGAACGAAACCATCGCGCGCCAGCAGCAGGAGATCGGTGCATTGAAGAGCCGCGTTGGACAGGCCGAGAGCCAGCTGGAGATCGAACGCGCAACCCACGGCGACGTGGCGAAGCAGGTGAAAGCGCTGACGGAAGAGAACGCGACGCTCAAGGAGGACCTGGCTTTTTTCCAGTCGCTGATGCCGGTGGCAGCGGCGGATGGGGCGCTCAGCGTCAACCGCTTCCGCCTCGAACCCGGCGGCATGCCGGGCGAGTACCGCTACCGGCTGCTCCTGGTGTATGCGGGCCAGCGCGTCAAGGAGTTCCGGGGGAGCCTCCAGTTCGTGCTGAACGTGGCGCAGGACGGCAGGCCGTTGGTGTTGACGCTGCCCCAGCCCGGCGAGCAGGGCGCCAGGGAGTTTCAGCTCAACTTCAAGCTCTTCCAGCGGGTGGAGGGGACGTTCAAGCTGGCGCCGGATGCGGTGGTGAACACCATGCAGGTGAGGGTCTTTGAGAACGGCAGCAAAGCGCCTAAACTAACCCAGACGTTGAAGATTTCGTGAGGAGGGGTCACCATGTTCGGAAACAAGGCAAAAAAACTGGAAAGCCGGATCGATTGCCTGATCGGAGCGAGCACCGCGATCGATGGCAACATCACGTTTTCCGGGGGACTAAGGGTGGATGGCCGGGTGCGCGGCAACGTGGCGGCGGCCGAGGGTGAGGCAGGCACTCTGGTGGTTTCAGAGCATGCACAGGTGGAGGGCGAAATCCGCGTTTCCCACGCGGTTATCAATGGCACGGTGACCGGGCCGGTGCACGCCTCCGAGTACATTGAACTGCAGCCCAAGGCAAA
>MEQT01000304.1 GCA_001770325.1 Betaproteobacteria bacterium RIFCSPLOWO2_02_64_14
AAGTACGCAGTCGCAGGCGCGTACTGGCCGCCGCAATACGTGCTCATGAAAGGCGACACGCTCGAGCCGCTGAAGATCGTCGGCACCCGCGGCATGACCGTGGGCGACCAGGAGTACCACCCCGAGCCGCGGGTGGCGGCAATCGTCGGCAGCCACAGCAAACCCGAGTTCGTGATCAACGTGAAGGAGACCGGCAAGGTGCTCCTTGTCGATTACCGCGACATCAACAACCTCAAGACGACCGAGATCGAGGCGGCGAAGTTCCTGCACGACGGCGGGTGGGATTCGACCAAGCGCTACTTCCTCGTTGCGGCCAACCAGTCGAACAAGATCGCGGTGGTGGATTCCAAGGAAGGCAGGCTGGAGAAACTGATCGACGTCGACAAGATTCCCCACCCGGGCCGGGGCGCCAACTTCGTGCATCCCAAGTTCGGGCCGGTGTGGGCGACCGGCCATTTGGGCAGCGAGAAGATTGCGATCATCGGTACCGATCCTGCGAAGAACAAACAGCATGCCTGGAGAGTGGTGCAATTTCTCAATGGGCAGGGCGGCGGCAATCTCTTCATCAAGACCCATCCCAAGTCGAAGAACCTGTGGGTCGACACCCCGCTCAACCCGGATGCGAAGATCAGCCGATCGATCGCGGTGTTCGACATCAACGCTCTCGACAAGAAACCGGAGATTCTGCCGATCGCGGAATGGGCGGGAGTCGGAGAAGGCGCGAAGCGTGTCGTGCAGCCGGAGTACAATAAGGCGGGCGACGAAGTGTGGTTTGCCGTGTGGAGCGCCAAGAACCAGCAATCCGCACTGGTGATCGTCGACGACAAGACGCGCAAGCTCAAGAACGTGATCAAGGATCCGCGCCTGGTGACGCCGACGGGACACTTCAACGTCTACAACACGACCCACGACATCTACTAGGAAAGGAACACTCGCATGAAACCAATCTCCGCGGCGCTGTTTGGCCTGATGGCAGGCGCCTTGTTCGTCGCGCCGGCGGCGCAGGCCAACGAAGCGCTCGCCAAGAAGCACAACTGCACTGCGTGCCACCAGGTCGACAAGAAACTGGTCGGCCCGGCCTACAAGGACGTGGCGAACAAGTACCGGGGGCAGAAGGATGCCGCGGCCAAGCTTGCCGAGAAGGTGAAGAAAGGCGGGCAGGGGGCCTGGGGGCCGGTGCCGATGCCGCCCAACGCGGCGGTGTCGGACGCGGATATCAAGACCCTGGTCGCCTGGATCCTCGCGCTGAAATAAGCGTGCGGTTCCCTGACGGCGCCGGAGTGCCCTATGCCATACGGCCCACCGTCAGTTTTCTGTTGCTCCCTGCTCGCGGCGGCGCTTGCGGTCACGGTCGCCGCACGGGCAGGTGCAGCCGAGTCCTCCGATAAATCGGGCGTCAACCCGGTTACCGCCACGCGCCAGGCGGAACTGGCGCAATTCGTGCGCCACGATTGCGGTTCCTGTCACGGGCTGACCCTGAAGGGCGGATTGGGGCCCGCTCTTACTCCGGATGCGCTCGCCGGCAAACCACCCGCCTATCTCAAGGCGATGATTCTCGATGGCCGCAGGGGCACGGCGATGCCGGGATGGCGTCCGCTGCTATCGGAAGCCGAAGCCGCGTGGATCGTGGAAAACCTCGCGCGAGGCATTCCGGATGCGCGGTAAGGGCGTGCTGCTATGTCTGGCGGTGGCTGCAGTTGCGCCACGGTCGAGCCCCGCGGCACCGGCGATCTGGGCATCGTCGTCGAGCGCAACTACTTCTTCGGAGCGCTCCGGAGATCGCCCCTGAAGGTATTGTCTACCAGTGGTTTCGCATCGGCCTGTGGCACGTGGCACGCCGTGCACTGGTAGCGCGTCGGCGACACCTCTGAGAGCGTCTTGCCGGCACGGTCCTTGAAGTGGCTGTCGGCCACTTTCGGTGCCTTTATCTGCTTGTAGTTTTCGGGTCCATGGCAGGCGAGGCACGGGTTTCCCTGGAGCGTAACCACATCGAAGTTCTCCACGGCATGCGGGATCAGCGGCGGTTGCGTGGAAAACGTGCGCGTGATCGGGTTTTGGCTGCCGGGACCCTTGCCGAGGTAGCGCTGCTCCTGTGGCGCCTGGTCGGTGGCCGCGGCATCGGCGCCGCGCAGTGTTTGCACCCCGGATGCCGCATCCTGCGCGCCTGCCGACGGCGAAATCATCACAGCGAGTGCAGAGAGAAGAATCGTGACGGACTTATTCATGAGCGACTCCTTGGCGTCAGGACAGTTTAACGGGCGCTTCAGCCGACCGCATTGCGGGCCGTTGGTCATGGGCCTGCGGTTCGCTGCGATTGCTGAAACGGGTAGCGAAGGCAAAGACGTCCTTGGAGCAGACGTCGATGCAACGGCCGCAGTTGGTGCAGTGAGGCGACAGGATCACCGGGCCGATGCCGTGATCCGCGCCTTTGAGCGCCGGCTTGATCACCTGCGGTTCCGGGCACACGGCGTAGCAGTCGGCGCAGTCGTTGCACTGGGCGCGCCGCACCGCTGACACGCGCAGCGGGCTGAATTTGCCGACCACGCTGTAGAACGCGCCGACCGGGCACAGGTGCCCGCACCACGCGCGCTCGGCGACGAACAGGTCGAGCAAAAACACCGTGGCTATGACCATCCATCCGGCGCCGATGCCGAAGATGATGCCCCGGTGCAGCATCGAAACCGGATTCACCAGTTCCCAGGCTATGGTGCCGGTGATCAAAGCGAGCGCCAGCGTCATGGCCAGAATCCAGTAGCGTGTGGCGTGCGAGAGCCGCGCACCGCGGCGCCTGCCGAGCCGGGCGCGCAGCCAATGCGCCGCGTCGGTCACCACGTTGACCGGGCATACCCACGCACAGTAGGCGCGCCCGCCGACCAGGAAATACGCAGCCAGGATGATCGCCGCGCCGATCAGCACGTTGCGTTCGGGGCGATGTCCGGCGGCGAGCGACTGCAGCAGCACGTACGGATCGGCGAGCGGCAGCACGCCAAGCGTCAAACTGTAGTTAAGGTTGCCCTTGACGATCCAGTAGCCGAGCCACGGCCCGGCGAGAAACAGCGCGAGCACCGCGAACTGGGAAGCGCGGCGCGCGAGCAGCCACTGGTGCGTCGCGAACCAGCCTTTGACGCGAATTGCTTCAGCGCCGATACCCTGTTTCATTTCGTGCTCTCCGGCACGCGGTCCGGCAGGTCGATGATGCCCTCGATGAGCGGCCGGCCCGCTTTTTTCTGCTCTTCCCAGCCGAGGCGGTAATGCCCGCCCAGCTCGCCTTTCGCCAGTTGGCGCGGCAGCACACGGATCGCTGCGGTCTCCAGTACGCATGCGTGTTCGCATTTGCCGCAGCCCGTGCACTGGTCGGAGTGCACGGTCGGGATGAACATGGCGTGCTTGCTGCGCGGGTTGCGCTGCTGCTCGAGCGTGATCGCCTTGTCGATCAGCGGGCACACCCGATAGCAGACATCGCAGCGCAGGCCGAGGAAATTGAGACAGGTCTCGTGATCCACCAGCACCGCAAGGCCCATGCGCGCCTGGTTGATGTCGGTGAGCTTGGGGTCGAGCGCGCCGGTCGGACAGGCTTTCACGCACGGAATGTCCTCGCACATCTCGCACGGGCCGCTGCGCGCCACGAAATACGGCGTGCCGGTCGCGGTGTCCTGTTCCAGTTTGGCTAGATCGAGGATGTGATAAGGGCAGTCCCGCACGCACATCCCGCAGCGGATGCAGGCGCCGAGGAACTGCGGCTCGGGGCGCGCGCCGGGTGGCCGGACCGCAGTCGGCGGCAGCGCTCTGGCGTGCGTGGTGTAGAGCCCGAGGCCGAGTCCCAGCATGCCCACTCCGCACGCGATCTTCGCCGTGTCGAACAGGAACTGGCGGCGCGCTGCCGCCTCGAATTTGCCTTCGCCTTCCATCGCCGGTGTTGGAAATGAGGAGCGGGCAGCAGTTGCTCCTCACCCCTCATGCACCACTCCTCACGCTTTTACTACTTTCACCGCGCATTTCTTGAAGTCGGTCTGTTTCGATATCGGGCAGGTGGCGTCAAGCGTGACCTTGTTGATTAGCCGTGACTCGTCGAACCACGGCACAAACACCAGGCCGACCGGCGGCTTGTTGCGGCCGCGGGTTTCGACCCGCGTCCGGATCTCGCCGCGCCGCGACACCACCTTCACCACATCGCCCCGCTTCAGGTCGCGCGACTCGGCGTCCTTCGGGTTCATGAACACCCAGGCATCCGGCACCGCCCTGTACAGCTCGGGTACGCGCCGCGTCATCGAACCGGAGTGCCAGTGCTCCAGCACGCGGCCGGTGGCGAGCCACAGGTCGTAGTCCTTGTCCGGAGATTCGGCCGGCGGCTGATAGGGCAGGGCGAAGATGACCGCCTTGCCGTCTGGCTTGCCGTAGAAGCGCACGCCCTCGCCTTTCTTTACGTACGGGTCGTAGCCCTCGCGGAAACGCCACAGCGTTTCCTTGCCGCCCACCACGGGCCAGCGCAGCCCGCGTGCCTTATGGTACGTATCGAATGGCGCGAGATCGTGCGCGTGACCGCGCCCGAACTTCGCGTATTCCTCGAACAGCCCTTTCTGCAGGTAGAAGCCGAAGTGCTTCGACTCGTCGTTCTCGAACCCTTGCTGCAGGTCCTTGAGCGGATACTTGTTGACCTCGCCGTTGGCAAACAGCACGTCGAACAGCGTCTTGCCGCGGACCCCGGGCAGCTTGGCGACCAACTCTTCGCCCCACGCTTCCTCGACCTTGAAGCGCTTGGAGAATTCGACGATCTGCCACAGGTCGGACTTCGCCTCGCCCGGCGCCTTGACCTGCTGGCGCCAGAACTGGCTGCGCCGCTCGGCGTTGCCGTAGGCGCCTTCCTTCTCCATCCACATCGCGGCGGGGAGGATCAGGTCGGCGGCGAGCGCGCTAACCGTCGGGTAGGCGTCGGAGACCACCACGAAGTTCTGGGGATTGCGGAAGCCCGGATAGCGCTCCTGCGTGAGGTTGGGACCCGCCTGCATGTTGTTGGTGCACAAGGCCCAGTAGAAGTTGAGTCTGCCGTCCTTCAATGCGCGGTCCTGCGCCACGGCATGCAAGCCGATCTGGCCGGGGATGGTGCCTGCGGGCAGCTTCCAGATCTGCTCGGCGACCTCGCGGTGCTTCGGATTCATCACCACCATGTCGGCGGGCAGCCGGTGCGCGAACGTGCCCACTTCGCGCGCGGTGCCGCACGCCGACGGCTGGCCGGTGAGCGAGAACGGGCCATTGCCGGGCTCGGAGATCTTGCCTGTCAGCAGGTGGCAGTTGTAGATCATGTTGTTGACCCATGTGCCGCGCGTGTGCTGGTTGAAGCCCATCGTCCAGTACGACACGACCTTGGTTTTCGGGTCGGCATAGAGCCTGGCGAGCGCCTCGAGCTTGTCCTTCGGCACGCCCGATAGCTCGGATGCCTTGTCGGCGGTGTATTCGGACACGAACTGCTTGAACTCGTCGAACGTGATCGGGCTCGCCGCGTTCGGGTCGCCTTTGGGCTTGCCGTCGGCGCCCGGATAGCCGTTGTTGTTGGCCACCAGCTCCAGCGGATGGTTGGGACGCAGGCCGTAGCCGATGTCGGTGACGCCCCTCATGAAGTTGACGTTCTTTTTGACGAAGTCCTCGTTTACGCTGCCCGATTGGATGATGTGGTTGCAGATGTAGTTCATGATCGCCAGATCGGTCTGCGGCTTGAAGATGATCTCAAGGTCGGCAAGTTCGGTGCTGCGATGGCTGAATGTGGAGAGCACCGCGACCTTCACGTGCTTGGCGGTCAACCGCCGGTCGATGAGCCGCGACCACAGGATCGGGTGCATCTCGGCCATGTTCGAGCCCCACAACACGAATGCATCGGCGTGCTCGAGGTCGTCGTAGCAACCCATCGGTTCGTCGATGCCGAACGTGCGCATGAACCCGGCCACGGCGCTCGCCATGCAATGGCGCGCGTTCGGGTCGATATTATTGGAGCGCAGGCCCGCCTTCATGAACTTGGCGCCGGCGATGCCTTCCCAGATCGTCCACTGGCCGGAGGCGAACATGCCGACCGAAGTCGGGCCTTTCGCTTTCAGCGCGGCCTTGCACTTTTCTTCCATGATGTCGAAGGCCTGCTTCCAGGAGACCGGCACGAACTCGCCGCTCTTGTCGAACTTGCCGTCTTTCATGCGCAGCAGCGGGCGCGTGAGCCGGTCCTTGCCGTACTGGATCTTGGCGAGGAAATAGCCCTTGATGCACGCCAGCCCGCGATTTACCGGCGCGTCGGGGTCGCCTTGGGTGGCGACCACGCGCCCATCCTTGACACCGACCAGGACACCGCACCCGGTGCCGCAGTAACGGCACACGCCCTTGTCCCAGCGCACGCCCGGGTCGGGCGCCGCCGCGAGCGTTTCGTCCAGGCCAGGTATCGTTACACCGGCGGCGGCGGCGGTCGCGGCCACGGCGCTCGACTTGATGAACTCACGTCGCGTCATGTTCATGGCTTGCACTCCTTCTTCGCGCAGGGTTGGTCTTCATCCGGCTCGCAGTGGTGGTATACGAGGGAAGTCGAATAGACGCTGGGGATCGTGCGCAAGCTTTCGAGCGTGAGCAGGAGCTGCTCATCGTTCTCGCTTTCCAGGGTGACGACCAGATGGCCGGCTTCGGAGATTGCGTGAATCTCTACGCCAGCCAGCTGTTCGATGACGCCGCGCACCTGCGGCATGCGTTGCGCGTTGGCATGAACCAACACTCCGGCAATGTTCATCCGCGCCCTTCGGTCTTGTACCGCGACCATTATGAAACTCCGCAGAAGAATTTACTTGATATGGATCAACAGGTACGGCAACGGAACGGCCATGTTGAAGACGGGCTTGGACGGCCGGACCTACGAGCGTTGGTTTTGGACGGGGATCCAACCAGTTGCTTGATCTGGATTAATGATAGTTGCCCGCCCGGGCCATAGACTTCTCGAAACAGGAGCGAGCGCTGAAACGGGACCGGATCGACGGAATGATGAGGCTCGACGACCACTCATATCGACTGCCGCACCCGTTCAAGCTCGGACCCGGGCTGCGCGGTGGATTGTGCCCGCCGCTTACTCCCGAAGCGCTGGCCGGGAAACCCGCCGCACACCTGAAGACAATGATCCTCGATAGCCGCCCGGGCACGGCGATGCCGCGCTGGCGCCTGCTGCGTCGCGAAGCCGAAGCGGCGTGGATCGCGGGAAACCTCGCGCGAGGCATTTCGGATGCACGGTAAGGGCGTGCTGCTATGTCTGGCGGTGGCTGCAGGTTGCGCCACGGTCGAGCCCCGCGGCACCGGCGATCTGGGCATCGTCGTCGAACGCGCCGCGGGCACGCTGCAACTCGTCGACACGACGCGCCGCGTTGCCATCGGGCGCGTCAATGGGCTCGGCGACCTGTCGCATGCCTCCGCGGTGTATTCGCGCGACGGCCGCTACGCGTTTGTGTTCGGGCGCGACGGCGGCCTGAGCAAGGTCGATCTCTTGCGCGGGCGGATCGTGAAACGCGTGGTGCAGGCCGGCAACAGCATCGGCGGCGCGATCTCGCAGGACGGGCGGCTCGTCGCGGTGGCCAACTACGTTCCAGGCGGGGTGAAGGTGTTTTCAGCCGAGACTCTGGAACTGCTGGCCGACATTCCCACCGTCTATGACGGGAGCCGTCGCGCCAAGGTGGTCGGACTGGAAGATGCGCCCGGCAATCGCTTCGTGTTCAGTCTGTTCGAGGGGGGCGAAATCTGGCTCGCAGATCTGAGCGTCCCGAACCATCCGGTCATCACGAAATTCCGCGACATCGGACGCGAGCCATACGATGCGCTCGTAACGCCGGACGGGCGCTATTACCTCGCCGGGCTGTTCGGTGAAGACGGTCTCGCGCTGCTCGATCTGTGGCATCCCGAACGCGGTGTGAAGCGCGTGCTGCCAAACTACGGTCGCGGGGCCGAACCGCTCCCGGTATACAAGATGCCGCACCTCGAAACCTGGGGCATCGCCGGCCGCTTCGCGTTCCTGCCGGCGGTGGGCCGGCACGAGGTGCTGGTGGTGGATACCGACACCTGGCAGGAAGCGGGCCGCATTCCGGTCGCGGGGCAGCCGGTATTCGTCATGGCGCGTCCCGACGGACGGCAGGTGTGGGTCAACTTCGCGCCCCCGCACAACGATACCGTGCAGGTGGTCGATACCGAAACGCGCACCATTCGGGCGACGCTCAAGCCGGGACGGGCCGTGCTGCACATGGAGTTCACCCCGCGCGGCGAAGAAGTGTGGATTTCCTCGCGCGACGACAATCGGGTCACGATCTACGATACGGCCACGCTCAGGCCGCTGACTGTCATCGGCGCGGAAAGGCCGAGCGGAATTTTCTTCACCTCGCGTGCCGCACGCATGGGATTGTGACGTGGACGGGTTCGAGTTTCGCCTGTTGAACGATTACCAGCGCGGCTTCCCGCTTCACGCGCGGCCGTACGCAGGCATCGCCCACGCGCTGGGACGCTCTGAAGCCGAGACTCTCGACACCCTCGCCAGGCTGCAGGCAAGCGGCAAGGTGAGCCGCATTGGCGCGACCTTTGCGCCCGGCCGCATCGGTGCGGCGACGCTGGCGGCCATGAGCGTGCCGGCCGCACGGCTCGCGGCGGTTGCCCGTCTCGTGAATAGCTTTCCGGAGGTCAATCACAACTACGAACGCGAACACGCTTACAACCTGTGGTTCGTGGTCACAGCCCCGGACCCCGCTCGGGTCGAGACAGTGGTGTGCGCGATCGAAAGCGCCGCAAGGTGTGGTACTGTGCTGTCGCTGCCCATGATCGAGCCGTACCACATCGATCTCGGCTTCGACCTCGCGCAGCGCGACGCGGCACCGCCGAGAGAAGTGGTGCGCGAAGGGCGCGCCCGGCAGATGGCGCTGTCGCCGCGGGAACGCGCCCTGGTGATCGCGTTGCAGGAGGGGCTGGCGCTCGTGCCCGAACCCTACGCGGAACTCGCGCGCCGCGCCGGCATGCCCGAGCATGAGGCGCTCGCGACACTTGCGCGCTGGGTCGAGGACGGCGTGATCAAGCGCATCGGCGCCATCGTTCGTCACCGGCAGCTCGGCTTCCGCGCCAACGCGATGGTGGTGTGGGACGTGCCCGATGCCGAGGTGACCGAGGTCGGCCGGACGGTGGCGCGGCTGCCGGAGGTGACGCTGTGCTACCGGCGCGAGCGCCGCCTTCCCGCATGGCGCTACAACCTGTATTGCATGATCCACGGGCGCGGCCGCACCCACGTGCTCGCGCAGATTGCGGGGATGGATGCGCGCTGCGATCTCGTAAAGTACCCGCACGAGGTGCTCTTCAGCCGGCGCTGCTTCAAGCAGCACGGCGCGCGCTACGTCGGTGGAGCAGCGCATGGATGAGTTGGACTGCACCATAGTCAACCGCCTGCAGGAAGGGTTCCCGGTCGTTGCGCGGCCGTTTGCCGCCGTCGCCTCCGAGCTCGGTCTGGACGAGGATGATCTGATCGCGCGCGTGGGTCGCCTCGTTGACAAGGGCGCGCTCAGCCGGTTCGGCCCGATGTACCAGGTCGAGCGCATGGGCGGGGCGTTCAGCCTTGCGGCGCTGCGCGTGCCGCGCGCCGCCTTCGACCGCGTCACGCGCATCGTCAATGCGCTGCCGGAGGTGGCCCACAGCTACGAGCGGGCGCACGACTACAACATGTGGTTTGTGCTGGCGACCGAGACGCCGGCCGGGATCGCAGCAGCCGTCGCGAAGATCGAGCAGGCGACCGGGCTTCCCGTCCTCAACCTGCCCAAGCTCCGCGAGTTTTTTGTGGACTTGAAGCTGACGGCGGACGCGCCATGAACGACGTGCGTGGCATCGCGCTCGACGCCGCCGACCGGCGCATCGTGGTCGCGACCCAGGCCGGACTGCCGCTCACGCCCGAGCCCTACCACGCCGTGGCGCGGGCGGTGGGCCTTGCGCCTGAAGAAGTCATGCGCCGGCTCCAGCGCATGCTTGATCTGGGCGTCATCCGGCGCATCGGCGCGGTGCCCAACCACTACGCGCTCGGCGTGCGCGCGAACGGCATGTCGGTGTGGGACGTGGACGACGCGCGGGTAAACGAGCTCGGCGCGCGCGTCGGCGCGCTCTCCTTCGTCAGTCACTGTTACCATCGCCCGCGCGTGCCGCCGCACTGGCGCTACAACCTGTTCGCCATGGTGCATGGACGAGAGCGCGGGGAGGTCGAGGTGAAAGTCGCGGAGATCGCCGATTTGCTGGGTGTAGCGTGCCGCGC
The DNA here is from genome assembly GCA_001770325.1 of Betaproteobacteria bacterium RIFCSPLOWO2_02_64_14. GTDB lineage: Bacteria > Pseudomonadota > Gammaproteobacteria > Burkholderiales > SG8-41 > DSOT01. Next base: position 10,280 of record MEQT01000304.1, read on the forward strand.
GCAAGATGTGCTCTACAGCACGCGCATCCTCAAGAAGACCGGCTTGAGAATAAAGACAGTGCTGAGTGCTGAGTGCTGAGTGCACACCAAAGGTAGGTTGGGCTGAACTCAGTGATGCCCAACGCATGATAATGTTGATTGTTGGGGTTCCCATTGTTCACCCCAACCTACGATCTCTCAAGAAGGCGGGATTGAGGATCGAGGATTGAGGATTGAGGAGCAGGTGAGATGTTCCGGGTGAGCCAATTCATGCATGAAGTTGCTGCGCCAACGCCGCTCGGGACAAAGCGCGAGCCGCCGGGCCCGGTGGTGATCTGGAATCTGATCCGCCGCTGCAATCTCGCCTGCAGGCACTGTTACTCGATATCGGCCGACAAGGATTTTGCGGGTGAACTCGACCGCGAGGAGGCGTTCGCGGTGATGGATGATCTCAAGCGCTTCGGGGCGCCGGTCTTGATCCTGTCGGGCGGTGAGCCGCTCCTGCGGCGCGACATCTTCGAGATCGCAGCGCGCGCCAAGGCGATGGGCTTCTACGTCGGACTGTCCACCAACGGCACGCTGCTCGACGAGACGATGATCGGCGCCATTGCAGCAATCGAATTCGACTACGTTGGCATCTCGCTCGACGGCATGCGCGCAACCCACGACCGCTTCCGGCGGCTCAAAGGCGCCTTCGACCGCTCGCTCCGCGGTATCCGGCTCTGCCGCGATGCCGGACTCAAGGTCGGCGTGCGCTTCACCATGACCCGCGACAATGCCCATGACCTGCCGGCGCTGCTCGCCCTGGTGGAGGACGGGGGCGTCGACCGCTTCTATTTCTCGCACCTCAACTACGCGGGCCGGGGCAACGTCAATCGCAAGGACGATGCGCAGCACCAGTTCACGCGCCAGGCGATGGACCTCGTGTTCGACACGTGCTGGGACTACCAGCAGCGCGGGCTCGGCAAGGAGTTCACCACCGGGAACAACGACGCGGATGGCGTTTACTTCCTGTTCTGGGTGCGCCGCCATTTTCCCGATCTCGAAACGCACCTGCGTGCCAAACTCGCGCAGTGGGGCGGCAACGCCTCGGGTGTCAACGTGGCGAACATCGATAATCTCGGCTACGTCCATCCCGACACCATGTGGTGGCACCATAGCTTGGGCAACGTGCGCGAGCGGCCATTCTCCGAGATCTGGCAGGACCGGTCGGACCCGCTCATGGCAGGACTCAAGGCGCGACCTCGGCAGTTGAAGGGGCGGTGTGGCGCATGCCGCTACGTCGACATCTGCGGCGGCAATACCCGT